>DAHVTI010000490.1 GCA_027324255.1 Bryobacterales bacterium | reverse complement strand
GATCGTCGGAAATATCCGACTGGCAGGAAGGTGACGAATGAGGAAATCAGGCGAGTGAACCTGCAACAGGCCAAGTTTCACGGCGAATGGAATTACACCATTCACCCTTCCACGCACTAAACTCAGTTGCTACCTTTATTTCTTGACGCCGCCTTAGCCGGGCGGACCCTCATAGGCCTGGATCATCCCGCCGACGGCCATTCACGAGAAAAGCCGCAGCCATTCAAAGCAGGCCTGGCCCTGCGCCGCTTCGGAGACTTGTTCCAGGCCGGAGATGCGGATGACCTCGGAGGTGCACTGTTGGAGATTCGCCGCCCGGGGCCAGGCGTCGTTGCTGAGGACCACGCCCTCCACGGCCGGGGTCCGGGCGCAAGGGAGGCCAAGCGCGGCGGCGACGAACAGCAGGGCGGCGCGCATGAAGTGGCGCCTCATTTCCCGGGGACCTTCAGGGTGTAGTCGAACAGGTGGTGGCGGTGGAGTTGGAAGGCCTGGTAGAGCGGCTCGACGCCGTAGCGCACGTCGGGGGTGAAATGGAAGCTCCACGATTCGCGGTCGAGGACCAGGCGGATGTCGCGGCCGGCAGCCTCGGGCGAGAGGTGGACGAGGCTGGTGCGGTTGCGGGCGCCGGTCCATTCGCGCTGCTTCTCTTCCTGGATGTCGGCGATCTCGGACAGCAGCGGAGAGTCGGAGTACACCTTGGCGCGGTGCCAGTTGTCCTTGTCGAAGGGATCGAGGCCTTGCTTGAGGCGGACCCAGAAGGTGGCCTCTTCACCGGGCTCGAGGATTCCGTTGCCGTTGCCCTTGCCTTCCGTGACGGTGCGTTCCACGGTGAAGCCACCGCCCTGGTTGCCTTTCTGGCGGAAGCAGCGGAAGGCGTGGGTGCGGCCGTCGAGGACGATGATTTCGGCGGGCGGGTCCATGCGATCGGGCGCCACGAGGACGTCGATGTCGCCGGTGCGGGTGATGTAGCCGTCGTAAGTGACCTTCAAGCGCAGGCGGACGCGCGCGAAGTCTCCGGAGCCGGCGGTGAAGCGGACGCGGAAGGACCGGCTGAGGTCGGCCACGGCGCCGGAGGCGAGGCTCGATATGCTGGCCCGCGGGGTGAGGATCTCCACCGTCGGGTAGTCGGAGCTCAGCTCGACGCGCAGATCTTCCAGCGGCTGGCCGCGAGGGTTGTAGAGCCGCACGGGCGCCTCCAGCACCTGACCGGGACGTACGCGCCAGACGCCGCGCGCGGACCAGGGCAGCATGACGGGAGGCTGGGCGCCGGTGCCGGCGCCGGCGAAGCTGAAGACGCGGCCGTCGCAGCCGGTGTTGACGGTGAGGCGCCCCTGGGCGTCGGCCACAGCCTCGGTGTGGCGCGTCACGCCGCCGGCGAGTGGATGGTCGAGGACGGCGTAGCGGCCGGCCGCGCGGTAGACGGGGGCGGTGACCACTTGCAGGCCGCGGCAGGAAGCCGGGGGGCCGTCGGGCGTCCAGCGCTGCGTGGAGACGGTGAAACCGCCCTGGCGCATGTGGCGCAGGGTGACGATGGCGGCATCGGGCGCGTCAACGGTCACGCGGTAGCCGCGCGTCTCGAAGGCGCGATAGGCACTGGAGTAGGTCCACTCCTCCGGCAGCTTGTCGAGCGACGGGTTGGCGAACGCCCGGCGGTGGAAGGCGAACGTCTCGCCGATGGAGGTGGCCCAGTGCCGGTGGTACTCGTCCTGGCGGAACTCGAAGTCGACGGGAGAGGCGGCGTAGGCGGCGCGCAGCTCTTCGTGGTACTGGCTGATGTAGTCGCCGCTGGCGCGTACGAGGCGCACCATGCTGGACTCGTGGTTGGGGATCTGGTCCTTCAGGCGCCACAGGACGCGGCGTCCCTGCTCGCCGGCGAAGAGCTCGTGGCTGGGGTTGAAGGCGGAAGCGCTGCCGATCAGGCCGGGGTAGCGGGCGCTGAGGAAGAGGCTCATGTAGCCGCCCATGCTGAGGCCGGAGGTGGCGCGGTAGCGGCGCGTGGCGAGGGTGCGCAAAGTGCCGTCGATGTGGGCGACCAATTCCTGAAAGTAGGCGCCGAAGTCGTAGGCGCCGCCGCCGCTCATGGCGTCGTAGGGCGCGCCGCCGTAGAAGCCGGTGTAGTGCTCGGGGACGTAGCCGTCCACGGCGACGACGATGACCGGGTTGGCGGCGACGAAGCGGGCGATGTTCGGCACGGTGTCCTTGCCGTCGTCGTACTTTTCGAGGGTGTAGCGATCACTGTGGCCGTGGAAGTAGTAGATGACGGGGTAGCGGCGCGAGCCCTGGTCGTAGTCCGAGGGCAGGAAGAGACGGTAGTAGCGCTGCTGGCCGAAGACGCGGCTCTGGAAGGTGCGGTCTTCATACGGCCGGCCGGCCAAAGCGAGGAGACAACAAACGGCGAGCATCATGTCAGCGCGTCCTTGTGGACCCGGCGTTGGGGGGCCCTGCGTTGCGATCCGGGGTTAGGAAACAAGATTAACAAACATGCTACGCGCAAAGCCGCGGCAGGGCAAGGCCGGAGGTTGAGGCTGGAGGTTGAGGCCGGCGCGGCGCCGGGCGGGCGGGGGCGGGGGCAGGGCGGCGACGGGGCGTCCACAGGCGGTCCGGCGAGTTGACGCAGAGGGGGCGTTTTTCTCCTTGACGCGGCGAGAGAAGGGTGCTTAGATTTTTTAGTAAGGAAGGTTTCCAAACTTATCTAGCCATGGCAGCGACCGGGAGACATCGCGACGCGGGACGGATGGGCGCATCGGCCATGCGGAGGCTGAACGGGGCGCTGCTGCTGGATCTGATCAGGAGCAAGGGGCCGGTTTCGAGGGCCGATCTGTCGAGGCTGAGCGGACTGACGAAGCCCACGGTGTCCAGCCAGGTGGCGGATCTGCTGAGCCGGGGGCTGGTGGCGGAGGCGGGCGAGGGGGAGCCGGACGAGCGCGGCGGAAAGCCATCGAGGCTGCTGCGGTTCGAGCCGGGCTGCGGCAACGTGATCGGAGTGGAGATCTGCGCGTCGAAGGTCCGGGTGCGGATGGCGGACATGGACGGGACGATCCTGGACCGGGAAGACGCGCGGATCCGGCCGGAGCGCGGGGCGGAAGAGATCCTGGCGACGATAGCGGAGACCTGCAAGACGGTGACCGGGCGGGGGCGAGGCCGGAAGCAGAAGTTGAAGACGATGGTGGTTGCGGCGCCGGGCCGGGTGGATGTGCATTCGGGAGCGGTGCTGGAGGCGGGCAACGTCTTCCACTGGCGGAACGTGGGGGTGGGGGAGTACCTGCGGCGGATTTTCCGCGTTCCGGTGCACGTGGAGAACGACGTGAACCTGGCGGCGCTGGGAGAGATGCACTTTGGCGCCTGCCAGGGTGTTCAGAACTTTGTCCTGATCCGGCTGACCACGGGCGTTGGAGCGGGGTTGGTGCTGGGGGGCAAGCTGTTTCAAGGGAACCATTGGGCGGCCGGAGAGATCGGGCACATGGTGTTCGGCCGGGAAGCGGCGGCGGGGGAACTGAGCGACCGCGGATACCTGGAACTGATGATCGGCAGCGACCGGTTGCGCGAGCGAGTCCGGCTGGTGAGGGCGAACGAAGCGGTGCAGGCGGCGTTATCGGGCGGCGGCGAGACAAACGGCGAGCCGCCGGATTCGCTCGGGCTGGACGATCCGGCGGCGGCCGGAATCGTGGAAGATCTGGCAAGCCACCTGGGGCTTGCCGCGGCGGACCTGGTTGCGGTGATCGATCCGGAGTTGATCGTGTTGAACGGAGAGCTCTTCGATCTGGTCACGGAGCAGATCCGGGATGTCGTCAGGCGTGTGATTCCCTGGCCCGTGCGCATTGAGCGGTCGGTTTTGGGCGAAGAAGGCGCGCTTCTCGGCGCGATAGGTTCGGCGCGTGGCCTAGCCCACGAGCTGATTTGCGACACGGGTCACAGTGAATCTCGAGTTCGGAAGTAGGAGCAGAGGATATGAGAGAGTCAGACTATGTGCGTTCCCGCTGCGTGCTGCAAATCGCGGCACTGCTGTTAACGACAATCGTCGCCGCGCACGCCCAAACCGGGGGCACGGGCGTAGTGCGCGGCACTGTATATGATGCCGCGAGCGCGGCGGTGCCGGGCGTGAAACTCGTCCTGACACAGGTGGCGACGAACACGATGCGCGAGGCTCCGAGCAACGAACTCGGGCTTTTCGTGTTCACCGGGCTGCCGCCCGGCGACTACGTCCTGGTGGCGCAGGCGAAGGGTTTCAAGGAATGGAAAGGGAGCCTGACGCTGGTGGCCGGCCAGACGGCCGCTGTCGAGCCGAGGCTGCAGGTGGGCAGTATCGAGGCAGTGGTGGAAGTGACAGCGGCGGCGCCGGTGATCACGACGGAAAGCTCCGAAGTCAGCAGCGTCAAGGACAACGTTCGCATCCAGCAGTTGCCCTTGAATGGCCGCTCGGTGACGAATCTGTTCGACCTCACGCCCGGCGTGGAAGGCGGGGGCAACCCACGCATCAACGGCATGAAGGTGGGCTCGGCCGAGATGACGCTGGACGGCGTTTCCCTGGTGGACCGTTTCGGGGGCGGCATGTCCCGCGTGCAGCCCGGCATGGACACGGTGCAGGAGTTCCGCATTGAGACGGTCGGGTCGGGCGCCCAGTATTCCCGGCCGGCGACGATCACCCTGGTGACGAAAGGGGGCACCAACCAACTGCACGGGTCATTGTTCGAGACCTTCCGGAACAACGGGGGCGGGCTGCTGGCCCGCAAGCGGCAGGACGGCAACACGGCCGCGTTCCTTGCCCGCAACGAATTCGGCGTTTCGATGGGCGGACCGGTGGTGCTGCCCAAGCTGTACGACGGCCGCAACAAGAGCTTCTGGTTTGCCGCCTACGAAGGGCTGCGGCAGCGTCAGAAGACCTACTACGAGGACACGGTCCCGACCGACGCCCTGTGGTCGGGCGACTTCTCCGGGGCCATCAGCAGCAACTCGCAGTTGTATACGATCTACGACCCGCTGACCACCAGCGCAAACGGAACCCGCACGCCCTTCAGCGGCAACAAGATTCCCACTTCCCGCATCAGCCCCTTCCTGAACACGATGAAGGGCGTCACGCACGCTCCGACCAACAGCACGAGCCCCTACATCGGCTACAACCTGCAGGAATACTATCCGGTCAGAACCAACATCAACAATCTGACCATCCGGGGCGACCACAACTTCAACGAGAAGAACATTCTCACCGGGCGCTTCACCCACTCGAAGAACGTCTTCCAGCAGTTGGGCGGGCGCTACGGCGGCCCGCGCACCGATATCACGAACGGCTACGGGACCAGCCGCTCCAACGCGGACGTTTACAACGCCTCGCTGCGCTTCACGCACACATTCACGCCGAGCTTCATCAGCGAGACGATGTTCGCCGTGCACCGCTCGCCGAAGAGCTCCGGCACGATGGCGGACAGCACGGAGTGGGCGAAGCAGCTCGGCCTGCCCAACCCGTTTGGCGAGGGCGGGTGGCCGACGATGTACTCGCATGCCGACAACGACTGGAACACGTACTTCACTTGGGATGCGGACAACCGCAAGGACGAGATGCTCACCGCCTACATCTTCCAACCCAACTTCACGTGGGTGAAGGGTGCGCACACGCTGATGTTCGGCGGCCAGTACCGGCAGGAGCAGAACAACGTGAGAGAGTTGCAGCAGGCCATGGGCGAACACGACTTCGGCCCGGACTGGACCTCGCAGTACGATCCGGACAGCGACAGCGCGGTGGCCTTCACCGGCGATGGTTTCGCCACCATGGCGCTGGGCCTGGCGAACTACTATTCAGCGCAGTACAACCGCGGCTACTTCTATTTCCGCCAGAAGGAGATGGGGGCCTACGTCCAGGACACCTGGAAGGTCAGCCCGCGCCTCACCTTGAACCTGGGCCTGCGCTACGACAAGTGGACGCCCTACACCGAGAAGTTCAACCGGCTGGTGAACGTGGATCTGAACACGCTGGGCAGTGTCTTCCAAGTGGTGACCCCGTTCAACGTCCCGATGGAACAGCTCCCCGGCCTGCCTGCCTCGCTGCTGGAAAGCTGGAAGCTGCGCGGCCTCACCTGGACCACGGCGGAATCGATCGGCATGCCGGGCAACCTGGTTCCGGCGGACAACAACAACTTCGGCCCGCGCGTCGGCTTCGCCTACAAGCTGACGCCGAAGACCGTCGTCCGGGGCAGCTACGGCGAGTACTTCTGGACCATGCCGCTGTCCCAGATTCTGCAGGCCTCGCGGACGAACCCGCCGCTGAACCTGCGCTACGAGAATCCGATCGCCACCCTGGACGGCACGGGCAGCTACGGGGTGCGCACCACGCCCAGCCCGAATTTCTTCATCGGCAAGGCGTCGATCAACACCAGCGGCATCGTCCAGTTGCCCTCCTCGGCGCGCGGCATGGTGCCGATGGACGCCAACAACTGGCGCGACGGGCGCGCGCAGACGTGGCACTTCACCATCGAGCGCGAGATCATGAACATGACCTCGCTCCGGCTCAGCTACATCGGCACCCACAGCACGGGGCTGGAGCAGAAGTTCAGCGTGGGCTCCCGCGAAGCGGAGTACAACTATGTCGCCCGCACGAAGCTCGCCCCGCCCGGCAACCGGGACGAGCTCCGCATCAACAAGGACTGGAACCTCAACAACGCCACCAACAAGACCGGATTCGCCAACAACAACTCGTTCCAGGCCGAAGTGGAACGCCGTTACGCGAACGGCCTGGCGCTGCAGTGGTTCTATGTCTTCACCCGCGCCCTGACCACCTCCGACGCCAGCGGATTCACGTCCGGAGGCGGCGCCATCAACTCGACCAACGGGGTGTTCCAGGTGCCCGAGAACATCCAGCTTCTCGGCGGCGGCAACCTGGACTATGACCAGCGCCTGCGGCTCGGCTACCAGAACTCCACCAATATCCCGGCGCACCACATGCGGTGGAACGGCATCTACGATCTGCCCTTCGGCAAGGGCCGCAAATTCGGTTCGGGCGCCAGCCGTCTTGCCGACGCCTTCATCGGCGGCTGGCAGGTGGCGGCGATCGGCGAATGGCGTTCCGGTTACTGGATGGGCGTCACCCCGACAGAGTACCTTTTCGGCAACCCGTCGCTGTCGGAAGAGCAGCGGCTCAATCTGACCTACGGCGGGCGCTCGCAGCGGCTGTGGTTCGCGGGCGATTTCACGCCCACGCTGGCGACGAACGTCGACCAGGCGGCACTGCAGGCGCTGATTCCGCTGGACAGATCGAAACGCATCATGCACCCGGTGGGCAGCAACTTCTCCAACCAGCTTCCGCAGGTGCTGGCCAACGGGACCGTCCGCAACACCAGCATCACGGAGACGGTGAGCTGGAACTCCCGTGCCTTCTACAAAGGCCCGGGCGCCTGGAACGCGGATATTTCGGCCTTCAAGAACTTCACACTGACTGAGCGCATGAAACTCCGCTTTACCGCGGATTTCTTCAACGCGTTCAACCACCCCAACAACGCGAACCCCAATACCACCACGGGCCTTCAGGACCTGTCGATCCAGATCAACGACCCTCGTACCATTCAGTTCTCCCTCCGGCTGAGCTTTTGAGCGAGGGGCGGGGCGGGGGCTCCGGCCCCCACCCCATTCAGCCGACGGACCCCACTCGCAGGCGCACTGCGCTGGCGGCCAGACCGTTCCCACTTTTCGGCTATGGAGCAAATGACTGGCCGTCAGCAATCCGGGTTGCGTGAAGCCCAGCACTTCCGGCGCGACCCGCCGCGAGGCGGCTTGGTGCGCTGCCGACTGGCGATCCTATCCCGTCTCGCGCGGCAGATCCCGGCAGGCAACACCGCCCCGGCACGTGCGAT
Organism: Bryobacterales bacterium; assembly: GCA_027324255.1. Lineage (GTDB taxonomy): Bacteria > Acidobacteriota > Terriglobia > Bryobacterales > Bryobacteraceae > Paludibaculum. The sequence continues at coordinate 13,932 of DAHVTI010000490.1, read as the reverse complement.
AGCGAGAACGGCGGCGTGCTGGGCTGCCTCGAGCTACAGCGAGCCGGCCAATGTAATGAAGGGGGGCCGGCCGGCGCCGAGCGGGCTGTGCGGGTTGGATGAAGGGTTTCTCGAATGCAGACTGACACGGGGATCGAAAAGGAACTGCTGCAATACGTGGATTCCAGCCGCGACGACCTGGTCGGCATGCTGGCCCGGCTGGTGCAAACGCCCTCGGAGAACTCGCCGCCTGCGGGTGACGAGGGGGCCTGCCAGCGATACTGCGCGGAACGGCTGGAAGAGTGGGGCTACGCGACGGACGTCTACGAGCCGGACGCGGTGGCCGGACTGAAGGAGCATCCGCTGTACCGGCCCGACCGCAGGTATGAGGGCCGGCCCAACGTGGCCGGGCGCCTGTGCGGCGGGGACGGCGGGCGGTCACTGATTCTCTCCGGGCACGTGGACACCGTGCCGAGCGGGACGCTGCCGTGGACGCGCGACCCGTTCGGCGCCGAGATCGAAGCCGGGCGCCTGTACGGGCGCGGCTCCAACGACATGAAGGCCGGGATCGCGGTGAACCTGCTGGTGGCTCGGGCCGTGCGGGACCTGGGGCTGCCGCTGAGGGGCGCGCTGACAGTGGAGTCGGTGGTGGATGAGGAGTTCGGCGGCGTCAACGGTACGCTGGCGGGGCGCCTGCGCGGCTACACCGCCGACGCGGCGGTGATCTCGGAGCCCTCCTTCCTTCGCGTCTGCCCGGCGCAGAGGGGCGGACGGACGGTGGACATTACTTTCCAGGTGCCCAACGGCGGCGTCCTATCGGAAGCGATGGATGTCGGGATCGCCGCGCAAGTGGCATGGTTCCTGTCCCAATTGCCGGCTTTCGCGGCGCTGCGCAAGGCCACCGCGCCGGGCCACGCACTCTACGCGCACCTCGACAATCCGGTGCCGGCGTCCGTGCTGAAGATTCACTCCGGGCCGTGGGGCATGGGCGAACCGATGGCCACGGCGGGGGTGTGCCGGGTGGAGCTGTTCTGGCAGACCATGCCGGGGGAAGACAAGAACCTGATCGATGCGCAATTCCGGAGCTGGCTGGAGAGCGTGGTGGGCGAACGCCCGGATCTCTTCCCGACACTTCCAAACGTCGAATTCCCGCTGAAGTGGCTGCCGGGCTCGGCGATTCCCGTGGAGCACGCGCTGGTGCAGGAGCTGGCCGGCTGCGCCGCGGCGGTGCTGGGCACGGCGCCGCCCATCGCCGGCATCGAAGGGCCGTGCGACATGTTCGTCTTCAGCGAGGAGTTCGGCATCCCCGCGGTGCTTTGGGGCGCGCGCGGAGGCAATACGCACGGCGCGGACGAGTACGTGGAACTCGACACCGTGGTGGCGGCCGCCAAGGCGCTGTTATTATTCGTGCACCGCTGGTGCGGGTGAAAAGGATCGCCATGAGATTCCGTCAAATCCTGCTGTACTCCATTGCCCTGAGCGCGGCCGCGGCCGACGTCAAGCTGCTGCCGGAGCATATTCGCGTGGATCCGTTCGGGGCGGTTGTCGAACGGGACCGCGGCAGCGGTGTGGAGGCCGCCCGGTCGATCACGCTGGAAGCGCCGCGCGCGGCCTACGTGTCCTGCCGCATTGTGGTTTCCCTGCCCGAGGGCGGCGCGTACCGGCTGGACGTGAAGAGTCCCCTGGCGGCGGACCTGTTCCGCGAGTGGTACCACTTCCTGCCGGCCAGTAAGAAGTACGTTCCCGACGCCCTGGTGCCGGCGCAAACGCCGCACGAGGCGCGGATGCCGCAGCCGGACAACCGGATCGAAAAGCAGACCGTGCAGTCGTACTGGCTGGACATCTGGGTGCCGGCGGAGGCGCGGCCCGGACGGTACCAGGTGGCGGTGGCCGTGGAGTCCGGCGGGAGCGCGTCCCGGGCCGAGGTGGAGGTGCGCGTGCTGGACGCGGTGGTGCCGGGCGACGATGCCGTGGTGATGGATCACAACTCCTACGGCACCTCGTGGCTGGCGGCGCAGTACCCCTCGCTGGTCCAGCGCCTGGGCAGCCGGTTCTATCTCAGCGATGAATTCTTCGGCCTGATTCACGCCTACCACCGGATTCTCTACGAGCATCGCGGCGTGTACCATCAACTGGGCTACGGTCACGGCGGCAAGGTGGGGCCGGAGTTTGCGCCGCGGCTGGAAGGCTGGGGCAAGACGAAGCGCGTGAGCGACTGGAGCCTGTACGACCGGCATTACGGTCCGCTGCTGGACGGCTCGGCCTTCGCCTCCACGCGGCGCGGCGCGCGGCCGATTCCGTTCGTCTACCTGCCGGTGAACCCGGAGTGGCCCGCGTCCTACCTGTGGTGGGGCGAGCCCGGCTACGAGCGCGAGTTCGTCAACGTGATGAAAGAGCTGGAGGCGCACTTCCGGCAGAAGGGCTGGACGCGCACGAACTTCGAGCTGTTCTTCAACCACAAGAAACGCTACAAGGCCTTCGACTGGGACGGGGACGAGACGCGCTTCCCCGGCGACATGCCGTACTTTGCCGAGTACGCCCGGCTGATGCGCCTGGCCTTTCCTTCGAGCTCGCCGGTGCGGTGGGTGTTTCGCGCCGATGTGAGCTGGCAGATGGAGCGCCAGTTCAAAGAGCTGGCGGGCATCATCAACTTCTGGGTGTGCGGCGGGGGCATGTTCGGCTGGTACGCGGAGAACGCCGCCGTGCTCAAGCAGCGCGGCGACATCGTGTGGACCTACGGCGGAACGCCCACGGTGGAGGAGCCGGCCTCGCGCATGGCGGTGGACGCGCTGCGGTGCTGGATGCTGGGGGTGGACGGCTTCGTGCGCTGGCAGACCGTGCTGCCGGGGCGCGATCCGTGGTTCAACCTCGGCGGCGGCGGCGAGACCATCGTCTATCCGGGAGACCGTTTCGGCGTGGAGGGGCCGTTGCCTTCGGTGCGGCTGAAGCTCCAGCGCAACATGCTGCAGGACCTGGCGCTGCTCAATTCGTTCCAATCGCGCGTTCCGCCGGCCACGCTGCGGGCGGGGGCGGCGCAGCGCTTCAACGGCACGCGGGTGGAGGACTGGCGTTCGCCCCGGCCGAAGCTGGCCGACAGCGATCCGCTGGGGTGGTCGAACCTCTCCATCGGCGAGGCCGAGTCCAAGGACCCGCGCTTCGATCAGGCGTTGGACGCGGCGGCCTGGGGGCGGGTGCGCGGCTACATTCTGAACCTGGCGAAGGAGGTGCGGCCATGAGAGCCCGAACCGTGCTGTTGCCGCTGTGGCTGGCGGCGGAGGCGGTGGCGCAGAGCCCCGCCGCGGGGCGTTTGGACGAAGTCGCCCGCATCGCATCGGTGATGGTGGACGGGGATGTGGCGCGGCGCATTCAGACGCCGCGGTCAGTGGCCGCGATGCTGGACCCGAAACCGGTGGAGCCGTGGGCGGCGTCGGACAACTACGAAGTGAACCACGAGGCTTTCCTGGCGACGAAGAAGACGCTGCTGCGGCTGGCGCGATTGTGCGATTCGCCGTGCGACGTGAACCTGTGGATGCCGGTAGCGTCCACGCCGCCGCGGGTGCAGGTGGTGATCCGAAACGTGCACGAGATGAGCCAGTTCTGGCCGTGGGGCGCGCTGCAGCAGGAGATGCCGGCGGAGATGAAGCAGGTGCAGGCCGAGGGCAAGCGGATCATCGTGAGGCGGACGCCGGGGATGACGTCGGTGCTGGCCCCGGTCTACGACAGCCTGGGGGACATTGCCGGGCTGGTGGAAGTGGCCGGGCGCGAACGGCCGGACCCGCAGGAGAACGTGCAGTGAGGCCGGCACGGCTGAGGAAGCGGCTTGGCTGAATTAGTAGAGCATTGGAGCTTACTTGAGCAGGCGGGCCCGTTCCGGGCGGCGCCGGTTCGAGGTGGAGGACAGCAATGTTGAGTTCAGTGATCGCTCTTCTTCTGGCGGCTCCGGCCGTGCCGCTGCCTGCGCCCACGCCGCTGTTCCTGCGGGGTCACGCCGTGGCGCCGGCGCCGCAGCGGGTGGCGCTGCGGGCCGGCGACGTCAACCTGGACGAAGGCTGGACGATCGACTCCGCCGATCACATCTCCGCCCGCTGGCTGGCGGACGATTTGAAGAGCTTTCACGGGCTGGAACTCAATAGGACGGGCGGGGCAGCACGGAGCGTCATCCGCCTGCGGACCTCGGCCGGCGCTGTGGCGGACGTTCCGGCGGAAGTGCGCGCGCAGGCCTACCGGCTGCGGATCGCGCCGGACGTGATCGAGATCACCGGCAATGGGGATGCGGGCCTGTTTTACGGCGTGCAGACGCTGGTGCAACTGGCCAGGCAGGGCCCGCGCGGCCGCATTGTGGCGCCGGAGTGCGAGATCGAGGATTGGCCGCAACTCGCGCTGCGGTTTCTGCACTGGGACACCAAGCACCATCAGAACCGGATGGCGACGATGAAGCGCTATCTGGACTGGGCGGCGCGGTTCAAGGCCAACATGATCGGCTTCGAACTGGAGGACAAGTTCGCCTATCCGTCGAACCCGGAGATCGGCGCGCCGGGTGCGCTCACCCCGGCCGAACTGCAGGAGGTGGTGAACTACGGGCTGGAGCGCTTCATTCAAGTTGTGCCGGTGGTGCAGGCGCCCGCGCACATGGCCTATGTGCTGAAGCACCCGCGGTTCACGCATCTGAAGGCCGACGGCAACAACTACCAGTCGTGCCTCTGCCTGGAGGACACCTACAAGCTCATCTTCCAGATGTACGACGACCTGATCGCCGCGACGAAGGGCATCGACTACTTCTTCGTTTCCACCGATGAGGTCTACTATGCCGGCATCGGCGCGAACTGCAAGCAGCCCTACACGCCGGAAAACCGGAGCGCGCTGTGGGCGGAGTTTGCGCGGCGCGCCCACGACCACCTGGCGGCGAAAGGCAGAAGAATGCTGGCGTGGCTGGAGTATCCGCTGCTGGCGAAGGATCTGGAGAAGATTCCATCAGGAGTCATTGACGGCGTAGTGGGCGACGACAGCTTCGTTCCGGTGGAGATGCGCAAGGGGATGCGGCAGTTACTGTACGTGTCGACGCAGGGAGCGGAGTTCCTGTTTCCGGACCACCTGCCGATTGAAAGCCTGGCGTCGGACGCCCGTCTGGGCGAGTTCGAGGAAGTGTTCACGGCGGGCAGGATCAACCAGACTTACACGACGATGGCGCGCGGCAGCCGGGTGCTGGGCATGAACCCGATCGGCGCGTTCGGGGCGGCGTGGGACGATTCGGGCCTGCACGACGAGACGTTCTGGCTGGGCTGGAGCGCGGTGGCGCGCTGGGCGTGGCAGCGCGGCGTGCCGGGCCCGGAGCAGCATGCCGTCGAGTTCATGCAGGTGTATTACGGTCCGGGAGTCACCGGCATGGTGGACGTGTACCGGACGATGCAGCAGCAGGCCCGCGCCTGGCAGCGGAGTTGGGACCGGGTGGTTTCGCGCGTGCGCGGGCCCGGCTACGGCAACTCGGAGGGCAAGGGGATCGGCACGGCGCGGCACGACCTGACCCTGCCGGCGCCGGCGCTGCCGGAGGCGGTGACGCTGGCGGTGCAGCCGCGCTATGCCGCGCGCACCCGGCCGTATCTCGCGGATGCGGCCGGCTGGAGGATCGAAAACGACCAGTTGCAGCACGCCCTGCTCGACAACATGCTGCGCGCGGACCGGAACCGGTACAACCTGGAAGTGTTCCATGCTCTGGCGCGATTCGTCGGGCATCACTGGCGGCTTTTGGCGGCGATGACCGGCGCCGAGCGGGCTTTGCAGCGCGCCGAGGAGAACGCGCGGCGCGGCGACCCGGCCCAGGCGGCGTCCCACCTGGTGGAAGCGCACAACCTGATCGCCCGCGTGCAGGAGGACGGCGAGGCGGTGTGGACGAACCTCCGCACCGTCTTTGAGAAGAGCCGCTGGCCGAAAGGCATGTCATCCGGAGGCAGGACTTTCGTGCAAGTCCTGGACGACAGCAAGGACCACTGGGCCGACCGCACGGCGGACCTCGGCTACATGGAAGCGCCTGAGCGGAGCATCGGCCTGACGGCTTGGCGGGAGCAGTTGAGCCGCATCGCGCAGGCTTACGCCGCCCGCCACAAAGTGCCGCTGCGCGGGCTGGCCGAGAAGCGGCTGGAGGAGTAGCGGGCGCCGATGCTGAGGCAGGTTCGCGTGACGCTGGAGAACAAGCCCGGGGCGCTGGCGCGCGTCGTGGGGATCATCTCCGCCATGGGCTCCAACATCGAGACGCTGGCGGTGGCGCCGGACCGGCGGCGGCCCGGCGTGTCGCGGTTGATACTGGCGGCGGAATTCGATGGCGAGGGGCTGCGCTGGGCTCTGGGCAAGATTAACAACCTGGTGAACGTGATGGAGGCGGAAGAGGATGCCGGCCGGGGGACTCCGTCCGCGTAGAGCGGGGAGAAGGGGCGGATGAAAAACGATGGGGAGGGTCTGGCGGAGAGGGAGGGATTCGAGGCGCGTTCTTTTCCTGAGTGATTGTAAAGACAGAATCCTGGCCGCATGTTCCTCTTCCCGCAGGGATTCTTGTTTGCCTCAGGATTCTCGGAGGAGGACACGATTCTCTTTGGCGGCCAGATGTCATAGACACCAAACAGACACCAAACGCACCTCCGCGCCGCGCGGCTCACGTTCGAGGTGTGGAGGCGCCAGGCGTGGGAAGACGGCGCCGACTTCGGAACGACTCGACGACCATGAGCAGTCCGCACGCGGCCTACCTGGCAATTCCGGAGTGTGTTCACTCGTGAGTGGCGGCGCGGATTGAGCAGCAGTAGACGCCAGGGAGTATCCGTTCGCGTCATAGCCTGCGAGCCGCTTCTTGAACATGCGTGCCAGCATTGGCACTTGCGCGTCCACGTAGTCGTAGGCCCGCACCTCTCTCTTGTTGTGGTGTGCGCGGTGCAACCGGCCAACATACTGTTGCAGCGTCCCTTTCCAGGACACTGGCGTCGCGAGGAACAACGTCCAATAACGGCTTGGCGCCGGGCCGTTGCCGGTCGTAGAGAGCGCGGTCCAGGCCGCCACTGCTGTAACGGTGAGCGATCTCACGAACCGCTTTCGCGCTCAGAGGCAGTCCCTCCGCCACTCGCGGCGCCGTGGCCCCGCGGGCCAGATGGCGGAGAGCCAGGGCGCGCGAGACGACACGCACCTGCTGCACGCCGGACCGCAGCAGCTTCTCGATACGAGCAAGATCCTTCGGCTTAACGGGAACGGAAAGCGGACGGCGCGCGATGCCCCATGATGCGCCAAAACGTTCTCCAATACAATTGCTTGATAGAACTAATTCAGGCGGTCGAAGACCTAGTGACTCCGCTGCAGGAATCGGCCGGCAAGCGCTACCGGCAGCCGCTGTCGAAGAAGCGCAACGCCCATCTGCAGACGATCCTGATCGAAGCCGCACATCTGGCGCCGCGCTATCATCCTGGGCTGCAGAGGCTGTACGACGAGACCAAGGCGAAAGACCACGCCGGCATGTCGGCGGTCGCCGTGGCCCGCAAGCTGGTGTCTTATCTGTTGAGCGTGGACAAGAGCCGGCAACCGTTCCAGGTCAGAGAGAGCGAGGAGGCTCTGAGCTCACCAACGGGAAAGGCCGCCTTCCCGCCGGAGCCGCCCATCGAAGGCGCCGCGATCGCACGGCGGTCCTCGCCGTCCAGGGTGCGCTCCGCCGCGGCCGCCGAGCCGGCCGCGCCCCGGACTGCTCCGGGCTGCCGCGCAGTGAGAGACACCGCGACGGGCGACTCCGGCGGGAAGGCGAAGACGCGGGCCTGCTGAGAAGCGGGCCTGTCCGTCCACAAATCCGAGCGGCTTTCGGCGATCGACCTGCCAGTCCCGGCCGTAGTGGGGCTGCCGGCATGCGGACTCTTCCGATCTCCGGCCTGAAGGCCTGTTTCCGGGCTGGCAGGTTTACCCGAACTCAAACTTCCTGGCCGGCTCAGCTCCGGTCCGGCAAATGGATGTCTGATCCCGTCGATGCGTGGATCGAACTCCGGTCCGCTCCCCGAGCGGACCACAGCGTTTCGCCAACCGCCGCTCAACCGAATCCAACACACCACAGGGCGCCTATCGCCGTGCGGCAGGGGGACCTCCGTCTCCCCCATGACAGACCCCTATCATGGATGCCCCACTGTTGCGGTGGGTGGTGGGGATGGAGGCGTTTGGGGGGTGTGTTTTGTTTCGTCTGTCGCTCAACGGCGGTGTGCCTTGCAGCGCGGGTCCTTCATTTCCGCCTCTTTTCGGACGACAGGCCGGTTTTTCGCTGGATTGCTGAAGACAAAACGACCGTAGAGGACGCACCCCTTCATCCCCGGGTCGCAGGGGAGATTTTTCACCTTCAGGCAGGTGCCGCCGTCTTCGTGCGGACAACCCCAACTGCTGCTCATCGTGCCCCCTTGAAACGCGGTCTTCGGCGCGGCGTCCGCACGCTTCATTGTGGATCAGATGCCGGGTTGCCGGGGCGGCCGGCTCCTGCGCCGAAAGTTCGGTGCCCGGAGGGACGGCGCTGCTTATCGCTTTTTGCACGGCGGGAGTTGGGCTGGGGGCCCGCATCGGAATCACTAGCCGCGGGGCCGGCCTGGCGGCCGGCCGCAGGCGTGGCCGCCTGCCCCACAACGATTGATGGGGTTAGTGGACGAGTTGCCGTTTGATGCGGAGGGTGGAGTTGGTGTCTTCGAGTTCGAAGAGCTTGGCGCGGGCCTGGCGGAAGGGCTCATGGAGGACCAGGAGGAGGGCTCCTTCGAAGGAGTGGAGGAGCATGCCGTGGCCGCTGTCGTTGCCTACGAGGACTTCGCCCTGCTTCCAGGGGCCGCGGAGTTTGCCCGAGGTGGAAGAGGCCAGAGTCTCGACGTAGAGGCCGTCGCGGTAGCTGGACCAGAGCATCAGCAGTTTGCCGGACTTCGTGTGGTAGAGGCAGGGGCCGTCAGTGACGTAGTTCTGTTGCTTACCGGGCTCCCTGGGCGCGGAGTGGACCCAGGGAGCTTGCGAGGCCTTGAAGAGGAGGAAGGGGGCACCGGCGCGGGCGGATAGGTCCGGCTAGAGTGGGACGGCTTCCATGGTTCCGTCGAGGATCTGGATCCATTCGTGGGCGTAGACCATGTAGGGGACACCGTCCTCGACGTAGAGGGTGCCGTCGAGGGTCATGAGTTCGGAGGGCGGGGCTGGGCTGTTGCCGAGCGGCTCGAACGGGCCTTCGGGAGAGTCCGCGACAAAGATCTGGGTGCCGCGGAGGTGGGGTTTGGCTTTCTTTCCGTTGTAGACAGGCAGTTTGTCCTCTTCGGCGTAGGGTAGCAGGGTGTTGCTGTTGTGAAGGGCGGCGAGGAGGTAGTAACGGCCGCGGTACTGGTGGACCTCGGGGGCCCAGACGCCCTGGCGCGGATCGGCCCACAACCCATCGGGCACCACGAACACCTTGGAGGGGCCGTCCCAGTGGAGGAGATCCTTGCTCTTGTAGGCGACGACGCCGGCGCGCCGGCCGCCCAACTGGCGGGCGCCCTCGCCGTTGTACAAGTGGTAGGTCCGGGTGGCTTTGTGGGCGAGGATGAACGGGTCGTGCGAATAGAATTCGCTGAACTGCAGGCCGGTCTTCACGGGCACCTGGGCGAGCAGCGGGGCGGCGAGGAGAAACATCCACCAACGATTAGGCATGCCCGGATCCTGTGCTTCACACGGTATCGCAGATCGGGGCGGCCGGCGAGCTAGGCGAACAGTTGCTGGGCGCGGATGAGCCGGGCAGCGACGTTGACGCCGTTGGGGCACTTTATGGCGCAAGTGGCGCAGTCGCTGCAGCGCACGTGCTGGCATTCCACGGGCATTTTCTGGAAATTCTCGCGGCCGAGGGCGAACTGGCCGTAGCCGTCGGCGTACATGACGAAGCGCACGATGTCGGCGACGGGGAGGCCCTGGGGGCACTTGCCCTCGCAGCGGCCGCACATGCGGCAGAAGTAGGGACGTATCTCTTCCAGCCGGGCGGCGAGGATCCTGGCATCGGCATCGGTGAACGGTCCGGTCATGGCGCGGAAGTTCTGCTCGAGCTGATCCATGTCGGTCATGCTGGGCACGGTGGTGGCGATGGCCGGGCTTTTGAGGGCCCACTTGAGGGCTGCTTCCGGGAAACTGGCCGGCCGCTGGGGCCGCGACTGCGCCGCGGCGCCACGGCCGCGGCGGGCGCGGGCCATCACCTTCATGGCCACCAGCCCGACGCCGGCCTGGGCGAGTTTTTCGATGGCCGGGCCGTAGCTGGCGTCGGAGGCGAAATTGTACTGGGCCTGAACAACGTCGAGCTTCGTCTCGATCACGCGGTCCGTGATGGCAGGCAGATTGTGGGTGCTGACGCCGATGAACCGGACCTTGCCCTGCCGGCGGGCCGTGTGGAGGGCGTCGAGCAACTCATCGGTGATGTCCTGCGCGCTGCTCTTCCCGTGGAGAAGCCAGACGTCGAGGTAATCGGTATTGAGTTCCTTGAGGCTGGTGTCGAGCTCAGCGAGGGCGCCCGCCTTGTCCCGGGCGTCTTCCTTGGTGGACAGGAAGATGTTCTTGCGCCGGGCGCCGAGCGCCTCGCCCACCATGCGCTCGTTCTGGCCGTTCTGATATCCGCGGGAGGTGTCGAAGTAGTTGATGCCCATGTCAACGGCCCGGGCGATCACCGCGGGATCCGAAGTGATCATGCAGCCGTAGCCGACGGTGGAGGCTTTGAGCCCCGTTTTGCCCAGGGTGCGGTAGGTTACCTGGGACGGGGCCGCCGACAGAGGAGCCGGAGCGGAGCGGGCAGGGCCGGATGGGATGGATGCCAGGCCGGCGGTTGGCACCGCCACGCCGGAGAGGAGAAAACTGCGTCGAGATTCACTCTTCACTGTGCTGCCTCCTTGGACGTTGTCGACGAACGGACCCGGACCTCCCAATTATAGTGCCGGCGGCTTCCGGCGTCGCGGCGTGCCTGGCGCAGCTCAGAGGCCGAACAGGCCGACAGCGTTGAGGCCGCGAATCCTGGCGCGCGCGGCTTCGGAAGCGAACGCGAACATCTGTTCGAATAGGTCTACCTGCCGGCGAAACTGAGTCATATCCATCCCGAGGCCGCCCCACAGGATCCGGCCGGGGCCGAAGGCCTGATAGATTCTCCGCACCAGGGGCTGGACGTCGCGGAACGGGGACTTCTGGCTGGAGGAGTAAGACACGCCGGAGAACTTCATGAAGACGCGCGGCAGATCGGCGAGCCGCAGGACGTCCTCGTATTGGGCCGGAGTGCCCTGCGCGGCCCGGCCGAGGTGGTCCAGCAGCACCGGCAATGCCCTCAACTGACCCGCCAGCGCGCGGATGAGCGGCGCGTAGGCGGGGATAAAGTGCATTTGAATCGCCAGGCCGAGATCGTGCGCCTTGCTCCAGGCAGCCAGCATGGCGGGCGAGTTCAGGTCACGGTCGCGGATCGGCCCGGCGGTGGTGGGCGGCAGTTTCGCGTCCTGGGTTTCATGGACACGGAGGGCGACGATCCTGCCCGGGTGCTTTCGCACGAGGGCCTCCATGCGGGCAGGCGTGGCGGGGTGGATGGGATCGAACAGACAGGTACCTTTGAAGAAGCCCCGGGAGGGCTCGTGCTCGAGACAGTACGCGAGGTAGCGGTGGTCGTCCTGATAGGGCTCGGGATGCACGATGATCGTGTGATCGAGGCGCGCCTGGCGCACGAATTCGAGATACTTTTCGAGCGGTTCAGGGGCGGGAGTGTAGGGGGAATTGGCGTGCACCGGGAACCGCGCACGGTCAGAGGAGAACAGGTGGACGTGCGTATCCACGAGGGTTCCCGGCGGCCGGAAGGTGACCTGGCCGGGCGCGGGCACGGCCGCGGCCATCAGCAGATGCCTGCGTGCGATTCCGTGCATGACGGTCCTGCCGCCTCCATGACCGGCCTCCTGATTATAGGACCGGCTGAAGCGCCGCGGCCGGGTGGTGGGCGAGTGGCAGGTTCCCGGCCGGCGGAGTCAGAGGGCCTGGACCTCTCGCCAAGTGGCCGGATTCACGGGCACGCCCCGGGCCAGGTTTTCGGCGCGGGTGCGGAGCACCTGCTGGCCGGGGTAGCGAATGCCTTCGGGGTGGGGTTCGTCCGGCGTTCGAATGGAGTCGACGATGGAGTCGGCCAGGCCGCCCGAATCGCCGAACGGGGAGAGCGCGAAGGCGATGAACACCTGGGAGACGCGGGTTTCGCGTTCCGGATCGGGCGGGATCTGGTGCGTGGCCGCGCCGCCGGCGAGCATGGAGGCGATCATGTCAAGGACCAGCGAGAGGCCGGATCCCTTCCAGTAGCCGACGGGCAGCAGGCGGCGGGATTCCTCGATGGCGCGGGGATCGCGGGTGAGGGCGCCCTGGCTGTCGAAGCCGCCTTCGACGGGGAGCGGTTCGCCGCGCAGGCGGTAGGATTCCAGGGCGCCGTAGGAGAACTGAGACATGGCCATGTCGAGGACAACGTGTCCGCGAAGACGAGGGACCGCGATGACGAGAGGATTGTTGCCGAGGCTCGGCACGACGCCGCCCCAGGGCGGAAGATTCGGCATGGTGTTGGTCCAGCAAATGCCGATGAAGCCCGCGCCGGCGGCCTGCCAACCGTAGCTGCCACCGCGCATCCAGTGGTTGGTGTTGGCGAGGGCGACGCAACCGATGCCCTGGCGGGAGGCAATTTCGATGGCGCGCGCCATGGAGGCGTGGGCGTTCAGATTGCCGGGGCCGCGTTGTCCGTCCCAGCGCTCGAGGACCCCGGCGCTGGCGACGAGGCGGGGCTGGGCATGGACGTCGATGCTGCCGTTGGCGATCATGCGGATGAAGCGTGGAAAGCGGTTCACCCCGTGGGAGTAGACACCGTCGAGGGTGGTGTCGGCAAAGAGGCGCGCGCAAAGGGCGGCGCGGTCGGGGTCGAAGCCGCGGCGGAGCAGGATGTCAGTGAGAGTGCGAACCAATTCGGGGTAAGGGATTCTCACGGTGTCTCCAGGTTGACCCGTCTAGCGGGCTGGTTCGATGGGGTCGGCGATGCCGTTGCGGTTGCGGTCAGGGAAGGCGACGAGGAAGATCTGACGGAAATCGAGGCCCGCGGCGTCCTTGAGCGGTTTGCCGGCGGCATCGGCGGCGGGAACGCGGCGATTGAAGGCGAGGAGGCTGCCGTCGGGCGACCAGACCAGGGCTTCAGCGGGGAGGGCGCCGGCGCCGGAGCGGGTAAGCCAGATGGTCTTGCCGAAGAGAGGGCCGGGCTGGACGCAGGTGGCGGCGACGCCGTTGGCGCTGAGGACGGCGATGGAGTTGCCGGAGGGATGCCAGCGCAGACCGGCGGCGGCTCCGGCGGGGAGGAAGGTGGCCTGGACGGGACGCAAGGCGGCATCGGAGTTCTGATCGGAGCCGTGCGCATCGATGAGGAAGACCTGGCGGACGCCTTTGGCGTCCTTGGCGTAGTAGGCGATGCGGGCGCCGTCGAGGGATCCGCGGACCACGCCGGGCGATTCGGCGCGGGCCAGGCGGCGGACGCGGAGGCCCTGGGGGGGCGTGGGATAGCGGGTGGCGGTGCCGGCGCCGGCGGTGGTGACGTCCACGTTTTGCGGGATATCGACGACATAGAGGGAGGTGGAGAGATGGCCGGCGGCGTCCTTCGTGCTGCCGATGAAGGCCCGCATCAACCCCTGGGCGCCGACCCAGGAATCGTCGGCGGCGCGCACGAGGTCGCCGGGCCGGGCACCGGCCAGCGGAACGATGGGCAGCAGCACGGTGAAATAGTGGGACACGCCGCAGGGGGCCTTGGGGTGGGGGACCAGCATGCCGATGTTGCGGCCATAGGCGCGCAGGAGTTGATCGTCGTAGGTGAAGCCGATGCGCTTGCCGTCGGCCGAGAATTCGTGGCGATGGGTACCGCCGCGGTGGGCGCCGGGAGGTGTGGTGGGGGTGGAGACGTCGCGGCAGTCGAGGAAGCGGACC
>DAHVTI010000486.1 GCA_027324255.1 Bryobacterales bacterium | reverse complement strand
TCGAAGCCGGCAGTGGTGAGTTGCTGGATCATGGTCATCTACTCCTTACTCGAATTCGACTAAGACGGCTCCGGCCTGGACGGAGTCGCCGGGGTTGACGTTGATTTTGGCGATCTTGCCGGCGATGGGGGCGGTGATGTTCGTCTCCATTTTCATGGCTTCGAGGACGAGGATGATGTCGCCAGTCTGGATATTCTGGCCTGGCTGGGCGGTAACCTTGACGACGATGCCGGAGATGGGGCTGCGGCAGACCTTGTCCTCGTTCTCGACGGGAGCGCCGGCGGCGGGGGCGGGCGCGGCGGGAACGCGGACGGCGGCCGGCTGCATGAGATAACCCACGGGGGGCAGCGGGCGCTGTTCGGGCTCAGAGGCCTCGACTTCGACTTCGTAGACTTTCTGGTCGATCGTAATCCTGAGTTTCACTGGGCTGCTCCTGAAGTTATCGGACCCGGACATGCTGGACATCGAGGCGGTGGGAGGCCTGGATGGAGACGCGGCCCTGCTGGGCCCACTGGGTGGTGCCGAGGAGGCGGACGGTGCGGATGGGGGCGCGTTTGCCGAGGTAGGCGGCGACGGCGGCGGAGAGGGCGATGAGGATCTCGTCGCTAACCTCCACAGGTTCGGGCGGGGACGCGGGCTGCTCTTCGGCTTCGACTTCGACGGAATGGGAGGGGGCGGCGGCGGCGGCGCCCTCGAGTTCCTGGATTTTCTCTGTGAGGGCGAGGAGGTGGGCGCGGAGGGCGTCCAACTCCTCGCTGAGGCTCTTCAACGTGACTTTGCTCATGGCGTGTCTTCCTGAGTTGAGTGGCCCTAGAGGGGCATGAGGCCGTGCTTTTTGCCGGGCCGGAGCTCGCGTTTGGTGTGGAGGTATTCGAGGGCCTGGGCGATGACCTTGCGGGTATCGGCGGGCTCGATGACGTCGTCGACGAGGCGGCGGCCGGCGGCGACGAAGGGATTGGAGAAGGCCTCGCGGTACTTCTCGATCATTTCGGCGCGTTTGGCCTTCTTGTCCTCGGCCTCGGCGATCTCCTTTCGGAAGACGATTTCTGCGGCGCCTTCGGCGCCCATGACGGCGATTTCAGCGGTGGGCCAGGCGTAGGAGCGATCGGCGCCGAGGTCCTTGCAGCACATGGCGAGGTAGGCGCCGCCGTAGGCCTTGCGAAGGATGATGGTGATTTTGGGGACGGTGGCGGCGGAGTAAGCGAAGAGGAGTTTGGCGCCGTGGCGGATGATGCCGCCGTACTCCTGCTGGACGCCGGGGAGGAAGCCGGGGACGTCGACGAAGGTGATGAGGGGGATGTTGAAGGCGTTGCAGAAGCGGATGAAGCGGGCGCCCTTGGAGGAGGCGTCGATATCGAGGACGCCGGCCTGGACGCAGGGCTGGTTGGCGATGATGCCGACGGTGCGGCCGCAGACGCGGGCGAAGCCGATGACGATGTTGGGGGCGTGGCCGGCCTGGACTTCGAGGAAGTCGGCGTTATCGACGATTCTGAGGACGACATCGCGGACGTCGTAGCCTTTCTTGGCGTCGACGGGGACGATAGAGGCGAGCTCGTGGTCGGGCTCGCAGGTGTAATTGCCGGGGATTTCGGGAGGATCCTCGAGGTTATTGGAGGGGAGGAAGCTGAGGAGCTTCTGGCAGATGAGGATGGCCTCCTTGTCGTCCTCGGCGATGAAGTGGATGACGCCGGAGCGGGTCATATGGGCGTCGGGGCCGCCGAGGTCGTCGGCGGTGACGGTTTCGCCGGTGACCTGTTTGATGACCTGGGGGCCGGTGATGAACATCTGGGCCTTACGGGTCTGAATGATGAAATCAGTGAGGGCCGGGGAGTAGGCGGCGCCGCCGGCGCAGGGTCCGCAGATGAGGGAGACCTGGGGGACGGCGCCGGAGAGCATGACGTTGGTGTAGAAGACCTTGCCGTAGCCGGAGAGGGAGTCGATGCCTTCCTGGACGCGGGCGCCGCCGGAATCGTTGACGAAGACGAAGGGGGAGCCGGTTTTGAGGGACTGCATCATGGCCTCGGCGACCTTGGAGGAGTGGAGCTCGCCGGCTGAGCCGCCGAGGACGGTGAAGTCCTGGCTGGCGACGTGGACGAGGCGGCCGTGGATGGCGGCGGAGCCGGTGACAACGCCGTCGGCGGGAGTCTCCTTGCCGGCCATGCCGAAGAGGGCGGCGCGGTGCTGGGCGAAGCAGCCGGTCTCCGTGAAGCTGCCGGGATCGACGAGGGCGTCGACGCGCTCGCGGGCGGTGAGCTTGCCGGAGGCGCGGTGCTTTTCGAGCTTGTCGGCGCCGCCGCCGTTGAAGATGTGCTGGCGCTTTTTCCTGAGTTCTTCGATCCTTTTGTCCATCGATTTGACTGACATGAATCCTACCTTTGACTCTTATTTTCCAGACTGCCAGGGAGCCGGAGAGCCTTCAGCGGGCTTTTCGGCCGGGCCGCGTACGACAGGGTCAGGCAGAGGGGGCCACGGTGACCTTATGAATCTTGCCGTTGAACTTGACGTCATAAGAGACGGTGGTGAGGACGGGGCCCTTGCCGGAGTCGGCGCCAGGTGGAGCGGCGGCGGGGCGGATGGCGGCGGGATCCTTGCCGAGGTTTTTGGGGCCTTCGTCGCGGGTGGCGAAGAACTTGGGGGCGACCTGGGGGAACATGGCGTAGGTGAGGACGTCCTCATCGGAGCCGTTGCAGCCCTTGAGGGAGAGGGCGGAGGAGCGGAGTTCCTCCCATTCGGGCTTGAGGAGGTCAGCAGGGCGGGAGGTGATGACGTCCTTCCTGGCCTGCTTGGCGGCGAGCTGGGTGACTTCCTGATCGCGGCGGCCGATGGTGGCGCCGTAGTAGCCGAGCATGAGGTCGGCGAATTCGCCGGTGAGGACCTTGTAGCGGCCCATCATGACGTTGAAGACGGCCTGGGTGCCGACGATT
>DAHVTI010000469.1 GCA_027324255.1 Bryobacterales bacterium | reverse complement strand
CCGAATCATGCCAGAGGAAGGCGACGGGCTCGTGAGCGATTTCAGCGATGACGTTGTAAGTGTCGTGGTCGCAGTTGGAGCCGGGAAAGACAAGGACGCCAAATTTCATGCTTCTAGGGTACCAGCCGGGAGGGTGGCTGGCGCGGGAGAATGACTGGTGCTGGGTTGAGAGCAGGTCCACGCCGTGCGGGAGAGGGCAGAGGCGCAGACCTGCGGATGGAGATGCTCAATAGGTAAAGACGACGCGGGCGCCATTGCCGTTGTCGGGTATAACGGCGGAGATGCTGTGGCGCGCGGCATCGTAGTTGGACTTGAGTGGACGCTCCGTGGAGCCGTCGAGGGCGGTGGAGGAGACGGAAGCGGCGGGTTTGGCGACGCCGAAGACCTCGACGGAGAGATCGCCCCACCAGGGCGTGAAGCTGCCTTGACGTGGTTCGACAGTGACGGTGAGGCCGCCGGCGGTTGGCGTGCAGGTGAAGGCAACGCGGCCGTACTGGCCCTTCTGGAAGTTATAGGTGATGCCGTCGTCGAGGTAGACGCTGCCAGAGCAGGGGTCGGCCGAAGTGGCCGGTGGATAGACGCGCAGAGTCAGCGGCCCCTGCGGCTTCTCGTCCGTGCTCTGGACGAGCGGCTGCTCAGGGATGATGGCTCCGGCGCGAACAAAGACGGAAAGGGTTTGCACGCTGGGGTGAATGTGGACCTCAGGCTGTTTGGCCTGCGTGAGGTCAATCTGCGTACGCGAGGTGTCGCCGGCGACGCGCAGGCCGGTCCAGTAGTCGAACCAGCCGCCGAGAGGCAGAGTGATGGAGTAGTCATCGAGCTCGTCGGGGAATGGACTCTGCGCGACGAGCAGGTCAGGTCCGAGGAGGAATGCGCCGCTGTCCGCGAGGTCGAGCGGCTGCTTATCGATTGAGCCGTCAGGGTATTCGAGGAAGAGCGGGCGCATGATGGGCAGGCCGGTGCGGCTCATCTCCTCCGCGGTGGTGTAGATGTAGGGGAGCAGATGGTAGCGCTCTTCGATGTAGCGGCGGCGAAGGGCAACATCTTCCGCCGTGCCGTTTTCCCAAGGCTCCTGCGGGAGGGTGCCGACGGCGGTGTGGTCGCGGTCGATGGGCTGGAAGGCAGCAAGCTCAAGCCAGCGCGTGAGTAGTTCTGGCTGCGGCGAGCCCGCGAAGCCGCCGACGTCGGCGCCGCTCATGGCGAAGCCGCTGAGTCCCAGATTGATGAGCTGCGGGACGGTCTGGCGAAGGTGGTTCCAGGTGCTGGAGTTGTCGCCGGACCAGGTGGCGGCATAGCGATGGCCGCCGGCGTAACTGGCGCGGGTCATGACGAAGGGGCGCGAGTTGGGGTCGAGCCGGAGCAGGCCTTCAAAGGTGCCGCGACTGTTTTGCATGCCAAAGATGTTATGGATCTCGAGGTGATTGGCAACGCGGGTCTTGAAGCCGGGCTCCTCGATGCGGTGCTGGACGTCGTCGGGCATGGTCTTGGAGGCGACCTGGAAGATGGCCGGCTCGTTCATGTCGTTCCAGAAACCTGCAACGCCCTGGTGGACGAAATCGACGTAGAGCGTGCCCCACCAGTCGCGGGAGGACTTCTGGGTGAAGTCAGGGAAGACGGCTTTGCCAGGCCAGACGATGCCGACGTAGGTGGAGCCGTCGGGATTCTTGACGAAGTGATCGCCGGCGACGCCTTCGTCGTAGGGCTTGTAGCCGGAGTTGGGGAGGTCGGCGAGGTGGAGGTCGGTGATGACGACGGTCTTGAAGTGCTCGGCCTTCAGATCCTGAATCATCTGCGTGAAGTGCGGAAAACGTTCGGGGTCAACTGTGAAGGGGCGATTCTTCAACTGATAGTCGATGTCGAGCCAGATCACGTCGGCGGGAATCTTGTCACTGCGGAGCGCGGAGGCGATGCGACGGACCTCGGACTCGGGGTAGTAGCTGTAGCGCGACTGCTGGAAGCCGAAGGACCAGAGCGGCGGGATGGGCGTTTTGCCGGTGAGCCATGCCCAGTCTTCAACGACAGCTTTGGGCGAGGGGCCGTAGAGAACGTAGAGGTCGAGCGGGCCGGCAGGAGCGCCGAAGGAGTAGGCGTCGCGGTATTCCTTGTTGAAGTCGAAGGAGGCGCGCCAGGTGTTGTCGAGGAAGATGCCGGCGGAGACGCCGCGACGGAAGGTGATGAAGTAGGGGATGGATTTGTAGATGGGGTCGGTGGATTCCTGCCAGCCGAAGGCGTCGGTGTTCCAGTCGGTGAAGGCTTCGTTGCGGCGGTCGATGGGACCGGGTTTGTCGCCCAGGCCAAAGTAGTGCTCGTTTGGCGGGGACTTCATGTAAACGCGGAAGGAAGCACCGTTGTACTCGA
>DAHVTI010000463.1 GCA_027324255.1 Bryobacterales bacterium | reverse complement strand
GTTGACGGTGGCGGGCCAGGCTCTGGCGGCGGGAGTGGCACAGGTTCCGAACCCCCCGACGCAATACCCGGAGGGGGATCTGTTGTTCCATCCGTTCTGGTTGCCGGCGCCCCAGCCGTTGTTGTTGTTGCCCCAGCCGTTGCCGCTCGTGTTACCCCAACCGCGGCCGCTATTGTTGCCGCTGTTGTTCCCCCAACCGGGCCGGTTGCCGCTGCTGTCGCCCCAGCCGCTGCCGGCGCCCCAGCCGCTGCCGCCCCAGTTGCCGCCGGTTCCACCGCGCCATTCGATGTCGAACGTGTAGCCTTCGCTGCCGCCCTTGGAGTCTTCAATGCGCACCACGGCCACGCCGTTGTTGGAGCGCGGATCCTGCGCCAGGTCCTGCCGCCCGCGCCCGTCGATGCCCTTGAAGCGGAACTCGCTCACGTTGCGCGGAAACGCCGCATTGCAGTCCAGTCTGCGCCAGGAGGCCGGCTGCCCGGCCAGCGTCCGAATGCGGCCCTCTTCTCCGCGAATGGCCACTTCGGCCACGCCGTCCACCACCACTTCGGCGGTGCACTTGCCCCAATCGCCGCCTCCGCCGCGGATCTGCGCGCGGATGCTCTGCTCGCTGCCGCCCCAGCGTTGAGCGTAGGCCAAGGTCGAAGCCATCGTCAGGATCAGGAGATACTTCATATCTATATTCCTTTACCACTTTGTACACCTGTGCGATGCATGCCGCGGGGGGACCGTTTCCAGATTGCTTCTCTAATAGAGCGGGTCGGAGACGCGGTGGCCGTAGCGGTTGCTGCGCGCCAGCCGCTCGAAATGCTGCTCCACAGCCTCCACCACGTCGCGGATGGGATTCGACTCCCCGGCCAACAGCGAGCTCATCACGCTCAGCACGTAGGGCCGGCCTTCCAAGAATACGATGCCCGCCTCGGTGCGCACGCCCGGCACGCTGCCGGGCTTCGACGCCGACTCCACGCCCGGAGGCAGCGCCCCGCGGAAATCGGCCCGCACCAGCTTCAGGATGCCGGTCATCCCATCGCACGCCTTGCGGCTCACCACCTTGCCGCAGTAGATCAACTCGACCAGGCGCGCCATTTCGAGCGGCGTGGACGTGTTCTCGTCGTCGCGCTTGGCCGCCTCGCTGTCCATCATCACGCGGCGCAGGCGCGTGCTCTTGAAGCCCAGGGCCAGCATCAGCGCGTTCACGCGCTCGCGCTTCACCAGGCCGATGATCGTGTTGGTGGCCGTGTTGTCGGAGTCGCGGATCATCAGCGTGAGCAGCTCGCGCACGGTCAGCTCCAGCGGTTCCTTGCCCAGCCGCGCATCGAGCGTGCCGCTGCCGCCAGCCTTGTCTTTCTCCGTGAGCGCGATCTTGCGGTCCTGCTTCAGCTCGCCGCTTTCGGCCTGTTGGAAGGCGGTCACCAGAATGGGAATCTTGATGAGGCTGGCCTGCGCGGTGACGAAATCGCCGTGATAGGAAAAGGCGCGGCCCGTCTTCAGATCGATGACGGCCACGCCCAGGACGCCGTCGAGGCGCGCGTCGATGGCGGCGATGCGGTCCAGGGTCTTCTTCTCGAGCAGCGCCGCCGGATCCTGCGCAAGCGCGGCTAGCGTGGTCAACATGGCAGCCAGAGTCTTCACAGGAGTAGGATAACGGGAAGTGAACTATATCTGGGTTGCACTTGGCGCCGCGCTCGGCGGCATACTTCGCTACTGGTGCTCCGGAGCCGCCGCGCGGCTCGGAGCGGAGCCTTTTCCGTGGGGTACGCTCTTCGTCAATGTCTCCGGCTCGGCCTTCATCGGCTTCTACGCCGCTTTTACCGGGCCCGACGGCCGGCTGCTGGTGCAGCCGCAAACGAGGCTGTTCGTCATGACGGGCATCTGCGGAGGCTTCACCACGTTCTCCACCTTCTCGCTCGAAACGCTGCGCCTGATACAGGACCGCCAGTGGGCCTACGCATCGCTGAACATCGCCGGCAGCCTGGCACTCTGCCTGCTGGGCGTCTGGCTCGGCCACCAGTTTGCCGCCACCCTGAACCAGAGGTAACGCCGCATGCAGATCCCTGAAGACGCCGTCCTGCTCCGCATCTTCCTCGGAGAAAACGACCGCTTCGAGCACCGTCCGCTGTACGAGGCCATCGTGCTGAAGGCCCGCGAGCTCCATCTCGCCGGCGCCACAGTGCTGCGCGGCCCCATGGGCTTCGGCCACTCCTCGCGCCTGCACACGGCCAAACTGGAGCGGCTCTCCGAAGATCTGCCGTTCATCATCGAGATCGTGGATTCGCAGGAAAAGATCGACGGCTTTCTCCCGGTGCTCGACCGGATGATCGAATCCAGCCGCTCCAGCACTCTCGTCACTTGGGAACATGTGAAGGTCCTCCGCTACGGACAGTCATGAAGCTCCGCTGCCTCGCCGCCGTGCTGCTGCTGGCGTCGCCCTGCGCTTCGGCCCAGCACGCGGCGGAGCACGCGGTCTCTCAATATCCCGCCGCGCCGCTCAAGGAGAAGGCCGGCCCCCTGCGCAAGGCTCTTCTCCTGCTTCGCGAGGGCAGGACCGAGCCTGCGCGCGAAGAGCTAAACCGGATTCTAAAGGCCGGCAACAACGACGCGGAGACCTGGTATCAACTGGCCCGCTCCTACCTGCTCGACTTCTATCAGGACCCTGACCCGGCTCGCCGCCGGCTGTCGCTCAGCCTCGCCATGGAGACGCTGACGAGCGCGCTGAAGCGCGACGGCAGCCACATCCCGAGCCTCAAGGCCAAGGCCGTCATCCACGCCCGCGCCGAACTGCTCTACTACGACCCCAACCTGGCTTACGAACTGGCCGCGAAGATCGCCCGCCTGGAGCCCAACAACTACGGCTTCCTGCTCACGCTCTCCGATTGGATGGCCGGCGAGGTGCGCTTCACGCAGGAGTCCGGCCACCGCGTGCCCCACGATCCGCTGCTCGGCCTCGACCGC
>DAHVTI010000457.1 GCA_027324255.1 Bryobacterales bacterium | reverse complement strand
CTTCTCCCTCACGGGCCCTGCGCCCTGCGCGGTCTGGCCCGCGGCCGCGGCCGTACCCGCGGCGGCTGCAACAAACTTTCTGCGCTCCATAGTGCCTCCTTGCCTCAGCGAAGCGACTCTCATTATTCCTCCGCCGTTCCGGGAAGGCAAAGGCGGAACCGAATCCCCCTCTCATCGGCTCCGCTTCACCTCCAGCCGCGCGGACTCCTTCACGCCTTCACGCTCGCGCAACACCATGCCGCTCATCTGGTCGCCTTCCAACTTCAGCGCGGACTTCATCATGTGGCCTTCCTTCGGGACTTCAAAAGTCAGGCGATCCTCCTCCGCCGTCCCCTTCTCGATCGCGTATTGCTCCTCCGCGCTCGGGCCGGCGGTGCCCGTGAGCTTGGCCCCCTCCTGCTTCAACACCAGGTGCGCAGGATGCGCCTGCTCCCCGTTAGGGCCCGGCACCAGCAGCGATCCCGTCCACGTGCCGGTGGCATCCGCCGCGAACAGGCTCGCGGTCCAAAGACAGAGAATGAGAATTCGTCTCATACGGCGCTCCTTGCATCCATCCTGCCGGCCATTTCCTCCGTGGCCGCGGCCGGAGAAATGGCCGCGCGCCCGTGCGTTCGATCTTGACACGTTCCCGGCCTGGCATCCACCCCCTCTCCGGCTCACCGGTGCGAGATACTCGAAGCTGTGTCCGAACGAAGCGTGAATCCCGAAAAGGCCGCGCGGCTCAGCGCGCTCACTGACTCCCGCGGCGTTATCGCCGCCCTCGCCGTCGATCAGCGCGGCAGCCTCCGCAAGATGCTCGCCGCCGCCGCCGGCGCCACTCTTGAAGATGTCACCGACACCCACCTCTCCGAGTTCAAGACCGCCGTCGCCCGCCATCTCTCCCCCCACGCCAGCGCCATCCTCATCGACCCCGAATACGGCCTCCTGGCCGCCCGGGCCCGCGCCCGCACCTGCGGCCTCCTGCTCACCTACGAGTCCGACGGCTTCGAAAACCCCCGCCCCCACCGCATGCTCCAGCTCCTGCCCGAATACTCCGTGCTCCGCCTCCTGGAGCGCGGCGCGCAGGGCATCAAGATCCTCCTCTCCTGGGCGCCCCACGGCGACGACGTCTCCAACGATTACAAGGCCGCCCTCATCGAACGCATCGGCGCCGAATGCCAGGCCGCCGGCGTGCCCTTCTTCCTCGAGCCCGTCATCTACGCCCCCTCCGGCACCAGCTCCGATCACCCCGGCTTCCTGCAGATGAAGCCGCAGTGGGTCATGGAGACCATGGAAGAGTTCTCGATGGAGCGCTATGGCGTGGACGTCCTGAAAGTGGAGTTCCCCGTCAGCGCCGCCGCCGTCCAGGCAGGACTTTTCACCCGCGACGAGGCCCTCGATTGGTACCGCCGCGCCGACGCCGCCGCGGAGATCCCCTACATCTACCTCAGCGCCGGCGTCAGCAGCGCCGAGTTCACCGCCTCCCTCCGCCTTGCCGCCGATTCCGGCGCCCGCTTCAGCGGCGTCCTCTGCGGCCGCGCCCACTGGCAGGGCGGCGTCCCCGCCTACGTCCGCGGCGGCGTCGACGCCCTCTCCGAATGGCTCCAGACCGAGGGCGTGAAGAACATGGCCGCGGTCAACGACTGCCTGCTCGCCGCCGTGGGGTATCGCGAACGGTGAGCCGCGGCGGGCGCTGGATCCTCGCCCTGCTCGTCGCGTCCATCTTCATCGACTACGTGGACCGCGGCAGCCTCTCCATCGCCGCCCCCTTGCTCGAAAAAGAACTCGCTCTCTCCCCCCTCCAGCTCGGCCAGTTGCTCGGCGCCTTGTTCTGGACCAACGCCCTCTGCCAGCTCTGCGGCCTCGCCGGCTGGCTGGCTGACCGCTTCCCCGTCGGCCTCGCCCTTGCCGCCGGCCTCCTCGTCTGGTCCGCCGCCATGTTCGCCGCTCGTCTGCTGCTCGGCGCCGGCGAGTCCGTCGCCTATCCCTGTTACTCGCGCATCCTCGCCTCCGGCTACCCGCAGGAGACCCGCGGCCTCGCCAATGCCATGCTCGACGCCGGCTCCAAGCTCGGCCCCGGCATCGCTCGCATCCTCCGCTGCCCCACCGCCTGGGGCACCTTCCTCGCCCACTTCTGCGGCAACTACTTCTGGTTCTTCCTGCTCACCTGGCTGCCCTCCTGCCTGTTGGAGGAGTGCGGCTGCTCCATTGAAGGCATGGCCGCCGTCGGCTCAGCCGCTGACCTCACTATCGCCGCCGCCTGGCTCACCGGCTACACCGTCCAGGCCACCGGCCGCTTTTATCTCGCGTTCCTCACCGCCGCCGCCCTGTGGCGCATCACCGTCCGGCAGTTGCAGGAAGTCGATTGGGAGGAAATCTGACGTGCCAGTCTCAGGCGTGCTCTGCTCCGGCAGCATCAACTACGACATCGTCGTCCGGCCGGTGGAGGCCCCGCAGTGGGGCACCACCACCTTCGTCGATACCATCGATTTTCTCGTCGGCGGCAACGGCGCCAACACCTCTCTCGCCCTCGCCACTCTCGGCATTCCCACGCGCCTCGCCGGCGCCATCGGCTGCGACGAGCCCGCCCGCTTCCTCCTCGAGACGCTCCTCGACGCCGGCGTCGATACTTGCGGCGTCGAGCCCTGTCAGGAACCCACCTCCACCACCATCGTCATGATCAACTGCGAAGGCAACCGCAAGTTCCTCAACCGACCCGGCTCCAGCGGCATCGCCTTCGCCCATCCCGTCGACTTCGACGAGCGCCTGCTCGCCGGCATGGCCCACTTCCACATGGCCAGCCTCTTCATCCTGCCCCGCCTCCGCCACAGCGCCCCGGAAACCCTCCGCCGCGCCCGCGCCGCCGGCCTCGCCACCTCGCTCGACACCACCTGGGATCCCCTCGGCCAGTGGATGGACGCCCTCGCGCCCTGCCTCCCGCTGCTCGACTACCTCTTCATGAACGAGGACGAGGCCCGCATGGCCACCGGCAGCGCAGACCCCGCCGCAGCCGCCCACGAGGTCCTCCGCCGAGGCGTCCGCACCGCCGTCATGAAGCTCGGCAGCCAGGGCTGCGCCATCTTCACCGGCAGCGAAGAAATCCACATCCCCGCCTTTGAAGTGGAGTGCGTCGATACCACCGGCGCGGGCGACTGCTTCGTCGCCGGCTTCCTCTCCGCCCTTATGCGCGGCGGCTCGCTCGAAGAGGCCGGCCGCATGGGCAACGCTGCCGGCGCTCTCGCCGTCCGCCAGGTCGGCGCCGTCACCGGCGTGCGCGGTCTCGAAGAGACCCTCGCCTGGATGACACAGGCCCGGATCCGCCCCTGAACTTTTCCACTCCCGGCCTTTCCTTCCTCCTGCGCCCGGCGCATAATGTGGCCGCACGGACCTGCAGGAGGTACCTCGCATGCGTCTCTCCGTTCCTGCCTCCGCCGCCTGCCTCGCCCTGTTGTGCGGCCTGGCCGCGGCCCAACCCGCCAGCATGAGTGGAAGCTGGCATCTCAACGTGGAGAAGTCCAAGTGGGGCTCGGCCAACAAGCCTCACAGCGTCGTGCTCACCATCGAGCACAACGAGCCGGACCTCCACTATCACGGCATGGTGACCTACGCCAACGAAGACGAGCGCCCCTTCTCCTTCTCCGGCGCCTTCGACGGCAAGCCCTACCCCATGTCCCGCTCTTTCGGCGAAGGCCTCATCACCCTCGCGCGCCTCGACTCCCACACCGTCGAGTCCGTCTTCCGCACCAACGACGGCGCCTACACCGAAACCGCCCGCACCACGCTCTCCCGCGACGGCCGCACCCTCACCCGCCAGTTGCGCGTCACTTCGCCCGAGGGCGTGAAGAAATGGACTGAGCTCTACGAAAGGCGCTGAGCGCCCCGGCAATGGAAAACGGGCGGCTCGCCGGGGCCGCCCGTTTTCACCATCGAAGTTTGTTCCTGGTCCTAGCGCCGCCGGCGCGACAGCCACGCCAGGCTCGCCAGACCCGCCGCCATCAGGCCGTACGTGCCCGGTTCGGGAATCTGCCCTTGCCCGTCATAGGTGATATCGAGTCGCACCAGGGCCGAATCGGGGGTGCGGTCATTGCCGGGATCCGTGTACGTCCACATGAAGCAGCAATCGTCGGTGCCTTGCAGGTGGAGGCCCAGCCAGGAGTCTCCGCCCGCCAAACGCGAACTCACCAGCGACGTCACGTCGAACGTGTTCACGCCCTGATCCGCGTTTCCGGTCACCGTGCCCAGGTTGCCCGGCGCATCCCACGAATATCGCAGGGTGCCGTCGGCATCGTACGAGGTGATGATGATGCCGTGCGGTCCGGCGCCGCCGTCGAGAATGCTGAAGGACAGCGTGGCGCTCGTGATCGAATGCCCCGCCAAGGCGCTCAGGTCCGCCTGTAGGATCGTCCGCGAGTAGTCTGACGACTCAAGCCCGAACAGGTGCACCCAGGCGTCCACGTCGTTGGCGGCCGTCGAGTACAGGCCGACAAACCCTGTGCCGCTGTATGTGTCAGTCGTGTTGGGGTTTGTGTAGTCCTGAAACGTGCCGATGTCCGTGATCGGAATGCTGATGGTCGCCGCCCATGCCGCCGGCGCCAGCGACAGCATCGCTGCGAGTATTACTTTCTTCATTGATCCTCCTCCATGGAGACATTGCGCCCGCCCAAGCCGCGCTCGGTCGTGAATCGACACAATGGTGAAACTAAGTATTTTGAGTATAGGCGAAGATCGTACGCAGATCAAGCGAAAATGGACTTTCCTTTCCTCAATCCGGCAAAAGCCCCCGTCACCGCCCGTAACTCGCCTCCACCGCCACGCTCTCGCCCGGCGCCAGCGTCTTCTCCGGCGACCACAGCATCAGCGCCACGCTCGGCCGCGACTTCACTGACCATGTCGCCAAGGCCCGTTGCGCGCCCGCAAACCAGTTCACCGCCCCCGTGTCCTGCAGCCGCCACTCGCCCGCCGGCAGCTTCTCTCCTTCCCACATCTCCCGCCCCGTGGGCTCTTTCTCCGGAACGATCAGCGGCCGCCGCACCTCCTCGCCCGACGCCGCCCGGAACGCCACTGCCTCCTTGTCGATGTCCAGCGGCGCCAGGTCCGCCCGCACCTGCAGCGCCACCGCCCGCGCCGCCTGCGCCGTGTTGATCGCCTCCGTCCGCGTCGCCAATCCCTTTTCCGTAAGCCGGTACGTCCGCCGCACCACCACGCCCTCCGGCCCCATCCCCTTCAGCCGCACCTCCACCGCGCTGGCCGCCTCCACCGCCCACTTCACCTCCCACTGCCGCCCGTGCTGGTCCGGGTACACGCCCGCGCTCAATCCGGCCGTGTCCGGGTACGTGCGCTCCCCCGGCGGCGGCCGCCGCAGCAGGTCGCGCCCCGCCTTCTTGTCGATCATCTGCACCGCGCGCCCGTCCAGCCCGGGCACGATCACCACTTTCCAGCCCTCGTTTTCCAGCGACAGCGCCGGCTGCTCCGCCAGCTCCGCGTAGTACTTGTCATCGACGCCCAGCTCCTGCCCTTCGTGCAGGCTCCGGATGCCGTCCTCGCGCGCCCGCGCCAAAAACTCCGCCGCCTGCTTCTTCAGCCCCGCCAGGTCCGCCGGGGCGTACACGCCGTTCCCCACCCGGTACTCCCGCGCCTTCAGCAACGCCAGGTACTCGAGCGACAGCCGGTCTTTCTCGATCCGCTTCCGCGTCGCCGCATCGCCGGCCGCCGCCTCCGCCTGCCGGAACAGCTCCATCCCGCCTTTCAGCAGCGCGCCGGAATAGTCCGGCACCGCGAAGATCCACAGGTGCGCCCCCAGCCCCGCCGGACCCGGCCGCACCTCCCGCTGCAGCAGCTCCAGGTACGCTTTCATCTGCGGCGCCGCTTTGCCGTACACGCCCTTCAGATACTCATCGATCACCGCGTTCGCGTCGACATTCGGGTTCCACAGCAGCCGCGCCAGCAGGTACGACTTCAACCCCGCCATCTCTCCACCGCCGCCCGCCGCGTACGCCCCCTGCATGAACAGCCCCACCACCCCGTGCTTCTGGTAGATCGGAATGTCCGACGCCAGCTCGTCCAGGTCCGGGAACGGCAGCAGGTAGTGCCGGAAGTTCGTGTTGTAGTGCCAGATGTAAAGCTGGTTCGTGATCCCGGCCCACGCCTTCAGGTTCTTCAGGAAGTACGCGCTCCGCGGGCAGCTCGCAAACGTGTGCGCCACGCAGATCCCGATCGGGCATAGCCGGATCCGCACGTTCTTGGCCGGCCGCACGCGCAGCGGCGGCTCTTCCGTGTACCAGTAGGCCAGCGTGTCGATCAGCTTGTCCGGATGCCTCTGCCCGATCTGCTCCGCCAGCGCATTCACAAACCGCAGCACCGGCCCGATGTGCTTCCCGCCCTCCTCTTCTTCCACTCTCCGGCAGTGGTCGCACTCGCACCACCCCTCCCAGTCGTTCTGCGACACCGAGAAGATCGTCGCCTCCGGGTGCTCCTTGATCCATTGCTCCACCTGCTCGATGGCGATCCGCAGCACCGCCGCGTTCGTCAGGCACAACTGCCCGCGCTCCACCCGCCTCTTGCCGTCGATCAGTGAAAAATACTCCGGATGCGCCGCGAAGTACTTCTCCGGCGGCACCAGTTGATAGAACGAGTGCACGAACGGGTAGTACTGCAGCTTGCCGCCCGTCGACGCGTCCAGTTGCGAATGGTCGCCGTTGGTCCGGTTGCGCGCCGCCCAGTCTTTCTCGAAGGCCTCCGTGAAAAACGGCTCGCGGTATTCGAACGCCGGCTTCTCCGTCACGTCCAGCGTGTCGATGCGGATCGTCGGCGTCTTCGGGATCCGGCTCACCTCGCTCGTAAACCAGCGGCACCCCAGCCGCTCCAGCAGCGCCGTCGCGCCGTACATCGTCCCGCGCTGCCGCCCGCCGGCGACGATCACGTTCGCTCCGCGCGTCCGCAACACGAAGCCTTCCGGCCCCAGCTCCTCCAGCGGCAGCTTGACGCCCAGCCGCTTCACCGCCGCGCTGTCGCCCACCAGCAGCTTCGGCCCGCGCACGTTCCTGGCATCCGTCGCCACCGGCAGCCTCGCGCCCGACATCTCCTCGATGAACCGCTGCAGCTCCCGCGCCGCCCGCTGCTCCGAAGGCGTCGCCTTCGCCGCCACCACAATCGTGTACGCCGATTTGCCCTTCTCCACCAGCGTCACGCCCTGCGCCCACAGCGCCGCCCCCATCAGCAACGCAGCCGCTCTCTTCATGGCCGGATCCTCCCTTGCATCTGGTACAGCCACAGCAGGGCCTGGTTCATCATCTCCTCGCCCGCCCCCACCGCCGCCGGAGCCACCGTGGGGTCCGCGCCATAGCCGCCTTCCGCCGCCGCCTCGATCGTCGGAAAGTACTGGTGATACCCGTTGCAGTAGCCGAAGAAGAACAGGTGCTTCATCCGCGCCCGCTCCTTCAGCCGCACTGCGTGGCTCGAAAAGAACTCGCCCGACCCCGCCACCATCGCGATCTCTCCGTTCAGCAGCGCTACCGAAAGCCGCGGCCGCACCCCGTCCGCGTATTCGTCCTGGTAATTCCGCACCAGCTCCGGGAAAAACGCCTTCTCGTACATCATGCTCACGATCGGGTTCTTCAAATCCACCCGGGGCTTGAACCGGAACCGCTCTTCCCTCGCCTCCAGCGACGGCTTCACCACCGCCGCCGGCGCCAGCGATCGCGCCAGCTTCACCGCCTCCGCCGCCAGCGCCTCCCCGTACTCCTTTGTGCCGCCCTTCCGCCTGTCGATGCTCTGGTCCCCCGCCGCCCCCTGAATGAACACCGCCGCCGCCCCCGTCTCCCGGCTCAGCGCCTGCTTCAACACGCCCACGTAATCGGCCGAGAACTTCAGCACCTGCGACGACAGCGTCGTCGGGTGCGCCGCCCAGTTCACCACCACCGCCAGCGGCTTGCCCTCGGCCGTGTCCAGCCGCAGCACCGCCAGCTCTTTGTCGCTCGGCTTCGGCTCCAGTTTCGTGTGTCGGTTCACGTTGAACCCTTCCAGTTGCACCGATCCCGCCGCCATCCACGCCGGCTGCAGCTTCCCGTTCGCCTCGATCACGGCCTCCGCAATCGCGTCTTCCATCTGCCGGTAGTAGCGCAGCGCCGCGTCGAACCGCCCCTTGCCCTTGCCCTCCTCATCCTTCAGCTCGAGCACCGGCCCGTGGTGCGTGTGCGACCCGCCGATCAGCGTGTACTCGATGCCCGCTTCTCTTTTGATCCGCTCCCGGATCCGCTCCAGCGACGGGTCCGCCGGCGCCCGCCCCAGGTCCAGCCCGACGATGGCCAGCTTCTTTCCGCCCGCGTCGATCACCAGCGCGTCGGCGTACAGCGGATCGTCCACGCCCTGCGACAGCGCATCGTGCCGGTCGCCGTAACCCCACATCGGCACCGCCTCGCGCGGCGTGATGTCCCGCCGCGCCGCGCCGGCCTGAAACGTCTGCGCCGCCAGCCCGGCGGCGCACAACAGCAGAACAGACGATTTGAGCAGATTCATGATCAGATGTGGAACTCCAGGATATCCCCGTCCTCCAGCACGTGGCTGCGCTCCACCGGCAGCCCGTCGCGCCCGCCCGTCTTGTGGAACAGCCGCGCGAACTTCAGTTGCTCGGCGAAGTCCCTGTGCACGTGCCGCGCCGCGTCGATCACCGTCGCGCCCCGCTGCAGCACGTACGGCGCCCCCAACTCCTCCTTCTTGCCCGGCGGCTTCGTGTACACCCGCACCACGTCCAGCAGTTCGTACACCCGCCGCGCAAACGCCTCCAGCCCCCGCCCCGTCTCCGCCGACACCGCCAGCACTTCGTACTTCTCCTGATACAGGTCCCGGAGCGCCTCCAGGTTGCCCTCGCTCCCCGCCTGGTCCATCTTGTTCGCCACCATCAGCCGCGGCGCACGGATCTTCCACTCCTCCAGCCGCGCTTCGACGAACTCGATCTCGCTCAGGTCCTCGGGGTCGTCCACGTCCACCACCAGCACGCATTCATCGGCCCGCCCCAGCGCCTGCCCCATCCAGCTCTCCGTGAAATGCTCTGCAATCGGCGGCAGGTCCACCAGTTGGATCTGCACATCCTCAAACGGCATCATCCCCGGCATCGGCGCGTGCGTCGTGAACGGGTACGGCGCCACCTCCGGCCGCGCGTGCGTCAGCGCGCACACCAGGCTCGACTTGCCCGAGTTCGCCGGCCCCACCAGCGCCACCTGCCCCGCCCCCTCGTGCGGCACCAGGTAGAACGGCGCCGCGTGCTGCGCGCCCTTCTTCTGTCCGTCCCGCCGCGCCTGCGACAGCCGCCGCCTGATGTCCGCCTGCAGCTTCTCCGTGCCCTTGTGCTTCGGCAGTGCGGCGTACATCCGCTCCAGGGCTTCAATGCGCTCCGCGGCCGTCTCCGCTCGGCGGAAATCGTCCTCCGCGGCCAGGTATTCCGGTCCGAGATTGGCGGGCATGGCGCCTCCGCGCCCAAGAGCGTATCACCGCTCCGCCCGCGCTTGAACCCCCCTCAGCCCCAGAGTTCGTCCACCGGACCGTATTCCTCGCCCTGGTTCGTCGGCACCAGCGCGAAGCCCCGGTTCAGCGGGTCGTCCCGGTACACCTTCGTGTAGTCGATGCCCAGCGCCGAATAGATCGTCGCCTCGATGTCCTCCGGCCGGATCTCGCGGTTCTTTGACCACCCCGGCTCCAGGATGGCGCTGCCCGTCGCGTTCGTCACACCGATCGCCTTGCCGCCCTTCACGCCCGCGCCCGCCACCATCACCGCCTGCTGCATGTGGTGGTCGCGCCCCGCGCCCGAGTTCAACGGCCCCGTCGTCCGCCCGAACTCGCCCATGCACACGATCAGCGTCTGGCTCAGCAGCCCGTCCGCCTTCAGGTCCGCCATCAGCCGCCCCAGCGCCAGGTCGAACGTCCGCCCCAGCCCATTCGCGTTCGCCGGGTTCAGTCCGCCCGTGTAGATCCCCGTGTGCATGTCCCAGCTACCCACGTTGATCTGGATGAACCGCGCCCCCAGGTTCGCCCGCAGCAGGTTCCGCGCCGTGATGCACGCGTTGCCGAAGCCATTGTTGCCGTAGCGCGCCCGCTCGTCGGCCGGGAACACGAACACCTTATCGACGTCCGAGTTGTACATCAGCATCCGCGCCGTCAGGTTGAACTGCTCCATCTCGCCCACCACCGGGCCGATGGCCTCCATCGCCCGTGTCTCCGCATCCAACTCCAGCAGCAGCCCGTAGCGCCGGTCCAGCCCCGCCGGCCCCACCGGCGACGTCGTGTTGCCCAGCCCGTTGCCGCCGGGATTCACGTAGAACGGCGCCGTCGCCGGCTCCAGGTAGCCCTGGCTCGGCCCGCCGCCCGAGTTCAACGACAGGAACGCCGGCAGAATCGCCTGCTTGTCCCCCAGCTCCCGCGCCACCACGCTGCCGATGTGCGGCGCTATCGACGACAGCCCCGACAGCGGGTTCCGCCCGATCTGGATCCACGTCTGCATGATGCCGTGCACCACCGCGTACGTCCGCACGGACCGCAGCACCGCGATCGAGTCCATCTGCTCCGCCAGCGTCGGGAACAGGCCCCGCGGCCACCGGACGTCTCCGTACGTCGTCGGCTCCATCGCCGGCAGCGTCCAATCTCCTTCTTTCAGGTCGAACGTGTCCGTGTGGCTCGGCCCGCCCGTCATGTTCACGAAGATGACGTACTTCGCCGTTGCCTTCACCGGCGCCTGCGCCTGCGCCACCGTCTCCAGCGCCCGGCCCGGAAGGAAGAAGCTCCCCGCCACCGCCGCCCCCGCGTGCCGGAAGAATACCCGCCGGTCCATCGCCGGCCGCCGCCAGAATCTCGTGCCCGTCGTCTCTTTCTTCATGGCCTTCGTCCTCTGCTTCAGTAGCTAAACAGGAAATCGATCTTGTTGATCAGCGACCACGCCAGGTCTTCCACCGCCGTCGCCCGCTGCGCCGCCGTCGTTGCCTTCTGAAGATACTTCAAGGCCACCCCCAGCTCGTACTCCGTCGCCGGCCGCGACAGGAACGTCAGGAACAGATCGTCCACCACCGCTTCGTTCGGCGACGTCCTCGCCATCGACGCCAGGTACGGAGACGCGTTCGTCCCCGTCGCCCGCACCCGGTTGTTCACCACCGTCGAATTCATCATGCTCAGCCACATCAGAATCGACCCCGACTGGCTCCGCTGCAGCGTGTCCCGGTTCCCGCGGTTGAACGAGTTCAGGAACGCCGCCGCCGCGCCGTCGCTGAGCGGCTCCACCGGCTCCGGCAGTTGCATCGCCCACGTCATCCTGTCGCCCCAGCCACGCACCCGGTAGGCCGGGTACACCTGCGTCGCCTTCACAATCGCGTCGTGCACCTCTTCCGCCTCCAGCCGCCGCGGAATCCGCCGCGCGAACAGCGGAGCCTTGGTCATGTCCCAATCGCCGCCGTAGCTGGAACTCAACTGGTAGGCTGTGCTCTGCGCGATGAACCGCAGCGTGTCCCGCAGGTTGAAATCGTTGTCCCG
Organism: Bryobacterales bacterium; assembly: GCA_027324255.1. Lineage (GTDB taxonomy): Bacteria > Acidobacteriota > Terriglobia > Bryobacterales > Bryobacteraceae > Paludibaculum. The sequence continues at coordinate 7,255 of DAHVTI010000457.1, read as the reverse complement.
CGCCAGTTGCGCCAGCTTCTCCAGCAACGCCGGGTGCGACGCCTGGTACGCCCACCCCGCCGGCGGCTCCACCGACGGATCCAGCCGCGCCGGGTCCAGCCCGTCCACCGGCTCCGCCAGCGCCAGGTTGAACATCGCCTTCCACACCCGGTTGGCGTAGTTCCGCGCGAACATCGGATCGGCGATCATCGACTGCACCAGCGAATCCCGCCACGCGCCCGTCGCCGCCTTCCCATCCCGGTACACCGGCGTCAGGTTCGTCACCGTCGCGCCGTTGATCGTCACCGGCGCCCGGTTCGGCCGGTTCCCGAAGTTCGTATTCAGCGCGTAGTTGCCAGCCGCCCGGTTCAGGATGGTCGTCGAATTCGTGTAGTAGTTGGCCGGATCCCTGCCCGGATACGCCTGGATCGCCACCCGCGAAAAGTGCGCCGCCATCCGCTCCGCGTCCACCCGCAGCGTCTTCGCGCCCCACGCCGAAACCTGGTCCAGGTGGTACTTGCCGTTGTGGCACATCAGGCAGTCGTAATGGCTCATTCCCAGGAACACCGTCGCCGTCTTCACCATCAGCAGGTCGTAGGTGTCCTGCGCCGGCCCCATCGGCGCCACGCCCCGCAGCACGAAGTTCGCCCCCGGCGTCGCCTGGTCGTAGTTGTTCCCCACCGCCGTCACCATCTCATACGCCACGTCCCGCCAGCTCTTCCCGTCCTGAATCGCCCAGCGGATCCACTGGTACAGCCGGTTCCGCCCCTCCACCTGCTCGCTCCGGTTCTGCGCCCGGCTCGCGTTCTGCAGAATGTCCCCCAGCCACACCGTCCACTTGTCCACGAACTCCGGGCTCCACAACAGTTTCTCGATTACCGCGTCGCGCTTGCCCGGGTCCGCATCCGCCACGAACGCCCGGATGTCCGCCGCCGGCGGGATCCGCCCCGTCAGGTCCAGCGTCACCCGCCGCAGAAACTCCTCGTCCGTCGAAAGCGCCGCCGAAGGAACCCCCGCCGCCTCCAGCTTCCGAAAGATCTCCTCGTCGATGAAGTTCCGCCACGGCATCTCGCCCGCAGCCGCCGTCCGCGCGGCCTTCCGGCTCTTGCCTGCCATCCGGCTGAACGCCAGCGTCCGCTCGTAGGCGTCCCGCTGCGCCCGCGCCGCCTTCGACAGTACCTCGTCGGGCGACGCAATGAACGTGCAGTTCTCCCCCGACGCCGGCCCATTCTCCTGCCCGGCCAGCCCCAGCGCCAGCCCGGCCGACACGGCCATCACTCTTGCAATCCCCAAGGTTGAGCAACGCATAGATACCCCAATCCGCTGGATTATAGCAGCCTTTTCAAGCCCTTCCAATGCAATGAACCCCGGTCCCCCGCAAATGTTTCCCCCCTCCCCAACCCCTTCCCTATGGGCGTATGCTGGACTTTCCGCGGTTCCGCCCGCGGCACCCAAGCGAGGAGACCCATGCAATACCACATCAGCCGTGAAGGCAAGACCTACGGACCCTACCCCCTCCCCGACCTGCAGCGCATGGTCGCCCAGGGCCAGGTGCTCCAAACCGACCTCTGCTGGACCGAAGGCATGAGCGGCTGGCTCCCTGTCGCCCAGGTCCTCGCCTCCGGCGCCGCCGCCCCTGCTGCGCCCGCGCCTGCTCCAACGCCTGCCCCCGCCCCTCAGCCCCAGGACTGGTCCCAACCGCAGCCCCAGGCTCAGCCTTACTCCCAACCCCAGGCCCAGGCTCAGCCTTACTCCCAGCCTCAAACTTACGCTCCGCCTCAGCAGCAGCGCCCCGCCTACGCCCAGCCCCAATACCAGCAGCCCGGAGCCGGCCCCATGCCACCCGCCATGCACTGGGCCCTCGTCCTCGTCCTCGCCATCGTCACTTGCGGCATCTTCGGCATCGCCTGGATGTTCATCCAGGCCGGCTTCGTCAAGAAAATCGACCCCCAGAGCAAGGCCATGCAGATGTACCTCGCCTACATCGCCATCATCCTGCTCGGCAGCGTCTTCCTCCGCGGCTCCCTCGCCGCGCTCACCATCTTGCCCCTCATCCAACTCGCCGCCATGGTCATCTTCTGGATCGGCGCCTTCGGCATGCGCAAGTCCCTTGTCACCTATTACAACAGCGTCGAAAACTGCGGCCTCCAGCTCGGCCCCATCATGACGTTCTTCTTCAGCGTCCTCTACTTCCAGTACCACCTCTCCCGCATCGCCAACTGGAAGCGCACCGGACAGCTCGTCTGATATGCGCCGCTGGCACTGGTCTGTGTTGATCCTCGCCGGGCTGGCCGTCCTCTACGCCTGCCCGCCCGGCGGCGGCTACGGCTTCTATCCGCCCTGCCTCATCAAAACCTGCACCGGACTCTCCTGCCCCGGCTGCGGCTCCACCCGCGCCCTCCACGCCCTCCTCCACCTGCGCTTCTCCCAGGCCTTCTCTCTCAATCCCCTCTTCACCTGCGCCGCCCCCTTCCTGCTCCTCTGGCTCGCCCGCCGTCTCTTCCGCCCACCCATCCAGGAGGCCCATGCTCTACCACCTCGGCCGTAACGGCGTCACCTACGGCCCATACCCCCTGCCCGAGCTCCAGCGCATGCTCGCCCAGCGCCAGGTGCTCCCCACCGACATCTGCTGGACCCCCGGCATGGCCGGCTGGCTCCCCGTCTTCCAGGTCCTCCGCCCCGCCCCCGTCTTCGCCGCCTCCGATCCCCCCAGCCTCCACTGGGGCCTCGTCCTCCTCATCTCCATCTTTACCTCCGGTGCCTTCTCCACCGCCTGGATCATCGTCCAGGCCCACTTCGTCAGGCAGATCGATCCCGCCAGCAAGGCCATGCGCCTCCTGCTCATCAACCTCCTGGTCGCTCCCGTCGCCATCGTCCTCGTCCTGCTCGCCGGCGCCGCCGCCAAGTTGTTCGGCCCCGCGGCCGGCATCCTGTTCCTGGTTCTCCTCCTGCTCACCGCCCTGTGCTCCATCGCCCTCTACTTCTCCGCCGTCTTCAGCCTCCGCCGCTCCCTCCTCGCCTACTACAACACCGTCGAAAACTGCGGCCTCCGCCTGGGCCCCGTCATGGCCTTCTTCTTCAACACCTTCTACTTCCAGTACCACTTCACCCGCATCGCCAACTGGAAACGCACCGGCATCCTCGCTTGAGCCGCCCCCGCTTTCGATAAAATCGGCCAAACCCCATGAACCTCTCCGTCGGGCCTCTTGACCTCGCCGTCATCGCCGTCTACATGGCCGCCATCGTCGGCATCGGTTGCTACGCCGGCTTCGTCCGCCGCCGCGGCGGCGGCGAGGGCAGCCACTACTTCCTCGCCGGCAACTCCCTCACCTGGCCCGTCATCGGCCTCGCCATGTTCGCCGCCAACATCTCCACCGTCCACCTCGTCTCCCTCGCCGAGGCCGCCTACAAGTACGGCCTCGTCTTCGGCAACTTCGAATGGATGGCCGGCTTCACCCTCGTCCTCCTCTCCCTCTTTTTCGCGCCCCTATACCTTCGCTCCCGCGTCCCCACCCTCCCCGACTTCCTCGAGCGCCGCTACAACCGCGCCTGCCGCGACATCCTCGCCGTCGTCAGCGTCTTTTCCGCCATCGTCATCCACATCGGCATCGCCCTCTACACCGCCGCCTGGGTCCTCCGCGGCATCCTCGGCATGGCCCCCGGCGCCACCGTCCTCGGCATCGACGCCCTCATCTTCTTCATCGTCGCCCTCGGCGTCCTCACCGGCATCTACACCCTCCTGGGCGGCCTCCTCGCCGTCGTCTGGACCGAAAGCATCCAGACCGTCCTCCTCCTCATCGGAGCCGTCGTCATCACCGCCGCCGCCTGGCTGAAAATCGGCGGCTGGGAGGCTCTCGCCGCCACCCTCGCCTCCCACCCCCATCCCCTCGCCGCCCCCGACATCCCGCACTCCACCGCCAACTTCCTCAACATGGCCCGCGACTCCTCCGACCTCTCCGGCCAGCCCTGGCTTTCCGTCCTCCTCGGCTACCCCGTCCTCGGCATCTGGTACTGGTGCGCCGACCAGACCATCGTCCAGCGCGTCCTCGCCGCCAAGGACGAGCGCCACGCCCGCCTCGGCCCCCTCTTCTGCGCCTTCATCAAGATCCTGCCGGTCTTCATCTTCGTCCTCCCCGGCGTCATCTGCGTTGCCCTCGTCCAGCAGGGCGCCTTCGGCGGCGACGCTCCCGCCAATGCCGCCGACACTTACACGTTCCTCATCACCCGGCTGCTCCCTGCCGGATTGAAGGGCCTCGTCACCGCCGCCATGCTCGCCGCCGCCATGCAGACCTGCTCGGCTGCCCTCAACTCCACCGCCACCCTCTTCGCTTACGACATCTACCGCCGCTGGCGCCCCCAGTCCACTGACCACCAGCTCGTCCTCACCGGCAAGATCGCCACCGGCGTCGCCACCGTCCTCGCCATCCTCTGGTCGCCGCTCTTCAGCCACTACAGCACGATCTTTGAAGGCCTCAACCGCCTCGTTTCCTACGTCGCCCCGCCCATCACCGCCGTCTTTCTCTTCGGTGTCTTTTCGAAAAAGGCCTCCGGCCGCGGCGCCCATATCACCATGAAATACGGCGCCCTGCTCGGTGCATTCCTCTTTATTCTCGATTTCTTCCATAAGAGCTTCACCCTCTGGCTCTCCTCCGCCGGCCTCGACACCGCCGCCGCCCTCTTCCACGCCGCCGCCTCCTTCATCGTGAAGGACTTCATGCTCACCGCCTTCTACATGCTCCTCGTCTGTTGCGCCGTCATGTGGGCCGCCTCCCGCGCCTTCCCCGAGCCCCTCAAAGAAGAGGCCCGCGCGCTCGTCTGGACCGACTGGCGCGAACCCCTCCGCGGCGAGGCCCACGGCCGCGGCCTCGGCAACTACCGCATCCTCTCCGCCGTCGTAGTCGCCACCTTCATCGCCCTCTACCTCTACTTCCGCTGAGCCGCTCCGCGCCTCGGGGTACTGCCGGTACCAGCGGTGATCCGCCACCGCATCCGCTCTCTGATTCTCGTTCCTTCTCTCTCCGAATTCCGGCCTGAACTCAGCGCTTCCCTCGGGCATCTTCCCGCTATCTTCCGCCGAATCATGGGGCGAGAGCCGCCGGTATGGTTCATTTCGCGCAGCAGGTTTTACCGCGCCCACGGTAATTCCTACCGCGTGTTCCTAATTTATTCCCGGCGAATAAAGCCAGGCAGGATCCGTAAGTCCTGGTGGTTTGGTAATGGCTGGCGAACTGCTAATACGTTCAGGACGGTTCACAGAGTGCAACTGCGCCTCCTGCTGTTTTCCCGCTGCACTTCCTGCTCAGCCTCTGCCTCGTCCGAAGCGCGCTTTCGCCCACGAGGTGGACTCCCGTTCGCCGCGGCCGGCGCGAAAGCGCGTCGAACGGCGGGAACAGCCGGGGAGCGGGAACAGTGCGTTGACCGTTCAGCGCATTCCCAGCTTCTTGCTCCGCCCCCGGCTCTTCCCGCCCCCCCGCTTCCCCCCTTTCCCGTCGCACAATGTAGCCATGCGCCGCGCTCTCCTCCTCGCCGTCCTCGCCGCCCTGCCCGCCCTCGCCCAGCAGCCTGTCCCCATGCTCCCCTCCGGTGCCGACCCCTGGGTCCTCTACAAGGACGGCTGGTACTTCTACATGCACACCACCGGCCGCAACCTCGCCCTCTGGCGCACCCGCCACCTCTCTGACCTCGCCCAGGCCGAACAGCAGATCATCTTCACCCCACCCGAAGGCGCCGCTATCTCCAAGCAGCTCTGGGCCCCGGAAATCCACTTCCTCCGCGGCAAGTGGTACGTCTACTTCGCCGCCGACGATGGCCGCAATCGCAACCACCGCCTTTACGTCCTCGAGAACTTCGCCCGCGATCCCTTCGAAGGCAAGTGGCGCTTCCGCGGCAAGCTCGCCCTCGATGGCGACAAGTGGGCCATCGACGGCTCCGCCTTCGAGCACCGTGGCCGCCTCTACTTCCTATGGTCCGGCTGGGAAGGCGACGAAAACGGCCGCCAGGATATCTACCTTTCCCGCCTCAAAAACCCCTGGACCGCCGAAGGCCCCCGCGTCCGCATCTCCACTCCCGAACTCCCCTGGGAACGCGTCGGCGATATCCCCAAGCCCGGCCCCGACGACAAGCCCCACGTAGACGTGAACGAAGGCCCGGAAGTTCTCATCCGCAACGGCCGCGTCTTCGTCGTCTACTCCGCCAGCGGCTGCTGGACAGACTCCTACGCCCTCGGCATGATCTACGCCTCCGACTCCGCCGACCTCATGAATCCCAAGTCCTGGACCAAGTCCCCCCAGCCCGTCTTCCAGGCCGACGGCTCCCACGGCGTGTGGGCTGCCGGACACAACTCGTTCACCACTTCCCCCGACGGCCGCCAGGATTGGATCGTCTATCACGCCAACCCCGGCCCCGGCCTCGGCTGCGGCGGCCGCCGCGCCCCCTTCATGCAGCCCTTCTCCTGGTCCGCCGACGGCTTCCCCGTCTTCGGCGCGCCCGCCCCCGCCGTGCAGATACCATAGTTGAGAATGTCTCAGCAGCAGCTTCACTGGGCCCGCTGGCTCGCCGCCATCCTCGCCGCCGCCACCGCCTACGCCACTGTCCGCTACCACTTCGCCCAGCCCGAGCCCTGGTCCCGCTTCTTCTTCTGGACCACCAACAAGGCCTTCAGCTTCGCCGCCGCCGGACTCCTCGCCGCCTGCTACCTCTACGTCCCCCGCGACCGCCGCATGGCCAAAGCTCTCGGCCTCTCCGGCTTCTCCTTCGCTCTCGCCCACAGCCTCCTCAGTTGGCCGCTCTTCCACCCCGCCAACTATCCCAAGCTCTACCAGCAGGGGTCCGTCAACGACGCCGGCCTGCAGTGCATCTGGACCGGCATCGCCGCCATCGTCCTGCTCTGCTCCCCAGCCCTCGCCTCCCTCAACGGCGCCAAGGAGAAACTCGGCCTCCGCAACTGGACCCGCTTCCAGCGCCTCGGCTACGCCGCCCTCGTCTTCACCGCCCTCCACGTCCTCGCCATCGGCTACCAGGGCTGGCTCACCCCTCGCACCTGGCCCGCCGCCCTCCCCCCCATTACCATCCTCTCGTTCGCGCTCGCTACCGTTCCCGTCGCGCTGCGCCTCGTGCGTGCCCAAGGAGCCGCCCGTGCCTGATTCCGGCCTCATCCGCGTCCCCGGCCGCGTCAACCTGATCGGCGAACACATCGACTATCACAACCTCGCCGTCCTCCCCATGGCCCTCTCGCGCCGCGTCGATGTCCGCTGGCACGCCCGCCCGGACTCTCTGG
>DAHVTI010000451.1 GCA_027324255.1 Bryobacterales bacterium | reverse complement strand
GCCGGCTGCTCCTGCTGTCCGGCGACGGCCGAGGCCCGGATGGTGACGCCCGTGGGGTTGCCCTGCACGGCTCCGAGGAAGTACAGCTTCACATTGGAGGCGGCATCGACGCGCATGAAGCGGTAGGTGTTAGTCGCGGAGCTCGACGCCGTCGCGTAGTTGACGTACGTGCCCGTGAACGTGGTGGCAAAGGTGTCCGTTACGTTGGTCACCCTCACCGTGTCAAAGTTGACCGCGTTGGGAACCGCCGTACCCAGCGGCCCGTTGAGGGCCGTGGTGTGCGCCAGGTCCACCCCGCTGTCGGTTCCATCCAGACTCCGCACGCTGGCGATGGCCGCCGAGTCGCAGAATGTCTGCAACTCATTCTTGACAATGAACATCCGGCCGCAGTCAAATGCCAGCCCGAGCATCCCCAGCATGATGACGCTCATGGCGGCGATCATGAGCAGGCTGAATCCTTGTTGCTTGGGGCGGCGCACTCCTCGCCCGCTGTTACGGCCCGGTAGCTTCACCATGGTTGCCTCCAGCATTAGCGCTACTATAGTCCATCGGTCCCTTGATACCACCGTCTTCACACTCCTTCTGCTCGTTTTCTCGGTCTAGGTAGTTTTTCTCCCGGTACCGCTCCAAACCCTGAGAAGTTTCCTCCGTGAATCGATTGACACGGTGTCTGCGGCCCGAGGCCGAGAGGTGCAAAGGCGGTCGCGCCGGCCCCGGCAACCGCCGGAATCCTTGTCGTTTCCTCCCGCAAGCTGTTCGGTACACTGGTTTTGCGATGCTTTCACGGCTGCTCGCCCTTTGCCAGGAAAACCTCTTTGGCTCCGTCATCCCCTTCTGGTTGCGGCATTCGCTCGACCCGGTCCACGGCGGCTACTTCACTTGCCTGGACCGCGACGGCTCGCTCTACGACACCCGCAAGTACGTCTGGCTGAACGGCCGGCAGCTCTGGATGTTCTCCCGCCTCTGCAACGAAGTGGAAGCGCGGCCGGAGTGGGTCGCCGCAGCGCGTTCCGGTGCCGAATTCCTGCGCGCCCACGTCTTTGACCCGCAGGGCCGCTGCTATTTCTCCCTCACCCGGGAGGGCCTGCCCTCCTTCTACCAGCGCAAGCCGTACGGCGCCGGATTCGTCGCTCTCGGGTTCCTCGAATACGCCAAGGTCTCCGGCGACCCGTGGTACCGCGGGCGCGCGGAGGAGCTGTTCGATGTTCTGCCCAGGTGGATGGAAGATCCCGGCCTGCTCGGGCGGCCCGCGCTGGCCGGTGGAGTGCCCGCGTCCAACCTGGCGGATATCTACATCATGGCTTCCCTGGCGCTGGAATCCGGCCATCCGCCGACGCTGCGGCAGTGCCTGGAACGCATCCGGCTCCACATCGACCCGGCCACGGGACTGCTGCACGAGACCGCCACGCTGGACCCGGCCCTGCGCCGCTCCTCGCCCGACGCCCGGCTCATCTGCGCCGGCAGCATCTTCGAGATCTTCTGGATCCTCTCGCGGGCGCTGCGGCTGGCGCCCGACCCAGGTCTGCAGCCGCAACTGCTGCGCGCCCTCGCCGCCGCCTGGGCATTCTCCTGGGATACGCAGCACGGCGGGTTCTACTATTTCCAGGACATCGGCGGCCGGCCCACGCTGCAGCTCGAATCGGACATGAAGCTGTGGTGGGTGCATTGCGAAGCTCTTTATGCGCTGCTGACGGCCTATCTGGAAACCCGCGACGACGTCTGGCTGGAACGGCTCGAGAGGACGCAGGAGTGGACCTGGAACCGCTTCCCGGACGCCCGGCATGGCGAGTGGTTCGGGTACCTCCACCGCGACGGCTCGCTCTCCCACACCCTCAAGGGCAACAATTACAAAGGCTGTTTCCACGTGCCTCGCATGCTGCTCTTCACCATTCAGGACCTGAAGAAGGAACTGGCGAGGTAGCACCGGCCCAATTCGCGGTTTCCCCTGAGATATTTCCCTCCGCTTCTCCACTAGTACCCCGAGAGCGCGGGTTTTGCTACCCGCACTCCGAATGATCCCGCCTTCGCCGGCTGTTGTCCCGGGAAGGAATGGCCGAAGGAAACCATGCGCGCCCTGACCATCGACATCAAACAGGCTAGCGGCCGGGTTTTGTGTTGCACTATCTTCCGCCCCGGCGGCAAGAAACTGCTTTCCAAGGGACATGTCCTGAGCGAAGAGGATGTCCGCCTGCTCGAAACGGAAGGCATGCAGACCATCTGGGTGACCGAACTCGACGAAGGCGAAGTCTCCGAGGACGAGGCCGTGCTGCACGTGGGCGCACGCATCGGCTGCGGGGCCCTCGAAGTGCGTCTCGCCGCCGGCGGACGGTCCAACCTGATCGCGACAGAAGACTGCTGCATCCTGGTCGACGACGACCTGCTGAAGCAGATCAACTGCGCGGCCTCGGTCGTCATCGCCACCGCCTCGAACTTCAGCTTCGCCCGCGCCGGAGACCGCGTGGCCACGGTCAAGAGCGCTCCTTTCGCCGTTCATCGCCAGCAGCTCGACGCCGTCGTCTCCATCCTGGCCGAGCGCGGCCCCATCCTTCAGGCCCGGCCGGTTCGTGAACCCTCCATCGCCGTGCTCTACAGCGACCACTGCTCCGGTGACCGCGCCCGCCTCCTTTTTGAGCCCATCATGCGCCAGAGGCTGGAGAAGTTCGGCCTCTCACCGCGCTATTCGCTCTCCGCCGTCGAAAACGAAGAGAGCGTCACCAAGGCGCTCGGCCATCTGGTGCGCGCCAATCCGGCCGTCATTCTCGTCGCCTCCACCACCGCTCCGGCCGGCCCGGACGACGTCATCGGTAGGGCGATGGTCAACCTCGGCGCCCACCTCGAACGCTTTCTTGCTCCCGTCGAACCCGGCAACCTCCTGCTGCTCGGATACAAGGACCACGTCCCCATCGTCTCCGCGCCGGGTTGTTTCCGTTCCGCCAAGTCCAATGTAGTCGACCTTGTCCTGCCACCGATGCTGGCGAGGTACCGCGTCTCCGGCTGGGAGATCGCCTGCCTCGGTCACGGCGGCCTTCTCGTCTGAACAGTTCCCCCCAAAAGGCGCTTCACTCGCTCTCCGAGGCAGTTTAGCGCTACCTTCGATCAGGCCGGATGCCTGACCAGCATCCGGCCTGCTTTTTTGTTCGCAGCCCCTCCGCCCGCCGCAGAGCCGTCAGTTTCCACTTGACACCAAATTAAATCAATCGTATGCTTCAAACAAACGTATGAGTCGAACGCCTGATCTGATCGACGAAGCTCACTCGCAGTCCCAAACCAAGGACAGGATCCTCGACGCCGCCGAGCATCTGTTCTCGCAACATGGTTTTGTGGCCACCTCGCTGCGCCAGATCACCACTGAGGCACGGGTGAACCTGGCGGCCGTGAACTACCACTTCCAGTCCAAGGAATCCCTGATTCTGGCCGTGCTGATGCGCAAAATCGCGCCGATCAACCGGCACCGGCTGGAACTGCTTGACCAGTTGGAGTCGGGCGGGCAGCCACTGGTGCTGGAGGAGGTGCTGCATGCCTTTTTCGCCCCGCTCTTCGACGCGCGGCGGGCCGGCGTGAGCATCTCTAATTTTCCGAAACTGCTGGGCCGGGCCTACACCGAGCCGGGCGACTGGATGCAGCGCGTCTTTCCGGAGGCGTTCGCCCAGATCGCAGCCCGCTTCAGCGCGGCGATGCGATCCGCCCTGGGCGGGGTGGATATGACTGAGCTGATGTGGGGTATGCACTTCGCCATCGGCTCCATGGCGCACTTCACCGCCGCCGGTTCGTTGCTCACTTTCATTTCAGGCGGCAAGGCCGACCCGGAGGACTTCGACGGCGCCCTGGACCGGCTCGTCCGCTACACCGCCAGCGGCCTGCGGGCGCTGACCATGAAAAAGGAGGTCGCGCGATGACGCGCTGGCTTGTTCCCTTCGCGGCTCTGGCCCTGGCCGTTCCGAGCCTCGCTCAGGAGGGCCGGCCGATGCCGCTCTCCCTGGCCAAGGCCGTGGAGATCGCCTCCGCCCCCAACGGCGCGACGCGTGTCCAACTGGCTTCCGAGCTGATCCGGCAGACCGAAGCCCGGCGCAGGCAGGCGCTGGGAGCGCTGCTGCCGAACGTCGGTGGGAGTTACACTTTCCGCAGTTACACCAACAACATCGCGGCCATCGGGATCCAGTTTCCGGCGCTGCCGGGGTTCACCATCCCCTCACTGCTGGGTCCGGTGGAGACCAACGATCTGCGGGCCAGCGCCACTCAAAGCCTGTTCGACCTGAGCGCGATCCGGCGCTACCAGGCCTCGAAATCGCAGGTGCTGGCCGTGCGCGCCGACGGCGATGCCGCCCGCAACCAGGTGAAAGGCACGGTGGCGAAAGCATACCTGAACGCCGTACGGAGCGAGGCCGCGCTGGAAACGGCGCGCGCCAACGTCGCGCTGGCCGAGCGGATCGTGAAGCTGGCCCGGTCACAGAAGGACGCCGGCACGGGGACGGGCATCGAGATCACGCGCGGCGAGGTGACGCTGGCCAGCGAAAAGCAGCGCCTGATCGCCGCCACGGAAGATCACACCGCGGCCGTACTGCAGTTGCTACGCGCCATGAACCTGGAGCTCGACGTCGTTCCCGAGCTCACCGACAAGCTGCGCTATGCGCCGGCCGAGATCCCCGAGCCGGCGCGCGCCGTGGCCGCTGCCCGGGAGCTGCGGCCGGAGCTGAAGGCGCAGGCCGAGCGGGAGCGCTCCGCGCGCCTGAACTACGACTCGGCCAAGTGGGAGCGCCTGCCGTCCGTGAACGCGTTCGGCGATTACGGAGCGCTGGGCAAGGCCGGCGGCCTGACGCTGCCCACGCGCAGCGCCGGCATCAGCGTCCGCATTCCGCTGTGGGACGGCGGGCGCACCGACGCGCGGCGCTCGGAATCGGCGTCGCAACTGCGGCAGGAGGGCATCCGGACGCGCGACACGGCGCGCCAGGTGGAGCTCGAAATCCGGCTGGCGGTGGAGGCCCTGAAATCCGCCGAGAACCAGGTGCTGGTGTCGCGCGAAGGGTTGGCGCAGTCGGAGCGGGAGCTGGCGCAGGCCGAGCGGCGCGTGGCCGCCGGCGTGGCCAGCGGACTGGAGATCACCGACGCCCAGGCGCGCCTGGCGCGCGCGAGAGAAAACGAAGTGTCAGCCGTCTTCCGGCAGCAGGCCGCGCGCATCGACCTCGGCGTCGCCGTCGGCAACATCGACATGGCCCTGCAGTAATCGAGGAGAGCCCAACGTGAGCAAGTCCCAAATCATCATCGCCGCCGTCCTGGCCGTCACCGCCGCAGGAGCGTTCGCCGCCTGGCGCGCCACCCATTCCGCCGCCGATCCTAACCTGCTCCACATCAGCGGCAATATCGAACTCACCGAAGTGGACGTGTCCTTCAAGACGCCGGGGCGCCTGCTGCAACTGGCCGTCGACGAGGGCGACTTCGTCAAGCCGCGGCAACTGCTGGCGCGGCTGGACTCCTCCGAGATCGAGCAGCAGCGCGCGCGGGAAGCCGCCGGCGTCGACGCCGCCAACAGCGCCGTGGAGCAGTTGCGCACCGCCATCGCCTGGCAGGGCGAGACCGTGGAAGGCGACATCGCGCTGAAGAAGGCGGACCTGGCGACGGCCGAGGCCCGCCTCAAGGAGCTGCTCAACGGCGCGCGTCCGCAGGAGCTGGAATCCGCCAAGGCTGTGGCCGCCGAGGCCTCCGCGCAGAACAACCAGGCGCAGCAGGACTGGCAGCGGGCGCAGACCCTCTACAAGAACGACGACATCTCCACGGCGCAGTACGACCAGTTCCGCGCCCGCGCGCAGACCGCCGCCGCGGCCCTGCGGCGCGCGCGCGAACAACTGGCCCTGGTGCGGGAGGGCCCGCGGCAGGAGCAGATCGCCCAGCAGCGCGGCATGGTGGACCGCGCCCGCGCCGCGCTCCGCCTGGCCGAGGCCAACCGCCTGGAACTGCAGCGCCGCCGCCAGGAACTCGCCATGCGCCAGGCGGACGTCGAAAGAGCGCAGGCCCAGAAGGGGCTGTTCGACGTGCAGTTCGACGACCGCACGCTGTTTGCGCCGATCGCCGCCGTGGTCCTTTCCAAGAGCGCCGAACCGGGAGAGGTCCTGGCCGGCGGCGCGACCGTGCTCACGCTGGGCGACCTGGCCAAGCCCTGGGTCCGCGGTTACGTGGGAGAGCGCGACCTGGGCCGCGTGAAGCTCGGCATGCCCGCGGCGGTCTCCACGGACTCCTTCCCGGGGAAGCAGTACAAGGGCCGCGTCACCTTCATCTCGTCGGAGGCCGAGTTCACGCCCAAGCAGATCCAGACGCAGGAGGAGCGGCAGAAGCTGGTTTACCGCATCAAGATCGAGGTGGAAAACCCGAACCAGGAACTGAAGGACAACATGCCGGTGGACGCCGAAATCCGCCTACAATAAGCCGCCATGATCACTCTCGAACAGGTCACACGGCGATTCGGCGGGCTCGAGGCCGTCAGGAACCTCTCCATCCACGTACGCGAGGGCGAAATCTTCGGCCTCGTCGGGCCGGACGGCGCCGGCAAGACAACCACGCTGCGCATGCTGTGCGGCCTCATCGACCCCACCGCGGGCCGCGTCGAGGTGGGGGGGCTGGAAGTGGCGCGCCATCCCGACCAGGTGAAAGACCAGATCGGCTACATGGCGCAGAAGTTCGGCCTCTACGGCGATCTCACCGTGGAAGAGAACATGCTTTTCTACGCCGACCTGTTCGGCATTGAGCCCGGCGAGCGCGACCGCCTGATGAGCGAATACCTGGCCATGACGCGGATGGCGGATTTCCGCGCGCGGCCGGCGGCCAAGCTGAGCGGCGGCATGAAGCAGAAGCTGGCGCTCATGTGCACGCTGCTGCACCGGCCGCGCGTGCTCTTCCTGGACGAGCCGACCAACGGCGTGGATCCCCTCTCGCGCCGCGATTTCTGGGAGATCCTCTACAGCCTGGCCAAGGGGGGCATGACCGTCTTCGTGACCACCGCCTACCTGGACGAGGCGGAGCGCTGCGACCGCGTGGGCCTGATGCACAAAGGCGTGCTGGTGCGCTGCGACACGCCCG
>DAHVTI010000425.1 GCA_027324255.1 Bryobacterales bacterium | reverse complement strand
CCCATGCGCGAGCTCGGCCTCCTCACCCCCCTCGACCGCTCGCGCCTCCCCGGCCTCTCCAACCTCGCCCCCCGCTTCTCCGCTCCGCCCTGGGATGAGCGCATGGAATGGTGCGTCCCCTTCATGTGGGGCTCCAGCGGCATCCTCTCCAACCCCCGCCGCGTCCCTCCGCCGCAAAGCTTCGCCGACCTCTGGGACCCCCGCTACAACGGCCGCATGACCATGCTCGACGACCCGCCCGAGGTCTTCGGCGCCGCCCTCTTCAAACTCGGCCTGCCTCTCAACGAGTCTTCGGAACAAGGCCTCCGCCGGGCCTTTTCAGAGGCCCTCAAGCAGAAGCCCCTCCTCCGGGCTTATCTCAATGCCGAGATGCGCGACCAGATCGTCGCCGGCGACCTCGCCGTCTCCCAAAGCTGGGCCACCACCGCCCAGCAGGCCATCGACGCCGCGCCCCATCTGACCTTCACCTACCCCCGCGAAGGCTTCGCCCTCTACGCCGACTGCGCCGCCGTTCTCCGCGAGTCCCGCCGCCCCGAACTCGCCCACCGCTTCCTCGACTTCCTCCTCCGCCCCGGCGTCGCCGCTCACCTCGTCGAGGCCTTCCGAGCCTCCACCGCCAACGCCGCCGCCACAGCGCTTCTCCCCAAGTCGCTGTCTTCCCTGGAAACCCTCTTCCCCAAACCTGAAACCTTGGCCCGCGCCGAATGGTTCGCCCCACTCCCCCCCGCCGCTCAACGCCTCAGAGACCGCCTCTGGACCGAACTCAAATCCGCATAGGTGGGGCAGGCCTCCAGGCCTGCGCGCCGGTCTCCAGACCGGCGCCAAGTCCCTTCTCCCTGCCCATTCGTCCAGCCCGTGTTCGGCAGCGTTCCCCCACGGTGCGACAATGTTTCCCGCGCACACCTCTGCGTCTGCGCCCCACGATCTTTGACCCTTGCATGTCCGCTTTTCCCGGACCCCGGCGGACCGGAAAATCTCTTACACCCGCGCACCACCTGTGCGCCGCAAGCTTTCGCGAAGGTACAAACTTCAGCGGGCGCGGCAAGAGGGGTGCACGTCAGCGACGGGCTCTCGCCCGTGCCGCCGCTGCTTGTGCCATCGCCTGCTTCGCCTCCGCCGCCCGTCCCGTCTTCAGCAGCGCGATACCCAACTGGTTCAGCGACATCTCGTCGTCCGGCTTCACGTCGAGCACCTTCCGCCACGCCTCCGCCGCTTCAGTGAAGCGGGCCTGCTTCTGGAAGTACATCGCCCGGTCGTACAGACGGTAGAAATCCATCGCCGGGCCGCCCAGGGTCTGGAACTGATCCGGCGCCACGCTCACAAACTCCGGCAGGTTCACCGCCCGGTTGGCCGCCGTCGTGTTCTCAATCAGGATCGCCGGGCTGTCGCGGCCCGCCTCGTCGATGTGGGTCAGGTACATCTGCGTGTACGGCGACCGCGCCTTCGACGAGAACACCATCCACCGGCCGTTGGGCGAGAAGCTGTGCCAGGAGTTCATCAGCCGCGTATTGCACCGCATCTTCCGGTCCTCGCCGCCCGCCGCGGGGATGATCCACAACTCGCTGTCCGGCCGCATCAGTTGCCCGTTGCGGGCCTTCACAAAGACGATCCACTTCCCATCGGGGGAGACCTTCGGAAACGTGTTGCTCATGCCGTTGGCCGAAGCCCCCCGCAACGGTTCGGCCACGCCGCCGCGGCCTTCGTTGAACGGGATGCGGTACAGGTCGTACTGGATCTGCCGCTCGTTGGGGTCGTTGGCGAAGCGCGCCGTGGGCGCGCCTTCGGGGTTCGGCTCCATCTCCTCGGCGCGGGCAAACACGAGGTAGCTCGCGTCCGGGCTCCACACCGCGCCGAACTGCACGTAGCGCGGGTCGTCGGCGCCGGGCAGCGGCTTCAGCACGCCGCTCGCCTCGCTGTACCAGCCCACGATGCCGCGCGTCGGGAAGAAGACCTGCAGGAACCGGTAGTCCGGGAAGTTCATCACGTAGTAGTTGCTGGGCGGGTCCGGGTCGTGAGGCCCCGCCTCCACCGGGTTCACCGTCGTGGCGACGTAGCGGCCGTCGGGCGACAGCCGCGACATGAAGCCCACTCGAATCCGCCCCCGCAGCCGCCCTTGCGGCGAGCGCCACTGGATCAGGTCCTCGTTGCGCACCGTGGTGTTGGCGGCCACGGGCACGCGGAAATACTGGCCCTTGTTGCCCTGCAGGCCGTCGAGGTCCATGCCCATCGTCTTGCCGTCGTTCGAGAACGAGTGGCAGTTGGCGCACACCGGCATGCGCTCCATCACGACGCGGCTGCCTGTCTTCGAGATGTCCCGCAGCCGCCACTTGACGAGCCTGAGCGCCATGGGAGCCAGCGGCTGGATGACGCCCTTCTCGGTCTGCGACGGCATCAGCGGCACGTCGCGGTAGAAGATAGGCGCGCCCACCGGGTCCTTCGAAGTCGTGATGGAGACCTCGCCGCGCGACAAGGCTTGTCCGCCTGCATACCCGCGGATGACGATTCTGGCCGGGGACCTCTTCTGGATCAGCGCCCACAGCGCCGCATTGGGCCGCCACGTGCGCGCCGCGGCCTGTTCGGGCGTGAGCTGCGGCGGCTTGTTCGAGTCGGCGACGCAGTCCGGATCGATGGGGCCGAGTTGAATGCGCGGCCCGCGCGAGGTGGCCCGCAGGGCAGGGAAGCGGCCGTCGAAGCTGATGTCGATGCGCCACCACGAGGCCTTCGACGAGTCCCGCCACTCGAAGCGCGGCGGCGTGATGCCGGGCGGAAAGATGGACCCCTGCTCCGGGTAGTCAATCGTCATGGCGCCCGGCGCGGCCATGCACGCCAGGGCCGAGACACATAGAATGAAACTGCGAAGCGGCCGCATCCGTCCTTTCCTTCGATTATCCGTCATGAAGACCTGGATCCTCATCGCGCTGGCGTCCGTCGCCGTCACCCAGGACAAGCCTGTCGTTGTCGAGGGCACGGTGGTGGACGCCCAGACCAAGGTGCCGCTGGCCAACGTCGCGGTGGCCGTGCGCTACACGAAGCCGCCCGACGGCGGCAACATCATGACCGCCGCCAACGCCCAGGGCGCCGTCACGCTGACGGGGGCCGATGGGCGCTTCCGCCTGGAAGAGACGAAGACCGTTCCCTTCAAGCTCTATTGCGACCTGGAAGGCTACGTCAAGCAGACCGGCAGCCGCGTCTTCGAGCTGAAGGCCGGCGAGAGCGCGTCGGGCGTCACCCTCTCGCTGGACCCCGAGTCGCAGATTTCGGGCCAGGTGCTCGATGAGGACACGGGCAAGCCGGTCAGCGGCCTGGCGGTGTCGCTCGTCGAAGAGGGCGTATATCCGGCAGGTGGGGCCACGACGGATGCGGAAGGCCGCTTCACCATCCGATCCCTGGCGCCCGGAGAGTACAAGCTGGCCGTCACCGCCAGTGAGAAGCCGCGTTTGAAGCCGGCGGCAAAGACGCCCGCGGGCGCGGTTCTCGCCTACCCATACACGTGGTTTCCAGGCGTCGGCGAAGTGAGCGGGGCGATGGCCGTTCGGGTGCCTGCCGGCGCGAAGCTGTCGGGTTACGACTTCCGCCTTCGCAAACAGCCTGTACTCTCGGTCCGGGGCGAGGTGGAGATGGACGGGGCATCGGGACCGATGCAGTTCATGCTGTTTGAGAGCCGGGACCGGGGCGCCACCACATGGACCGTTGGCACGCTGGACAAACCCGGGCCATTCGAACTGACCGGCCTGGCGCCGGGCAGCTACCTGCTCCAGGCTTCCGCAATCAACAAGCGCCAGGCGGAACGGCGGCGTGCCTCGGTGACGATCACGATGGTAGACAAGCCGTTGGAGGATGTGCGGCTCAACCTGCTCCCCGGCGTGCGGGTGACCGGAGATGTTCGGACATATGGGCACAAGGAGGCCAAGACCGACCCGCTCTGGCTCGAGAAGCGGGACAAGCCGTTGCAGATCGGGCTGATGCCCCATGAGCGGCCGCTCATGGGCGGCGATCTGCCAGGCCCGGCCGGGGAGCAAGGTCAGTTCGTAATAGAAGGCGTCTCGATGGAGCCGTACAGAGTATGGGCGCCGGACTTGCCGGCGGGCTTCGTTGTCAGGTCGCTTCTCTACAACGGCGCGGAGGCCGATCCTTCGTGGTTCGAGCTGAACCCGGCTGCTGTCACGCACCACCTGACGGTCTCCATCGGCCGCGTGGACAACTCGCTGGCAGGCGTGGTGAAGAGAGGCGATCAGCCTGTCGATCAGGCCGCCGTGATGGCCGTGCGGGAAGGGCTGATCGACCCGCGCCGGCGGCCGGACTTCCTCTACGCGAAGACGGACGCGAGTGGGCGGTACTCCATCGCGCCCGTGCCGCCGGACATCTACCGCGTGCTCGGGTTGAACGGGCAGAAGGCGACGTTCGGAGCGCGGCAGCGGTTCCTCAACGGCGAGGGCGTAAAGGTCGAAGTCGGGCCTTCGACACAGGCGGTGGTGGATCTGGAGTTGAGCGGCGCGCCTTCCGCTCTGGCGGCGGCGCCCGCACAGCGGCAGTAAGGAGGACCTCGTGCGGCTCTGCATGATGGCAATGACGCTGGCCTTGAGCACGCCGGCGGCGGCACAGGACAAGCCGGTCGTGGTGGAGGGCGTAGTGGTGGACGCCCAGACCAAGGTGCCGCTGGCGAACGTAGCCGTGGCGGCGCGCTACACCAAGCCGCCCGACGGCGGCCGGATTATGACCGCCCAGAACGCACAGGGCGCCGTCACGCTGACCGGCGCCGATGGCCGCTTCCGAGTGGAAGAGACGAAGACCGTGCCGTTTCGGCTTTACCTGGAGCTGGAAGGCTACGTCAAGCAGACCGGCAGCCGCGTCTTCGAACTGAAGGCGGGCGAGAGCGCGGCGGGCGTTGCGCTGGAACTGGACCCGGAGTCGCAAGTCGCGGGCCGGGTATTCGATGAAGAGTCGAGCCAGCCGGTGAGCGGGCTGACAGTCGTGCTGTGGAGGGAAAGTGGGCTGGCATCCGGCTCGGCCACCACGGACGCCGAAGGGCATTACGCCATCCGGTCGGTTGCGCCGGGCGACTACCGGCTGGCGGTATCGGCCAGCGACAGGCCGAAGGTGAAGCCCGCGCCGAAGACCGCTGCCGCCGCGAGCCTGGCTTATCCCTACACGTGGTTTCCGGGCGTGACCGAGATGAGCGGCGCCATGACGCTGCAGGTGCCTTCCGGCGCGCAGCTTTCGGGCTACGACTTCCACCTGCGCAAGCGGACCGTGCTGGCTGTGCGGGGCACAGTGGAACTCGACGGCATCAACGGGCCCATCCAACTGACGTTAATGGAGAGCACCGACCGCGGGACCATGCACTGGACGCTGGGGCCGCTGGAGAAGCCGGGGCCGTTCGAAGTGACTGGGCTTCGGCCGGGCGCCTACGTGCTGGGCGCGTTCAACGAGACCAGGACTGGCGCGGAGCGGCGTCACGTCACGCTGCCCATCACGCTGGTGGACAAGCCGCTCGAAGACGTCCGGCTGAAGCTGCTGCCCGGTGTGCGGGTGACCGGCGAGGTGTGCACCTATGGCCACAAGGACGAAAAGACCGACCCGCTGTGGACGGACAAGCAGGGCGCAAACATCAAAGCCGGCCTGCTGCCGCACCTGCGCGCGCCATTCCTCAGCGAAGTGCCCGGGCCGGTGAGCAGGCGCGGGGAGTTTGCGCTGGAAGGCATCTCGGTGGAGCCTTGGCAGGTTTCGGTGCGCGACCTGCCGCAGGGCTACATCGTGCGGCAAGTCCTCTACAACGGCGCCGAGGTGGATCCCGGCTTCTTCGAGTTGAATCCCGGTGCGGTGACGCATCACTTGGCCGTGCTGGTGGGACGCGCGGACAACTCGCTGCAGGGCGTGGTGAAGCGCGGCGACCAACCGGTGGACCAGGCCATCGTGATGGGCATCCGGGAAGGCTTGATCGATCCGCGCCGGCGGCCGGACTTCCTTTATGCGAAGACGGACGCGAGCGGGCGGTACTCCTTCACGCCCGTGCCGCCTGGCACCTATCGCGTGCTGGCCTTCAGCGGACCGGAGCGGACGTTTGCCGCCAAGCAGCGGTTCATCAACGGCGAGGGCGTGAAGGTGGAGCTGGGCCTCACGACGCAGGCGGTGGCGGACCTGGAGCTGAAGTAGACGGCGCGCCTGAGCTTTCGCCTGAGCTTTCGATTGCGCTTAGGTTTAACGATAACTATAATGGCCGGGACATGAGACGCACCCTTCTTACCCTGACTCTCGCCGCCGGACTGCTCTCCGCGCAGCGGTCGGAAAACCCGGAAATCGGATCGCTCAACAAGCCGGAACGGCTGGAATGGTTCCGGGACCTCGGCTTCGGGATGTTCATCCACTGGTCGGTGGACTCGCAGCTCGGGGTCGTCATCTCGCACTCCATGGCGGGGGCGTCGGACGATTACAACAAGCGGTTTCTGGCGGAGCTGCCGAAGACGTTCAACCCGCGGAAGTTCTATCCGCAGGACTGGGCGGCGCTGGCGAAGCTGGCGGGCATCAAGTACGTGGTCTTCACGACCAAGCACCATTCGGGCTTCGCGATGTGGGATACGAAGACCACGAACTTCGGCATCATGAGCACGCCGTACAAGCACGATATTACGAGGGAGATCCTGGACGCGTTCAAGGCGCAGGGCATCCTGCCGGGGATCTATTTTTCTCCGGACGACTTCAACTGGCTGGTGCAGAACGGCAAGGATGTGCAGCGCAACATCCCGGCGGTGGCGCCGGCGAACAACCCGGGGCTGATGAAGCTGGACCTCGATCAGGTGCGCGAGCTGATGACCAACTACGGGCCGATCGACTTCGTCTTCTTCGACGGCCCGGCGGAGGGGCTGCGGGACCTGGCTTGGAAGCTGCAGCCGAACACGGTGGTGACGCGCGGCGGCATCCAGACGCCGGAGTTGTACGTGCCGGGCGTGCCGCTGCCGGGGGCCTGGGAAGCGAACTTCACGATGGGCACGGCGTGGCAGTATCAGCCGCAGAACGAAAACTACAAGACCGGCGGGCGGGTGATCGATATTCTGGTGGAGACGCGGGCCAAGGGCGGCAACCTGCTGTTGAACATCGGGCCGAAGCCAGACGGCGAGCTGCCGATTGAGCAGGAAGAGCGGCTGCGGGAAGTGGCGCTGTGGATGTTCGTCAACAGCGAGTGCATCTACGCCACGCGGCCGTGGGTGATCACGAACGAAGGCAACATCTGGTTCACGAAGAAGAAGAACGAAGACACGCTGTACGCCATCGTGAAGCAGGAGCCGCGGTGGGTGCGCGGCGATTGGCGCGAGTTCGTGCTGAAGAGCGTGCAGGCCACGCCTCAAACGGAGGTTAGCGTGGTGGGACAGAACGGGCGGGTGCTGGAGTACCGGCCGACGGTGAACCCGAGGCCCACCTACGAGCAGAAGCCGGACGGGCTGCACGTGCGGGCGATGTTCACACACCGGCTGCAGGACAACAGCAGGTGGCCGAACCCGATTGTGCTGAAGCTGACGAACGTGAAGCCGGCGTTCGCGCCGCCGAAGGTGGAGACGAGCAGCGCGGTGTTCGACAAGGCGACGAACACGGCGACGCTGGAGGGCGCGATCACCGATATGGGCAGGAGCGCCAGTCTCGAAGTGGGCTTCCAGATCCGCAGCATCGTGGGGCTGGACGCGAGCGACCGGTCGATTCCGTGGCAGGAGGCGGGCTCGACGACAGTGACGAAGGCGGGGCCTTTCACGATGAAAGCCCCGGGGCTGAAGAGCGATGGGATTTACGAGTACCGCGCCTATGTGAAGCACCCACTGCTGACGCTGTACGGAGCGGAGAAGCGGCTGTCGCTGAGGTAGGAGTGCGCCATGACGATGACACGACGGACGGCATTGCAACTGGCGGCGGCGGCGCCAGCATTGGCGCAGAGCGGCCTGAAGTTCGAGGCGACGTTCGAGTCGTTGAAGCAGTACCGCTGCCCGGATTGGTTCCGGAACGCGAAGTTCGGCATCTGGGCGCACTGGGGTCCGCAGTGCGTGCCGATGGCGGGCGACTGGTACGCGCGCAACATGTACATGGAAGGCAGCGACCAGTACAAGCACCACCTCGCGCACTACGGGCATCCGTCGAAGTTCGGGTACAAGGACATCGTGCCGCTGTTCCGGGCGGAGAAGTTCGACCCCGAGGGGCTCATGAAGAAGTACAAGGCCGCCGGGGCGCGGTACTTCTTCTCGATGGGCGTGCACCACGACAACTTCGACATGTGGAACTCGAAGCACCACCGCTGGAACGCGGCGCGGATGGGGCCGAAGAAGGACATTGTCGGGCTGTGGGCGAAGGCGGCGCGGGCGAACGGGCTGAAGTTCGGCGTGTCGGAGCACCTGGAGCGGACGTGGTCTTGGTTCAACGTGAACAAGGGGGCGGATCAGGAAGGCCCGTACAAGGGCGTGCCGTACGACGGCGCGGATCCGAAGTACGTGGACTTCTACCTGCCGCCGCACGAGGACACATCGCGGGCCTATCCGCTGAACCCGCCCGATGCGTGGAAGCAGGAGTGGCGGCGGCGCATCACGGATCTCGTCGATTCCTACCAGCCGGACGTGCTGTACACGGACGGCGGGGTGCCGTTCGGCGAAGTGGGCCGCGGGCTGATCGCGCACTATTACAATCAGGGCCTGACGTGGCACCAGGGCCGGCAGGAGGTGGTGTACACGATCAAGAACAACAAGGACAACGTGCACGGAGACTACGACCCGAACTGCTGCGTGTACGACGTGGAGCGGGGCTTCGCGGACCGCATCCTGGCCGAGCCGTGGCAGACGGACACGTGCATCGGCGGCTGGTTCTACAAGCAGGGCCTGAAATACAAGACAGCCGAGACGGTGGTGCACATGCTGTGCGACATCGTAAGCAAGAACGGGAACCTGATGCTGAACTTCCCGCAGCGGCCGGACGGGACGCTGGACGCGGAGGCGGAGCAGACGCTTGCGGGCATCACGAAGTGGATGCGGGTGAACTCGGAGGCGATCTACGACACGCGGCCGTGGACGTTGTGGCGCGAGGGGCCGACGACGGCGGAAGGCGGGATGTTCGGGGAGCGCTCCTTGAAGCAGTACACGGCCGGGGACTTCCGGTTCACGACGAAGGGCGAGGCGCTGTACGCCTTGTGCCTGGGCGTGCCGAAGGGGAAGGCTCTCATCCGCTCGCTGGGCAGCAACGCGGCGCACAAGGTGCAGCGGGTGGAGGCGCTGGGCTACGGGCCGGCGAAGTTCACGCGCGGCGCCGAGGGGCTGGCGGTGGAGATGCCGGCGGGCGCGGCCGGAGCCGAGACCGGCGTGGCGTTCAAGGTGGTCTAGACTAGCGGTTTGCTGCGCTATCTGATTTCAGGACTGGGCCTCGGGCTGGCGGCGGGCGTGTCGCCGGGCCCGCTGATGGCGCTGCTGGTGGCGCAGACGCTGCGGCACGGGACGCGGGAAGGGCTCAAAGTCGCCGCCGCGCCGGTGCTCACCGATGCGCCGATTGTGGCGGCGTCGGTGCTGGTGCTGGCGCAGTTGGCGGGGCGGGAGCGGCTGATGGGGGCGGTGGCGCTCACCGGGGGCGCGTATTTGTTGTGGCTGGCGTGGGGCTCGCTGCGGTTCCAGGCGGCGGAGGGGGAAGCAGGCTCGGGCGCGCCGGGCAGCGTGATGAAGGCCCTGGCGACGAATCTCTTCAACCCGCACGTGTACCTGTTCTGGATGGCGGCGGGCGGGCCGATGGTGGTGGAGGCGTGGCGGCGGGAGCCGCACTGGGCGGTGTGGTTCCTGGCCGGGTTCTACGGGGCGCTGGTGGGGGTGAAGCTGGTGATGGCGTGGCTCGTCGGGCGGTCGCGGGCGGTGTTGAGCGGCGCGGGGTACAGGTGGGCGATGCGGGCGTCGGGGGCGCTAATGGCGGGGGTGGCCGTCTGGCTGCTGCGGGATGGGATACGATTCCTTCGATGAACCACAACGGACTTTGGACGAGGCGGGAGTGGCTGGCGGCGGGCGCGGCGATGCTCCAAGGCAAGGCGCGGCCGAACATCGTGTTCGTGCTGGCGGACGATTTGGGGTGGAAAGACACGGGCTTCAACGGCTCGGACTTCTACGAGACGCCGCACCTGGACCGGCTGACCGGGGAGGGGATGGTGTTTTCGCAGGCCTACGCGTGCGGGGCGAACTGCGCGCCGAGCCGGGCGTGCCTGCTTTCGGGGCAGTACACGCCGCGGCACGGCGTGTACGCGGTGGGCAACACGAAGCGGGGTCCGGTGAAGAAGATGCGGCTGGAGCCGGCGCCGAACAAGGAGTACCTGGAGCCGGCGACGGTGACGCTGGCCGAGGCGCTGCGGGCGGCAGGCTACGCGACGGGGCTGTTCGGCAAGTGGCACCTGGGCAATCGCAACGGCAGCGAGCCGCGGGCGCAGGGCTTCGACGAATACTTCGATCCGCGGTTCCCGAACCCGAACCGGAAGCGGGACGAGCCGGAGGACCCGAAGGGCATCTATTCACTGACGCGGGCGGCGGGGGCGTTCATGGAGAAGCACCGGGAGCGGCCGTTCTTCGCTTTCGTGTCGCACCACGCCATCCACAGCACGCAGGAGGCGCGGCCGGCGACGCTCGAGAAGTTCCACGCGAAGGCGAAGGGGCGGCAGCACAAGAACGCGCTGTACGCGGCCTGCGTCTACGACCTGGACGACGGCGTGGGACGGCTGCTGGGGAAGCTGGAGGAGTTGGGGATTGCGAAGAACACGCTGCTGGTGTTCACGTCGGACAACGGGGGAACGCAGCGGTCCTTGCAGGAGCCGCTGCGGGGCTCGAAGGGGTGCTACTACGAGGGCGGGATCCGGGAGCCGATGATCGTGAAGTGGCCGGGGCGGGTGAAGGCGGGCACGACATGCGGCGTGCCGGTGGCGAACGTGGACTTCTACCCGACCTTCGTGGAGGCGG
>DAHVTI010000386.1 GCA_027324255.1 Bryobacterales bacterium | reverse complement strand
GTCGGCCCGTTGCTGTTCGAGGAATTCCAGGGAGTTGGGGTGCATGGTGGATTGTCCATTCCTAGCGTATTATATACGCACGGAACAACACCACAAAAAAAGAGAACCGGCCATTCCTCACTCTCACGTCGCACACCCCTTGCGCTGGTTCTTCTAGCCTGGCTCGGATTTCTGTTTTAATGTATACAGCGTGACAGCGAAGCATGTTCTCCTGCTTGCCGACGATCTGACGGGCGCGCTGGAAGTCGGGGCGCGATTTGAGAACTCCGTGGTATGCCTGCACGCGGACTGCGACCCGCGCGTGCTGGTCCTGGACATGGAGACGCGCCATCTGGCGCCGGAGGCGGCTGCGGCGCGCGTCCGCGAATTCTGCGCCGGCGCGCACGCCGAAGTGATCTACAAGAAGACCGACTCCACGCTACGCGGCAACATCGGCTCGGAGCTGGGCGCGCTGCCGGCGGGGAAGATTCACTACGTGCCGGCCTACCCGGCGCAGGGGCGCACCGTGCGGGGCGGCAAGCTCTTCGTGTACGGCGTGCCGGTGCACGAAAGCGCGTTCGCGCAGGACCCCACGCAGCCGGTGACGGACAACGACGTCAGGGCGGTGCTGGAGAGGCAGGGCGCGCCGCTGGAGCGGATCGAGATCCACGACGGGACCAGCGACGCCGACGTGCACGCGGCGGCGAAGCGGATCCTGAAGGAGCCCACACCGCGGTTGGCGGCGGGCCCGGCGGCGCTGGCCGGTGAGCTGGCGTCGCTGCTCGGGCTGGCGCGGCACACGCCTGAATGGCCGGACGTGCCCGAGTGCCTGGTGATCAACGGCAGCGCGCACCCGGCTTCCACGGCGCAGATCCGCTTCGCCCTGGAACACGGACTGGAGCGGAAAGGGTGGCGCACCGGCGAGAGGGATGCCGCGCTGCAAGCGCCCGGCGCGCTCGTGATCTTCGGCGGAGACACGGCCCGGGCGGTCCTGCGCGGCTTCGGTGATCCGCCGCTGCATCCGCTGGGCGAGATCATGCCGGGCGTGCCGGTGTCGTGGTTCGTCTGTCAGGGTCGGCGCTGGACGCTGGTGACGAAGGCCGGCGGCTTCGGCGAGCCGGAACTGTTGGTCCGCCTGCAGGCGATGCTGCACCGCAGGAGCGTGGGGAAAGGGGCAGGGAAGTGATCGGAATTACGATGGGCGACGCCAGCGGCGTCGGCCCTGAGATCCTGCTGGAGGCTTTCCGCGACGGAGAGTTGCCGCGTGACTTTGTCGCCTACGGTGATGTGAGCGCGCTGGCTTTTTACAACGAAAAACTTCGCTATGGAGTGCCGCTGCGGGCGATCGCCGGACCGAAAGAGTTTCACGCCGGGCCGTTGAACGTCGTGGATGCCGGGATTCTCCAGGCCGGAGACATCACGCCGGGCGAGCTCAACGCGAAGTCCGGCGGCGCGGCCCGCCAATACGTGGTGGCGGCGACGCGCGCCGCTCTGGCCCAGGAAATTGCGGCCATCGTCACCCTGCCGATGAACAAGGAGGCGACGCAACTCACCGATCCGGGCTTCACGGGCCACACCGAGCTGATCGGAGAGCTGTGCGGCGTGGACGACGTCACCATCATGCTGGCCTCCGACCACCTGATGGTGACGCACGTGAGCACGCATTGCTCGCTGCGGCAGGCCATTGAGCGCGTGACGCCGGAGAGGCTGCGGACCATCCTCCGCATGACCGCCGAGGCGCTGAACCGGCTGAAGCCAGGGGCCCGAATCGCGGTGGCCGGTCTGAATCCGCACGCCGGCGAGGGCGGCTCGTTCGGGGACGAGGAGATCCGCGTAATCCGCCCGGCGGTGGAATGGGCGCAGGCGCAAGGCTGGCAGGTGGAAGGTCCGCTGCCGCCGGACACCGTGTTCTTCCTGGCGGTGCGCAAACGGCGGTTCGACGCGGTCGTGTGCATGTACCACGACCAGGGGCACATTCCACTGAAGCTCCTGGACTTCGAGGCGGGCGTCAACGTGACGCTGGGGCTGCCCATCATCCGTACGTCGGTGGATCACGGCACGGCGTTCGACATCGCCGGCCACGGCGTGGCCTCCACCTCCAGCCTGCTGGCGGCGGTGCACTTCGCGCTGCGGCTGATGCGCAGTTAGAACCGCACGAACCAGCGGCGCTTCCACAGCGCCCAGGCCACCACCCACAGCACCAGCACGTTCGAGAGGGCGTACACGACGCTGGCGTTGATGGGTTGCGCCACGGCCAGGCAGACGTTGTCGTACCACCACTTGTGTAGCCCGCCGCGCGCTGCGAACTTGGCCAGCGCGCCGGAGAGCACGAACATCAGGATGGCGTTGGTGCCGAAGATTTCGAAGAAACGGAACCAGCGGCCGAGGCCGCGCACGTCGGCCAGCCAGTACCAGGCGCCGAACAGTAGCATGGCCAGGCCGGCCATCAGGAAGGCGTAGGAGGTGGTCCAGATGTTCTTGTTGAAGGGCATCCAGAGAGCCATCACGTGCGCTACGGCCAGCAGCGCCACGCCGCCGGCGAAGAGCCACTTGAGCCGCGCGGCATGCTCGCGGCAGTGTTGCAGCAGGTGGCCGGCCAGGATGCCGAACAGGACCGTCGAAATGGCGGGCAGAGTGCTGGCGATGCCCTCCAGGTCCCAGACCTTTGTGGCGCGCCACATGTGCCCGCTGAGCGCCAGACTGTCCACGTAGCGGGCGAAGTTGCAGTCTACGGTGAGCGAGCCGGCCCCGCAGCCGGGCACTGGGTAGAGCGTCATCAGCATCCAGTAGAGGGCGTTGACGCCCACCAGCCAGATCACCTGTCCGCGCACCTTGGTGTAGAGGAAGACGACGCCCGCAATCAGGTAGCAGACGGCGATGCGCTGCAACACCCCGGGGATACGGATGGTGGACCAGTCGATGTTCGGCAGCGGGCTGAGCAGAAAGCCCAGCAGGAAGATGATGACGGCGCGCTGGAACGTGTGGCGCAGCAGTTGGAGCCTTTCTTCGCCGCGCTCCATGCGCTTGGCCGTGGAGAGCGTCATAGCCACGCCGACGATCCAGAGGAAGAACGGGAATACGGTGTCGGTAAAGGTCCAGCCGTGCCAGGCTGCGTGCTCGAGCTGCGCGTAGGCCGGCGAGGAGCCGGGGTTGTTCACCAGCACCATGGAGGCGATGGTGGCGCCCCGGAAGATGTCGAGCGACTGCAGGCGGCCCTGCGGCGAGGTGCCCATATCCCAGTGACGCTACCATAACGGATGTGCCGCTGCCCGACATTCACTCCTATTCGAACCCCGGCGTCTCCCGCGTCCGCCACGTCGAACTCGACCTCGCTGTGTCTTTTTCCGGGAAGAAGCTGCGCGGCGCGGCGACGCTCTCGCTGGAGCCCGCGGGCCGGACGCTGGTCCTCGATACGCGGGACTTGGCCATCCAGCGCGTGAACGGCTCATCCGCCGGTTTCACCGTGGGGCCGCGCGATCAGTTCCTGGGCGCGCCGCTCACCATCGACCTGCCGGCGGGTACGCGCAGTGTGCTGGTGGAATACGAGACCTCGCCGCGGGCCTCGGGCCTGCAATGGCTCGCAGCCGCTCAGACGGCCGGCAAGCGACACCCGTTCCTGTTCTCGCAATCGGAGGCGATCCACGCCCGGTCGTGGATGCCGGTGCAGGATTCGCCGGGCGTGCGCGTGACCTACTCGGCGCGCATCCACGCCCCCGTGCCGTTGAAGGCTCTGATGTCGGCGCGCATGGTGCGCGACGGCCACTTCCACCAGCCCTTCCCCATCCCGCCGTATCTCATCGCGCTGGCCGTGGGCGACCTGGAGTTCCAGGCCGTCAGCTCGCGCTGCGGCGTCTGGGCGGAGCCTTCGGTGCTGCAGGGGGCGGCACGCGAGTTCGAGGACGTCGAAAAGATGGTGCAGGCGGCCGAAGCGCTCTACGGCCCCTACCGCTGGGGGCGCTACGACCTGCTGGTGCTGCCGCCGTCGTTCCCGTTCGGCGGCATGGAGAACCCGTGCCTGACCTTCGCCACGCCCACGGTGATCGCCGGCGACAAGAGCCTGGTGTCGCTGGTGGCGCACGAGCTGGCGCACTCCTGGTCGGGCAACCTCGTCACCAACGCCACCTGGCGGGACTTCTGGCTGAACGAGGGCTTCACCACTTACATCGAACGGCGCATCCAGGAGGCGCTGTACGGCCGCGCGCGCAGCGAAATGGAGTTTGCCATCGAAACCGGCGAGCTTGCCATCGAGATGAAGGAGCTGCCGCCCGGCGACCAGAAGCTGGCCATCGACCTGAAAGGCCGCGATCCCGACGACGGCATGACGCAGGTGCCTTACGTGAAGGGCGCGCTGATGCTGCGCATGTTGGAACAGAAGTACGGGCGCGCGAAGTTCGACGCCTGGCTGCGGTCGTACTTCGACCATTTCGCGTTTCAGTCCATCACCACCGGGCAGTTCGTCGGATACCTGCACGAGACGTTTCCGGACGAGAACCTGCAGGCGTGGCTCGATCAGCCCGGCCTGCCTCCGGACGCCCCGAAGGTGACCTACGATTTCGAGACCACGCCGGGGAAGTCGTGGTCCACGCAGGAGTGGCTGCACTGGCTGCGGCAGATGCCCGAAAAGATCAGCGCCGCGCAGATGGCCGTGCTCGACCGCGAATGGAACTTCACCGATACGGGCAACAGCGAGGTGGCGGCTCAGTGGCTGCTGATGGCCATCCGCGCCGGCTACCAGCCGGCCTACCCGCGGCTGGAGCAGTTTCTCGTCACTGTCGGCCGGCGGAAGTTCGTCAAGCCGCTGTTTGAGGAACTCGCCAGGACCCCGGAGGGCAAGGCGCGTGCGCTCGCCATCTACCGGAAGGCGCGTCCCGGCTATCATCCGATCACCCAGGCGACGGCGGATGCGATTTTGAAATAGTGTGCACCAGTTTTTCCCGCGCGGGCGTCTAGAATGGAGAAGAATGGGGACAAACCCAAGCAGGGATGGCCGGGGCGGAAGGCGCTTTCCCCCTTGGCTGGGCACGTCCATCGCCTACACGTTGTCGATGCTCTGCCTGTTGTGGGTCTACCACGACTTCGACTGGCGGACGGAGGTGCCCAAACTGGGCCGGATCCACGGCGGCTGGATCGCGCTGGCCGTGGCCAGCGATGTGCTCGTCTACGTTTCGCAGGCCTGGCGCTGGAACATCCTGTTGCGCCCCGTCTCGCGATTGCCGTTGTGGAAGAGCGTGCAGGCTATCTACATCGGGCTCTTTGCCAATGAAGTGCTTCCTCTGCGCAGCGGTGAGCTGATCCGCTGCTACCTGCTGACGGTGTGGGACCGCGTGCCCTTCGCCCTGGTGCTGAGCTCGGCGCTGATTGAACGGCTGATCGACGGCGTCTGGCTGATCTCCGGCTTCGCGCTGGTTTCGCTGTTCGTGGACCTGCCGAAGGAGATCGAGGCGGCGGTCTGGATCCTGGTGGCCCTGGTGGCGGTGATCGGCGGGCTGGTGGTGTTCGCCGTTTTGAACCGCCGCTTCGCGCACCACGTCAGCACGCGGCATCGCTGGTCGGAGGCTGTGCGGACAGTGATCGAAGGCCTCCACGCCATGGGACGGTCGCGCTCCTTTGTCGTGGCGGTGGGGGCCAGCACGGTTTATCTGGCGCTCCAGGTGATCCCGATCCACGCCATGCTGGAGGGCTATGGCGTGGATTTGCCATGGGGCTCGGCCGCGGTGGTGCTGGTGGTGCTGCGGTTGGGCACCATCGTTCCCGGCGCGCCCGGCAACGTCGGTCTGTTCCACCTGTTTGCCTACCTGGCGCTGCACCGCGTGCTGGGGGTGGACCAGCAGACGGCGAAGTCGATCTCGGGCGTGATGTTCTTCGTGGTCACCGTGCCGCTGCTGATTGCGGGGGCGGCGGCGCTGGCGCTGACGGGATCGGAGATCCGCGAAGTCTACCGCCGGGCCCACGAGCGGAAACACAGCGAACCGGCCCCTGTCGGAGGTCCCCCGCCGGCGGTGTGAGATACAATCGTGCCGCGGGGCAGAGCGGCGGTCATTCACGGCTGCGCGCGGATGCACTCCTGGAGAGAGAAGAACGGGAAGGGATGATTTCTAAGAGTATGAAGAAGAGCCTGATTGCAGTGGTTGCCTTGTTCGGCGCGCTTGCCAGCGGCCAGACGCCCGCGGCGCCGGGTGCGAAGCTCCGGATTCTCGCCATCGGCGCCCACCCGGACGATTGCGACATCAAGTTCGGCGGGACGGCGGCTAAGTTCGCCCGGGCGGGCCACGCAGTCAAGTTCCTGTCGGTGACCAACGGCGACGCCGGCCACCAGACCATGGGCGGCGCGGCGCTGGCCAAGCGGCGGTTCCTAGAGACGCAGGAGTCGGCGCGGCGGCTGGGCATCAAGGAGTACCAGGTGCTCGACAACCACGACGGCGAGCTGATGCCGTCGCTCGAAGTGCGCCGTCAGATCATTCGCGCCATCCGGCAGTGGAAGGCCGACATCGTCATCGCGCCGCGGCCCAACGACTATCATCCGGACCACCGCTACACCGGCGTGCTGGTGCAGGATGCGGCCTACATGGTCGTCGTGCCGAACGTGGTGGCCGACACCGCTCCGCTCGATAACAACCCGGTGTTTCTCTACTACCAGGACGGCTTTCAGAAGCCGGCGCCGTTCCGGCCCGACGTGGTGATGCCGTTGGACAGCGTGTGGGACACGAAGATCAACGCCATGGACGCGCACGTTTCGCAGTTCTACGAATGGCTCCCGTGGGTGGACCACAAGCTGGATACCGTGCCGAAGGATCCCAAGGAGCGCAAGGCCTGGCTGAGCAACATGCGTGTGCAGCCCATCAACGACGCCGTGCGCAAGACTCTGGTGGAAGAACTGGGCGGGGCCGCGGCCGCGCAGGTGAAGCATGTGGAGAGCTTCGAGCTGTGCGAATATGGCCGCCGGCCGGCGCTCGACGAGTTGCGGGCGATGTTTCCCTTGAAGTGAGCCCTCAGGACCAATATCGATCCCTGCCCTCGGTGGACGAACTGGCGCGCGCCGCCGGCGCCGGGCTGCCGCACGCCGTGGTTGTGAACGAGTGCCGCGAGGTGCTGGAGGAGATGCGCGAGCTCATTCGCCGCGGCGGCGCGCTGCCGGATCCGGCCGAGGTGCTCCGCGCCCGGCTCGATGCGCTGCTGCACCCGTCGCTTCGCAAGGTGATCAACGCCACCGGCGTGATCCTGCACACCAACCTGGGCCGCGCGCCTCTGCCCGCGCTCGCGCCGGCGGCGGGCTATTCGAACCTCGAGTACGATCTCGAAGCAGGCCGCCGCGGCCGGCGGGACGTCCACACCGCCAACCTGTTGGCCCGTCTGCTGGGCGTGCATTCCATCGTGGTGAACAACGGCGCCGCGGCGGTCTTCCTGGCCCTGCACGAACTGGCCGCGGGCGGCCAGGTGATCGTCTCGCGCGGCGAGCTGATCGAGATCGGCGACGGTTTCCGCATCCCCGACATCATGGCGCGCAGCGGCGCTCGCCTGGTGGAGGTCGGCACCACCAACCGCACCCGCCTCGAAGACTACCGGCGGGCCATCACGCCGGACACACGCCTGCTGATGCGCGTCCACCCCTCCAATTTCCGCGTCTCCGGCTTCACCGGCCGGCCCTCCCTCGAGGAGTTGGTGCTGCTCGGCCGCGAGAACCGAATCCCCGTCTACGAGGATCTGGGCAGCGGCTGCATGCTGGATCTTTCCCGCTACGGCATCCAGGAACCAACCGCGCAGGCCAGCCTGCAGGCGGGCGTGGATCTGATCTCTTTCTCGGGCGATAAAATGCTGGGCGGACCGCAGGCGGGCATCCTGGCAGGCAGGGAAGACCTGATTGGCAGGCTCCGCCGCAATCCGATGTTCCGCGCGCTGCGTGTGGACAAGCTCGTCATCGGCGCCATGGAGACCACGCTCCGCCTGCTGCTCAGCGGCAGGGAGGATGAGTTGCCCGTGCTGCGGATGATCCGGCTGAGCCGGGAAGCGCTGCTCGAGCGCGCCCGCCGGTTTCTGCAGGCCGAAGCGCCGCGCTTCAGCCTGGTGGAAGGGTTCTCGCTGCTGGGGGGCGGTTCGACGCCGGAACAGGTCATCCCCTCGCCGCTCCTGGCCGTGGAGGGAGATGTCGTCGAGATCGAACGGCGCCTCCGCAAAGGCGCGCCGCCCGTGATTGCGCGCATCGAATCCGATCGCCTGCTGATCGACCTGCGGACGGTGGATGAGGCCGACGATGCGGAGCTGCTTCAGGCCCTTCAGGTCGCGGCGTCTTCCCGGTAGAGCCAGCAGCCGGCCAGTGTGGCGATGAGGACCTCCGCCAGGCCCCAGGCCACCGCGATCAGCAGCAATCGTGCGGGCAACACTTCCGAGATGAGCGCCGCCGCCGTGCTCAGCGCGTAGCCGACGAACCAGATGGCCAAGCCTGCGCATGCCGCCGTCTGCGGCCCAGGGCCGAAGCGCGGCCGGATGGCGGCGTAGAACCAGACGGCGGACATCCCCAGCAACAGCGCCCACAGGTTGTAGCCCACCGCCTGGACGACCGTCATCTCCGGGGACTTGCCGAGGCTGCTCATCGCCGCGGCCCAGTCTTCCTTGAGCAATACGCCGTTGAGCAAGGCTTCGCCGACAGCGACCAGGACGCCGGCAGCGAGGCCGCCCAGCAGCACGCGCGCATAATTCATGCGCCCCATGGGAACCTCCTCATAGAACTCGCCGGCCTGATGCTAGCACCGGAGGGCGCGGGAGTCACGCCCCGTCTTGTCCCGTCCGTCTTGTCCCGTCTTGTCCCCGCCGCGGACATGCCCCGCCGTGGACACGGTCGATTTGCCAAGATGAATCTCATGGCTGCAGTGAAAGTGGAGGCGGCGCGCTTGCGCGCGTGGTGGGCGCACCGGCAGCGGCTGGACGGCGCGCTGCAGGGCGCGGCTCCGGCAGCCGTGTTGGAGAAGACGGGCTGGGCTCGTTCCGTGGGCGGCGCGGCGCCGTACCTGACGCTCCATGCCCGCGCCGGGACCTCGCGCGAGGCGGCGGACGCGGCCGTGGAGCAGGCCGGGATCCACGAACTGCCCGCCGCCCGCGGCTGCACCTACGTGGTGCCGGCGTGCCACTACGCGCTGGCGCTCGCCTGCGGCTGCGGCTTCGGCGACGGCGAGCGCAAGGTGGCGCTGAAGCTCGGCGTCACGGAAAAGGAAATCGAAACACTTTGCGCCAAGGTGCTCGACGCGCTCGGTGGCGGCCCCCTGGATCCGGAGCAGATCAAGCAATACGTGGGCCCTGCGGTCCGCGACCTCGGCGATGAAGGCAGGAAGAAAGGCCTCACGACGTCGTTGCCGGTGGCGCTCGCGGCCCTCCAGCAGGCCGGGGAAATCCGCCGCCTCTCCGTCAACGGACGGCTCGATGCCCAGCGCTACCGCTACGCCCTGTGGCGCCCGAATCCGCTCACCGGCTTCCGGCTTTCTCAGGAAGAGTGCACGACGGAGCTGGCCCGGCTCTACTGGCAGTGGACGGGGCCGGCCACGCTGGCTGAGTTCCAGTGGTTTTCAGGCTTCGGGGTGAAGGTCTGCAAGCAGGCCGCAGCGCCGCTGGGCCTGGTGCCGCTGGAAGATGGCTCGGACCGTCTGCTGTTTCCGCCGGACCTGGAGGCGCTGCATGCTTTTCGCGTGCCCAAAGATCCTTGCCACGCACTGGTTTCCAGCCTGGACGGGATCGTGCTCCTGCGGCGCGGCGTGCGGGACCTGCTGCCGGCGCCGGATGCCGCTTTCCCTCTCGTCCAAGGCCTGAGCGACCTGCCAAGCCACGCGATTCTGGATCGCGGCACGCTGGCCGGGCTGTGGGAGTTCGACCCCGAAAACGGCGAGATCGCCTGGATGACGTTCGGCAAGGCCCCGAAAAAACTGGAGGCCGAAGTGGCGCGCGTCGCGGAGTGGATTCGCATCCAGCTCGGCGACGCCCGTTCCTTCAGCCTCGATTCTCCCAAGTCGCGCGCGCACCGCATCGCGGCGCTGCGCCGGGCGGGCCGCTGATCAGGCCGTGGCCACGCGTTCCTGGTAGGTGCCTTCCGACGTGCTCACACGGATCACGTCGCCTTCGTTGACGAACTGCGGCACGGTGACGATCACGCCCGACTCCATCTTCGCCGGCTTGCCGACGTTGGACACCGACGCGCCCTTGATGCCGGGCTCCGTCTCAATCACCTTCATGTCCACGGTGGGCGGCAGTTCCACGCTGATCGGCTTGCCCTCGTAGTATTCGACGTGCACCTTCAGGTTCGGGATCAGGTACTCGACGCCGCCGCCGAGCTGTTCCTTCGTCAGGTGGGTCTGCTCGAAGTCCTCCGTGTTCATGAAGTAGAAGTACTCGCCGTCGTCGTACATGTACTCCATCTCGACTTCCTCGAGGATGGCCTTCTCCACCCGGTCTTCGGAGGAGAACCGGTGTTCGATCATGGAACCGCTGCGCAGATTGCGCATTTTCACCTGCACGAACCCGCGGAGGTTGCCGGGCGTGCGGTGGGTCATTGTGAAGATGGTGTGCAGTTCGTTATTGAACTTCACCACCATCCCGGGGCGCAATTGTGTCGCCTGAAGCATGCGGAAACGGACTCCTGTCTATGGTTTGGAAAATACTATTTTACCAGAAGCCGGACCGGAGGGCTGCGGCGCCCGTAATCCGGGGTGCGCGACATAGGAATGGCGGAGCGGCCGGTTTCCTTCTCCGTGGCTTTGTTCTGAGTGCTGCGATACGCGCAGTACCGGGAGGCCGCCTGGATGCCGGATTCTCTGCT
>DAHVTI010000380.1 GCA_027324255.1 Bryobacterales bacterium | reverse complement strand
GCCGGTCGATCGACGCGTTCGCCGGACCCCACACCGGCGAAAGCGCCGCCGCCAAGTGCCGCTTGGCCTGCCGGCTCGCCGCCAGTTCCCGCGGCCCCGACGCGTCCCCGTTCGCCCACCAGTCCGTCCACTCGCCCTCATGCGTCGGCACCGCCGCGCCCACCGCTTTCTCCATCTCCTCCACCGCCTGCGTCCCGGTTGTGAACCGCAGCGCCGGCGCGAGCCCCAGCCGGTTCCAGGCGTCGATGAACGCGGCCAGCGGCGGGAAAGGCGGGTCGTTGTCGTAGCGCCACTGGTTCGTGTAGGAGAGGATCAGCCGCGGATACGTGTAGCCGTCTGCTTCCAGCTTCGCCAGCCGTTTCAACAAATTCGCCTGGCATTGTTTGAGCGATGCTTCATCCGTCTTCAGGTGGTCGCCCGCGTACGGCGGCCGCAGCGTCGTCGTAGCCCCCTTGGCCTGCCCGTGCTGCCAGCCCTTCGCCTCGAAGTAGGAGTAGGCCGTGCCGTAGTGGTCCCCCAGCCACACAAACATATTCCGCCCGTCAGGCATCTTCCACACAAACGCCGACGGCCGCCGGAACGGCGGGCCGCCCATGTCGGCGTTGATCCCCATCAGCAGGTGGCGGATGCCCCGGTCCAGCAGCAGCAGCGCCCCGGCCCGCGGGAAGCCGTTCACGTCGTTCTGCATCGCCGCCCTCGGCTTCAGCATCCGCAGCAGGTCCGCCGGCAGCCAGTCCAGCGCCTGACGCCACTCCCGCCCGTCCATGAACGGAGCCTGGTTGAACGGCAGCGCCATCACGTCCATCTGCCCTGCCTGCACCGTCCGCACCAGTTGGCTTCGCCGCTGCGCGTTCGACGCCTTCCACCAGTCGTCCAGCGTCAGCGTCGCTTCCACCGTCCACCGGAACGACGGGTTCAGCAGGCACGCTTCCAGCGCCGCGTCCAGGAACCGCACCTGCAGCTCCCGCGTTACCGTCGGGATATCGGTGTAGCCGACATCGGTGTGCGAGTGGTGGATGATGTCGATGTGCCGGATCTTCCCCAACCCCTGCGGCGGCGCGGCGGCTGCGGCAAACGCCATCGACTTCAATGCGTCTCGGCGCGTGAGCATGGTTCTCTCTTCTCCTTCACTTGCCCGACGTCCGGCCGGCGCGGAATTGCGCCACGAACTTCTCCGGGTCCTCCATCTCGTGCTCGATCCGGACCGTCCCGGAAAGCAGGTACAGGATGGCCAGCGGGATCCCGATCACGGTGATCGAGAGCAGCCAGAACAGCAGCCAGTTGCCCAGAAACTCGTAGCGGATGATCTTCGGCATGGCGAAATGTCTCCCTGGATAATGCGCTCCCGCGCCCTACTGCTCCTCGATCACGGCGACATCCCACGGCGCTATCGCCACCGGCTGGGATTTCGCCACCGCCTTCCCGGAGAGAACCTCCGTTCCGGCGGCATAAGGATATTGAAATTGCTGATTTACACCTGAATAGTTCAGGTAATAGTGGAGCCTCTTTCCGCCCGCCGTCCCGTGCTTCACCCGCACCGCCGCCGGCAGTTGCTGGTCCGGCCCGGTGAGCCCGGCCCGCCTCAGCACGTCCAGCAGCACCTGGCCCTGCAACGCATCCGATAGAACCGTCCCCTCGAACGTCACAGTCCCCTTGCCGAACTTGTTTCGAGTCAGCGCCGGGTACTTGCCGAAGAACGGGTGGTCGTAGAAGGCCAGCGACTCCGCCGTCTCGGGCACAATCATCTCCGCCCACGTTGAAACCTCGTTCCCCGCCCCCGCCCGGAACGGGTCGCCCTTCAGCCCCAGCGGCTTGTCCAGCGTCGAGAACTCCTGGTAGTGGAATCCCGCCGCCTCCCGCAGCGGCCCCGGCGCCATCGCCGCCCGCACCGTGTCGTACTCGTCCGTAAAGCCGCTCTTGAACGTCAGCACCACGTGGCCGCCGTTGCGCGCGTATTCGGCCAGGCGCTTCAACTGCGCGTCGCTGGCCACGTACAGCGGCGGCGCCACCACTACCTTGTAGCGCGAGTAATCCGAATCCGGAGTCACGAAATCCACGCCCGTATTCAGCTCATATAATGCTTTATGAAACTGCCGCAGCAGGCTCATATAATTGACGTTGTCCGAGAACGGCATGAACTGGACGCCGTGGAACGAGTCGATCGAATAGAGGATCGCCACGTCGTTGGCCCGCTGCAGGTTGGCTAGCCGCGGGCCGTGCTTCTTCAGCTCCTGCGCCACCCGCGTGAACTCGGCATACAGGCGGTTCGGCTCCAGGTCGTGCGACAGCACGCCCTTCCAGTACGTCTCCTGCCCGTAGTGCAGCGAGTGCCAGTGCCAGTACTCCACCAT
This sequence comes from Bryobacterales bacterium, assembly GCA_027324255.1. Classification (GTDB taxonomy): domain Bacteria; phylum Acidobacteriota; class Terriglobia; order Bryobacterales; family Bryobacteraceae; genus Paludibaculum. The sequence continues at coordinate 567 of DAHVTI010000380.1, read as the reverse complement.
GTTCGCCCCGTCCGCGATGTGCGAGTAAACGTTGAGCCTGAGTTGCCCATCATACGGAGGATATTGGCCTTTCGAATCCCAGCCAATCGTCTGCGCGTTGGTCTCCGTCACCAGGAAGTTGCCGCCCTTCAATGACCGCGCCACATCGTCGGTGAACGTCGCCTGGTGCCCGTCCAGCTTATCCTGCACGGGGTAATAGGGGTTGGTCGCCACCACGTCCAGATGCCGCGCAATCGCCCATTGGTCGATGTCCGTGTGCACCCCGCCCGAAAAGTCCTGCGTCACGAACTGCCCCGGACGCTTGTACTCGTTCACCAGTCGCGCCTGCCAGGCGAGGAACTCCGTCACCCGCGTCCGCTGGAACCGCTCCCACTCCAGCTTGTAGCCCGGGTTCAGGATGCCGTCCCGCGGCGGCAGTTGCTCCCAGCCGTCCACCAGTTGCCCCCAATACACAAAGCCCCAGATCTGGTTTAGCTTCTGCGTGGTTCCGAACTTCGCCTTCAGGTAGTCGTTGAAGTTCTTCTGCACCAGCGGCCCGGCCGAATAGTAGTGCGAAGTCTCGTTGTC
>DAHVTI010000368.1 GCA_027324255.1 Bryobacterales bacterium | reverse complement strand
ACGGTCGTCGATCAGATTCGAAAGAGGGTCGGTCATGGGTACCTCCTGCTCTGACAGTATCACATACTTTAAGAAGAAGGCCACAAAAAAGAGAAACCCGCTTTCCTTCACTCCTGCGTCGCGCACCCGGTTTGTTCTTTCCGCCCCCGCCGCACCCTCCGGCTTTGCTATACTGTGAAGGTTAAGGACTTCCCTTCCGATGAAAGCTGGAATTCACCCCGCCTACAATGAACTGAACGTGACCTGCGCATGCGGCAGCACGTTCAAGACGCGCTCCACCCACAAGGGCAACATCCGCGTTGAAATCTGTTCGAGCTGCCACCCGTTCTTCACCGGCCGTCAGAAGCTGGTCGATACGGAAGGCCGCGTGGACCGCTTCCAGAAGAAACTGCAGCGCTCCGCCGACATCAAGAGGCAGCGCGCCGAAAGGACTGCCCCGGTCGCCTAGGCCGAGGCTTTTTCCCCCGAGGGCGCCCTCAGCGCCCAGCCAGATCTCGAGAGCGCGGGCTAGTGCCCGCGCTCTTTTTCTGCTTTTCTCTTTTCTTCCCTCTGCCGCCGCATTTTCGCGTATTCCTGCTGCTGCTCCGCCGACAGCATCGCGTTGATTTCGCTGATCTGCCCGTCCTGAATGGCCTTCATGTCGGGCCGCTGCTTTTCCCTCAGTTGGCGGTACTTTTCCCGCGTCTCATCCAGGATCGTGTTCAACTGCGCCAGTTGGCTGTCGGAAAGCTTCAGGTGCGACTTCATCTCGGCCAGGTAGGCCTTCCTGTACTCTTCCGGTGTCCGCGGTTGGCGTGCCTTCTTCTGGTCGTCCGGATGGAAGGACCGGTACCCGAGTGCCCCCACGGCTACACCACTCACGAACACCAGAATCAGAGATAGGGCGAGACTCGCCGCCGAACGCTTCATTTGGCCGGGGACTCCTGCGCGGGCAGCGAGGAGGGCATGGTCAGATCCGCCAGGACATCGTCATCGTGCTGGCTGGCCAGAGTTTCCAGGTAGGTCGCCGAAGCAAACACGCCGCTGGTGCGGGGCAGCATCTGCATCATCACGAAAAAGAGGCTCGCCAGAGCCGCGGCGGCCGTCAGGCTGTTGGCCCACTTCCAAGCTTGTTTCGTCCAGCTTTGGGAAGCGTCGATCCGCTCCCACAACTGGGGCATGAAATTTGCCGAGGCCTCCGGCGCGGGGCAGGCGTCCCGATAGGCCGCCAGCAACCTGTCGAGATTTGCTTCATTTGCCGCCGGTTCGTTCTTCATTGCTCATGCTCCCTTCCGGGCCGTTCTTTTCCCGCGATGCCGCATAGGCCTTCAGCACCCTTTGCCTGGCCCGGAACAGCCGGACTTTCAGGGCGTTTTCGTTGACATGATAGACCCTTTCCAGGTCTTTCAACGAGAGGCCTTCCACTTCCTTCAAGGTCAAGAGCATGCGGTCTTCTTCCGAAACCGCGCTCAATAACGAATCCACAAACTCCCGGATGCGCGACCTCTGCTGATCGTCCACCTGCACCTTGGTTCCGGCGACCGCGTCCGCCAGCATCACCTGCTGTTCGCTCAAATCGGAAACGCGCGCCTCCAGCTTGCGCTTGCGGCGCTTCCGCAGGTAGTCCAGCGCGGCATTCACGGTCAGGCGGTACAGCCACGGTTCAAAAACCTCGGCACTGCGCAACTGATCCAGCGAAAAGTACAGCCTCAGGAACACTTCCTGAGCCACATCCTCTACATCCTCCGGCCGGCCTATCAGCCTGGAGACCGTGCCGAAAATCCGGCGCCGGTAGGCTCCGACGACCTCATTGAACGCCGCCGGGTCTCCGGCCCGCGCCCGTTCCACGACTTCGAAGTCAACCAGCATGAGAGAGGGAGGAACGCCGGCGCGCTTTACACTTCTTTACCGAAACCTAACTCCTAAGGCGCGCACGGCCCGTCTCCAGGTTACAACAATCTCCCAGGTTCTCGTTTCTTCTGCTAGCCCCATGGTAAAATTGGGGTTTAGCCCCGTCATGGACTTCCTCTGCGGCCTCAATCCCCAACAGCGGCTCGCCGTCGAGCACGCCGAAGGGCCCCTGCTGATCCTGGCCGGCGCCGGCAGCGGGAAGACCCGCGTCATCACCCACCGCATTGCCCACCTGATTTCGGCCCGCGGCGTCTACGGCCCCTCCGTCCTGGCCGTCACCTTCACTAACAAGGCCGCCGGAGAGATGCGCGAGCGCGTCCTGCGCCTCCTCGGCGAAACCTCCGGCGGCGCCGGGCCGCAGGTCTCCACCTTCCACTCCTTCTGCGTCCGGCTGCTGCGCCGCGACGGCGCCACCCTAGCCGATCTTCGCCGTGGCTTCACCACCCAGTTCCAGATCTACGACGACGACAACCAGGTCTCGCTGATCAAGCAGATCTACAAGAAGCTCGGCCTCGACGACAAGTTCATGCAGCCGCGCGCCGCCCTGTCGCGCATCAGCCACGCCAAGAACCAGAAGCAGGGCCCGGCCGATTTCTACAAGGCCTCGGCCGACCCCAAGGCCACCGGCCTCGCCGTCGTCTTCGAACACTACCAGCAGGCGCTCGAAACCGCCAACGCCCTCGACTTCGACGATCTGCTGCTCGAAGCCGTCCGCCTCCTCCGCTACGACGAGCAGGTCCGCCAGCTCTGGAACCGCCGGCTCCAGTTCCTGATGATCGACGAGTACCAGGACACCAACCGCTCGCAGTACGAGCTCATGCGCCTGCTCTCCGAGGCCCACTCCAACGTCGCCGTCGTCGGCGACGAGGACCAGTCCATCTACGGCTGGCGCGGCGCCGACATCCGCAACATCCTCGACTTCGAGCGCGACTACCCCGGCGCCACCGTCATCCGCCTGGAGCAGAACTACCGCTCCACCAAGACGATCCTCGAAGCCGCCTCCCGCGTGGTCGAGCGCAACCTGGCCCGCAAAGGCAAGACCCTCTGGACCGACGGCGCCGAGGGCGACCCGGTGTGCTACTTCCAGGCCGCCGACGGCGAGCAGGAAGCCCTTTTCATCGCCGACACCATTGAAAAGGTTATCCGCAAGGATCCCGAAACCCGCGTCGCCGTCCTCTACCGCACCAACTTCCAGTCCCGCCAGATCGAGGAAGCTTTGCGCCGCTACATGCGCAAGTACGTCGTCGTCGGCGGCTTCAGCTTCTACCAGCGCGCCGAGGTGAAGGACGCCATCGCCTACTTGAACGTCATCCTCAATCCGCGCGACTCCATCTCGCTGCTGCGTATCCTCAACGTGCCGGCCCGCGGCATCGGCAAGACCACGTCGGACCAGCTCGACGAACTCGCCACCCGCCGCGCCGTCCCGCTGTGGGAAGCCATCGGCATCGCCGTGGACGAGCACCTCCTCGGCGCCCGCGCGGAGGCCGCCCTCGCCGTCTTCCGCCGCCTCATCGAGCAACTGCGCGACGCCTCCACCCAGCAGCAGCCCGACGGCCTCCTGCGGGAGGTGCTCGACCTCACCGGTTACCGCAGGATGCTCGAAACCGATGCGACGCCCGAAGCCGAGTCCAAGCTCGGCAACCTCGAGGAACTCGTCTCCGCCGCCGCCGACGCCTCAGAGCGCGGCGAGACCCTGCGCGACTTCATCGACTACGCCGCGCTCGTCTCCGACGCCGACTCCGTCGACGAGGAGGCGCAGGTCTCCCTCCTCACCATGCACAACGCCAAGGGCCTCGAGTTCCCCGTCGTCTTCATCGCCGGCATGGAAGAGGGGCTGTTCCCCCACTCCCGCTCCCAGGACAACGACGATCAGCTCGAAGAGGAGCGCCGCCTGTGCTACGTCGCCATGACGCGCGCCATGCAGCGGCTCTACCTCACCAGCGCCCGCTCCCGCCGCAAGTACGGAGGCTCGCCGCCCGAGCCCTGCGAGCCGTCCCGCTTCCTCGAGGAGGTGCCCCGCCATCTCGTCGAAGAGCTGCACGAGCAGCGCTCCGCGCCTGGCTCCATCGACCTGTACGGCGAACGCGCCGCCGTGCGCGAAGTGGCCCGGCGGAACACGTATACTGGAAAGACATATAACTCGCTCGATCATATTTCGCAGTTCTTCGCGGATCGAGGCGCGCGGCCGCCGGCACAGGCGCCCCAGCCCGCCGTGAAGCCTGCCACGCCGGCCTTTGGGAAGAGCCCCGCCCCGGCGCAGGGGATCCCTCCGGCGGCGCCCGCCGCGCAGCGAAAGTTCTCGCCGCCGGCCGGGACTGCCGCCTCCAAGCCGGCGGCCCAGAGTTCCGGGCTGCGTCCCGGTGCCACCATCGTCCATCCGAAGTACGGACGCGGAACCGTGATCCGCAAGGAAGGCGATGGCGAGGACGCCAAGCTCACCGTCAGTTTCCACGGCCACGGCCTGAAGAAACTGGTTGCCAGGTTTGCCGGTCTGCTGACCGGAGAGTGATTTTCAAAAGCACGAAGGACTGAGAATGAACACCAAGAGCATCGCAGACAAGACCGAACGTAAGGAAGTGAAGCGGAAGGCCCGCAAGGCCGCCGAGGAGAAGAGCCCCCTGCAGCCGCGCGACTACGACCGCGGCGAGAAGAAGAAGAAGATTCGCGTCCTCGCCAAGGGCCAGCGCAAGCGCTAAGCTTCTCCCCCATCCCAGCTTCCATCCGGGGCCGGTGTTATTCGGCCCCTGCCGTTCGCCCGGCGCTGCCTGCCCACCCCTGGAGCCGCCCTTGAACCAGCTCTTCCGCACCAAGAGCATCGACGCTCTCATCGCCGCCTCCGACGAGCCCGGCAAGCGGCTCCAGCGTACCCTCGGCGCCTGGTCCCTGATGGCCCTCGGCATCGGCGCCGTCATCGGCTCCGGCATCTTCATCCTCACCGGCACCGCCGCCGCCGGCGAGGTGCGCACCTACCACTCCATCCTCAACGTCCCTCTGCTCGACCTGATCATGCGGGGGGACGCCTCCTCGTTCACCATCGGCCGCCCCGGCGCCGGTCCCGGCGTCGCCCTCTCGTTCTTCCTCACCGCCCTGGCCTGCGGCTTCGCCGCGCTTTGTTACGCCGAAATGGCCTGCGCCATTCCGGTGGCCGGCTCCGCCTACACCTACGCCTACGCCACCCTCGGGGAGTTCACCGCCTGGATGATCGGCTGGAATCTGGTGCTCGAGTACGCCGTCTCCAACATGGCCGTGGCCGTCGGCTTCTCCGCCCACGTCACTCATATGGTAGAGGGCGTCTTCGGCTTTCAACTGCCGCCTCAATTGACCACCCCCGCCATTCAGGGCGGGGAACTCACCGGCGCCTGGTTCAATCTCCCCGGCTTTCTGGTGGTTATGCTGCTCACGTGGCTGCTGGTCTACGGCATTCAGGAGAGCGCCCGCGCCAACGGCATCATGGTGCTGGTGAAGGTGGCCGCCATTCTCATCTTCATCTTCGGCGCCGCCCGCGCAATCGATTCCTCCCACTGGCGCCCCTTCCTCCCCAACGGCTACTCCGGCGTGCTCACCGGCGCCGCCATCGTCTTCTTCTCCTACATCGGCTTCGATTCCGTCTCCACCGCCGCCGAGGAGTGCCGCAACCCGCAGCGCGACCTGCCCATCGGCATCATCGGCACGCTCATCGCCTGCGGCGTACTTTACGTCGGCGTGGCCGTGGTGCTCACCGGCATCGCCGACTGGCGCACCCTCAACAACGCCGCGCCGGTGGTCGGCGCCCTGAAGGCGCTCCACATGAACACGTTGTGGAAGTGGGTGGACGTCGGCGCCCTGGGCGGCATGGTCTCCTCGCTGCTGGTGTTCCAGTACGGCCAGGCGCGCGTCTGGTTCGCCATGTCGCGCGACGGGCTGCTGCCCAAGTTCTTTTCCCGCATCCACCCCAAGCACCACACGCCCCACATCTCCACCTGGATTGCCGGCTTCGCCGTCGCCATCCCCTCCGGCGTCTGGGACGTCGGCACCTTCGCCGACCTCTCCTCCATCGGCACGCTCTTCGCCTTCCTCGTGGTCTCGGCCGGCGTCCTCATCCTGCGCCGCACCCAGCCCCACCGCGGCGGCTCTTTCCGCGTCCCCTTCGGGCCCGTCCTGCCCGTGCTCTCCATGCTCAGTTGCTTTGTCCTGATGATGGCGCTGCCGCTGGAAACCTGGGTCCGCTTCGTCGTCTGGTCTATCATCGGCGTAGTCATCTATTTCGCCTTCGGGAGGAAGAACAGTGCGCTGGCATCCTGAGCTTTTCCTGCTGGCCGTTCTCGCTCACGCCCAGGTTCACCACCAGAACCATCCGCCCAGCGACGCGGCCGAATATGCGCACCTCCTCGATGACCCCTCGCGCGACGCCTGGCAGAAGCCGCACGATGTCGTCATGGCTCTCGATCTGAAGCCCGGCGAAGTCGTCGCCGACATCGGCGCCGGCACCGGCTACTTCGCCCGCCGCTTCGCCCGCCACGCCGGCAAGGTCTTCGCCGTGGACATCAACCGGACGCTGCTCGACGTGGCCGCCAAGGGCGCTCCCCCCAGCCTCGTCACTGTCCTGGCCACGCCCGATGATCCGCGCCTCCCCGCGTCCTCCGTCGACACCATCTTCTTCTGCGACGTCCTCCACCACCTCTCCGACCGCCCGGCTTACTATCGCAAGCTGCGCGCCGCCCTCAAGCCCGGCGGCCGCATCGTCGTCGTCGACTTCCACAAGCGCGAACTCCCGGTCGGCCCGCCGCCCGCCATGAAGCTCTCCGCAGCCGAAGTGGAGGCTGAACTCAAGGCCGCCGGCTTCCGCCTCGTCCGGTCGCTCGACATCCTGCCCCACCAGTACTTCCTCTTCTTCCAGCCGGAATAGCGTATGCTGCTCTACCTCGACCGTATGCAGTGGCTCACCCTGCTGGTCTGGTTAGGGCTGCTTTTCCTCTATCTCGGATTGCTCGCCGGCATTCTCCTCTCCTCCCGCGGCCTGCGCCTCGGGCTCGCCGTCGCCTGGTCGCAACGCTACGGCCCGCCGCGCCGCGGGCTGCGGGGCCTGCTGATCGGCTTGGCCTGCGCCATCCTCGCCATGTTTCTCCTGCAGGCCAGCGCGGGGGAGTCCACCGCCGTGCGCGTCTCCGTGGCCCTCATCGGCGCCGCGGTCGCCTGGCTCTTCCTCGATTGGGCCGCCAAGCAGTTCCACGCCCTCATCTTCCGGCGCTCGGCCGAGGCGCGCGACTGGATGCTCCGCTCCGTCGCCGCCACAGCCGATCTGCACGGCCTCTTCGACCGCCACCTGATCCTCCACCGCGCCTGCGCCCTGCTGCGCGACAACCTGCACTGCAGCCACGTCTACTTCCTCGAACTCGCCGCCGGCTGCTACCGCCTCTCCGCCGCCGCGCCCGCCGCTCCCGCCGCTCCCCTCGAATTTCCCGCCTCCTCGCTCCTCCAGGCCGAACTCTCCGCCGGCCTCCGTTTCCGCGCCCTGCCCGTCATTCATCCCCACACCGCCCTGCCCCAGCGCTGGTCTTCCGGTCCTGGAGCCGAACTGGCCGCCGAACAGGCCCTGCTCGATTCCCTCGGCGCCCACGTCGTGGTTCCGCTTCAATCCGAATTCCACCTCTCCGGCTTCTTCCTGCTGGGCGTCCTCGACGAGGGCCATGCCTACGGGCCGCACCACCTCGCTTTCGCCGAATCCATCGCCCGGCAGACCGCCCAATCTCTCGCCTCCGCCGCCAACGCCGTGCCCGCCTTCGAGCGCGTCGCCGAAGAGGCCCTCGAGCAGGCCTCCCGCCGCTCCGCCCGCGCCACCCGCACCCACTTGGCTCCGCCCGACCGCCTTCAGCTTCCCGATCTCGATTTCGCCACCGAATACTGGCTCGGCGACCTCCCCGGCGGCTCCTGCTACGACATCTTCTCCCTCCCCGGCCGCGCCGCGGCTTTCTTCCTGGCGGAAATCCCAGGTCCGTCGGAGGAGGCCTCCGTCCGCCTCGTGCAGCTCCAGGCCCTGCTCCGCACCCGGGCCCGCGCCTATCACGAGGACCTCGCCGAGTTGGCCGATTCCACCCGCCGCGCCATCGCCCTCTCCGCCGCCGGACGCCCG
>DAHVTI010000363.1 GCA_027324255.1 Bryobacterales bacterium | reverse complement strand
ACGTGCAGGTGTTTGAGGTGCGGCCCGGGATCATCCGGACGGACATGATCGAGAAGGTGAAGGACGTCTACGAGGAGAAGGCCAGGGGCGGGCTGCTGCCGCAGGGACGGCTGGGCGACCCGGCCGACGTGGCGCGCCCGGTGCGCGCGATTGCGGACGGGCTGCTGGACTACGGCACGGGGACGGTGGTGAATGCCGACGGCGGGTTCCATCTGCGGACACTGTGATATAACAGGCATTTCGTCGCGGGCCCATCGCCCGAGAGGAGTTTTGTGTCCATGAAGAAATCGTTCTACGGCCCCTGGATCGTCTTCGCGTCGTTCATCACGTTCGGCTTGTCCACGGGCATCCCCTACTACAACATCTCGTTTTTCTACGACTACCTGGCGCGCGAGTTCCAATGGTCGAGGGCGGACATCACGCTGGGCTTCCCGTTGGCGGCGGCGCTGACGATCTGGATCGGGCCGCTGGTGATCCACCGGTTCAGCCCGCGAAAGCTGATTCTGATCGGCACGGCGCTGACGTGCGTGGCGCTGGTGGGCTTCGGCCGAATGCCCGGGGTGTTGTGGATCTACTACGGGTTCTGGGTGCTTTACACGGTGGGCTACTTCCTGTCGGGTCCGCCGCCGCACCAGATCATCGTTTCGCAGTGGTACCGGCGCAACCGCGGCAAGGCGATGGCGGTGGTGTACGTGGGCGTGGGGCTGATGGGGTCGGTGGGCAGCTTCCTGGTGAAGCCGCTGACGGAGTGGTTCGGCTACCATACGGCCCTGGTGATTCTGGGCGTATCGCTGTTTGCGGCGTGGCCGCTGGTGCTGTTCGTGCTGAAGGACAAGCCTTCGGACATCGGGCAGAACCCGGACGGCGACGCGGAGCCGCCGAAGGAGCAGGCGGTGGTCTCCAGGACGTTCCCGGAGCTGATGGCGAGCCCGGCGTTCTGGCTACTGCTGCTGGGCAGCCTGTGCTCGATCGGGTCGATCGGGGCGGTGAACTTCCACATGAAGTTCGTGTTCCTGGACCAGGGCTTCACCCAGGGCGCGGCTGTGGACGGCGCGTGGCGGACGGCGTCGATCCTGATTCTGTGGTCGTCGATCGCGGGGCGGCTGTCCATCGGCTATTTCTCGGACAGGTTCTCGAAGAAGTGGGTGATGTTCGTGACGTACTTCATCGTGGCGGCGACCATCCCGCTGCTGCTGCAGGTGCATCCGGGCTCCGACTTTTACCTGTACGCGTTCGCAATTCTGTTCGGCTTCGGCATGGGCGCGGACTACATGATGATCCCGCTGATGGCGGCGGACCAGTTCGGCGTGAACTCGCTGGCGCGGGCGATGGCGGTGATCCTGCCGGTGAACACGATCGGGCAGACGTGGTTCCCGTACCTGGTGGCGCACCTGCAAAAGAGCATGGCGGGCGGCTACAACGGGGCGCTGATGGTGGTGCTGGGCGTGGCGATGCTGGGCGCGCTCTCGATCGCGGTGCTACCCAAACACAGGCCCGTGGGCGAGGGACAATAGAACGTAAGGATGCGCCACTTCACATACAAGACACTGGCCGAGCTGGAAGAAGCAGCGCGGCGGCTGGGGGCGGAGCACGTCCGCTTCGAACACGACACGGCGCGGATGCAGGAGGCGCTGCGGCGGCCTGTGGCGGTGGGCGGGCGGACGGCGGGCAACTCCATGGCGATCCATCCCATGGAGGGCTGCGACGGCACGCTGGAGGGGCGTCCGGACGAGTTGACGTGGCGGCGCTACGAGCGGTTTGCGCGCGGCGGGGCGAAGCTGATCTGGTTTGAAGCGACGGCGGTGCGGGAAGACGGGCGGGCGAACCCGCGGCAGATCCTGATCAACCGTTCGACGGTGGACGAGTATGCGCGGCTGCACGAGATGATGCTGCGCGTGCACCGCGAAGAGTGGGGCACGACGGACGACCTGCTGATCCCGATGCAGCTAACGATGTCGGGACGGTACGCGGTGCCGGTGAAGACGATCGCGTATCACAACCCGCTGATCGACCAGAAGACGGGGGCGCCGGCGGACTACCCGGTGATCAGCGACGACGAACTGGAGCGGCTGGAGGATGATTACGTGGACGCCACGGGGCTGGCGTTGCAGGCGGGCTTCACGGCGGTGGACATCAAGGCGACGCACGGCTACCTGCTGAGCGAACTGCTGGGCGCGAAGACGCGCGAAGGCAGGTACGGCGGCCCGCTGGAGAACCGCACGCGATTCTTCAAGAATGTTTTTGGGAAGATCCGGGCGAAGTACGGGCGGCAGGTGATGATCTGCATGCGGCTGGGGTGCTTCGACAGCGTGCCGTACGTGAAGGACGAAGAGAGCGGGCTGGGCAGGCCGCTTCCCTTCCCCACGCCGTACCCGTGGGGCTGGGGCGTGAATCCGGAGAACCCGCTGGAGCCGGAGCTGAGCGAGGTGAAGCAGGCGATCGGCTGGTTCCGGGAGTGGGGCCTGGAGCTGTTGAACGTGTCGCTGGGGAGCCCTTACTACAACCCGCACATCGGACGCCCGTTCGAGAGACCGGACGAGGGCAACTACGAAGAGCCGGAGCATCCGCTGCTCGGCGTGAACAGGCACTTCCGCGTGGCGCACGAACTGCAGCGGGCATTCCCGGAGCTGCCGATGGTGGGGACGGGCTACAGTTGGCTGCAGCGGTTCGCGCTGCACGCGGGGGCGGCGAACCTGGAGGACGCGAACATCCGGTTCGTGGGGCTGGGCCGGGCCGTGTTGTCGTATCCGGATTTCGCGAGGGACATCCTGGAAAAGGGCGAGCTGGACGATACGCGGGTATGCAAGACGCTGACGTACTGCACGTTTCTGATGCGGCAGAAGACGAACGAGTTGGGGCAGTACCCGGCGGGGTGCCCGCCGTTCGACAAGCTGGTGTACGGGCCGATCATGAAAGAGGCGCGGGAGGCGAAGCGGAAGGCGGGGAAGTAGGGGCCGGCACGCCGTGAGCGCTGCGGCGCACGCAGCGTGCCGGCCATCATCGTTGACCTGCAAGACTGACGCCGGAAGGGCCTCGCGTGGACCAGCGGTCCCGTCACTGAAGCAGTTGCAGATCGATCTCCAGATGGAATGGACCGAACGTCTTGTTGAGCTTCGTGTTGAGCTTGCCGTTCACATAAGTCTGGAACAGAGCATTGCCCGAGTAGGTCAGCTTGGCGCTGGTGGCCGAATTGGGCGCTGCCTGCGGGGCATCCACGAGGCCCACGGTGAAAGAGGAATAGGAGACGCCGGTTTCGCCATAGTGAGGGTTCCCGAAGAGGATCTGCACGTCACCGGCCTGGGGCTGCACGGAATCCGGCACGAAACCGCTGATTTGAATGCGCGGATTGGCTGAGGCCGACCTCAGCTCGAGGCTGCAACCAGAAGTAGTGGTGGTGTAGGTGCCATCACCATCCCGGAATCCGCCGGAGGTTGAAGCCAGGAAGTTGCAAATGTCACGGGAAAGGCTGATCGTTACGGCGCGAACACCGGCACAGCCTGGTTGCCCATCCCGGTTGACGTCGAGGACCATTAACGTGTAGCGGGTTCTATACTCAGCCGTGACGCAAGCATCACCGCCTGTCGCGCGGTAGTCGCGGTAAGTGCTGAGCCCCGCCGAATCGCCGACCACGTTCGGCGGGTCGACGGTGCCATAAATGACCAGTTCGGCACATACATTGTCTTTTCCGCAGGGCCCCGCCGTAGCGCCCTTCTGGGCCAAGGCGACGGGCAAGAGGGCAAAGGCGGCAGCCAGTGCCAGGGAAGGTCTGATCAGCATTTGAATCCTCCTGTGAGTTCTTCTCACGGGATGTCCGAAAGGACGCATCCCGCTTCGAGCGAGTCTGCCGCCTAGCCGAAGATCAGTCCATAGACGGTCAATAAACATTCCATAAATTGTCGTGTGACTTCGATGGCACGACAAAGTTGGGGTTGGACTATACTGGCTCAGTCACATGAGGGGGTACCGGTTCGGGGAGTTCGAGTTTCGGCCGGAGTCCGGGGAACTGTTCCGGGACGGAGCGAGAGTCAGACTCCAGCCTCAACCCGTGCAGATCCTCGCCCACCTCCTGGAGAGGCCGGGCGAGCTGGTAACGAGACTGGAACTGGTGGAACGGTTGTGGGGCGGCGAGACGTACGGGGAGGTCGAGGCCGGCCTCAACATCGCAGTGAAGAAACTGCGGAACGCGATCGGCGATTCGGCGGAGCAACCGCGGTACATCGAGACGCTGCCTCGCCGGGGCTACCGCTTTGTCGGCAGGGTGGAGGCGGATTCAGGGGACCGGGAGGACGCCCCGACCGTGCCGGCACCCTCCCGTCGGCGGCCACGGGCAGCGTGGATTGGGGTTTGCCTGGCGGGGTTGATGGCGGGAGGCGTCCTGTGGATGCAATGGACGCGGCGGCCGCAGGCACTCGACTTCCGCCCGCGCGATGCGGTGGTGATCGCTCAATTCAGCAATGAGACAGGTGAGGCGAGTCTGGATGGGGTGATTGAAGCCTCTCTGGAAGGAGAATTGGGGTCCTCGCCGTACGTTTCCGTGGCTTCCGCGGAGAGAATCGGAGACGCGTTGAAGCTGATGCGGCGGCCCGTGGTTCCTCGCGTGCCGCTGGCTCTGGCTCGGGAGGTTTGCCAGCGTGACCCCGGGCTGCGCGCAGCCGTAGGCGGCGAAATCCGCAAGGTCGGCTCGGACTACTTTCTGTCGGCGGAGATCGTGCGGCCCGCCGACGGCTCGGTGCTGACGAGACTGACGGAGAGCGCCGGGGATAGAGACGGGATCCTCGGCGCCATCCGCAGGCTTTCTGCCGGCATCCGCGGAAAGCTCGGCGAGGTGCAACCCGAAGACAAGCCGGGGGCAGGGCCGCCGGAAAAGGTTGCCACGAACTCCCTGGAGGCGTTCAAGCTCTACTGCGAGGCCGACGCGTTGGGACGGGCCTCCAACTGGCTCGGGATGGAAGCCGTGTTGCGGAGGGCGGTGGCCATCGATCCGGAGTTTGCTTCCGCTCACATGATTTTGGCGCTGGCGCTGCACTTTCAGGCAAACGGCGGGCGAGAGGCGGAGTGCATGCGATCCGCGCACCGTGCATTCGAACTCGCGGGCAGAGCGCCCGAGGCAGAGGAACTCTTCATTCGAGGCTGCTATGCCTACCTGCGGGAAAAGTACGACGAGTCGAAGCGCCTCCTGGAAGCGCATTTCAGGAATCGCCCGGATCACTTCTGGGGCTACGTGTTCCTGGTGAGGTCCTGTGAGGCGACCGGAGATCTTGCCAAGCTGCCGGCCATCTGGGACCAGATGCTCCTGACCCGGCCGAACGTGCCTCGCTACTACAGGAATGCCGCGCTGCAGTGTTTCTGCGGCCCGAAGGAGGATCCTGCGCGAGCGGTCGCATTGGCTGAGAAGGCGGTGAGACTGGCTGAGGAGCAAGGCGACGAGGACTGGCACAACCGCACCCTGACGTGGCTCTACCAGACGCGAGCCATGGCCGCCTGGCTGAGTGGTGACGTTGCGAGAAGCTACGCAGAGATTGGAAAAGCTCGAAAGCTCATGGCGGTGTTCACCTCGCCTGCCCTGCCGGGCGATCTCTCGTTCGGTTACCTGACGCTGGGCAGACTCGAGGAAGCGGAAGCGATGCTCCAGCAGTCTCCGTCCAGGGAGCAGAAAGCGCACTGGGACCTGTGGCGGGCGATCCTGCGCCGGGATTCGGCCGGGGTGGCGCGGCTTGCGGTGGAAGCGGAGAAGTTCCCCTTCTTCGACACGCCCCGAGCGCAGGCCTTGGCACGGGCCGGAAGGTTCGCGGCGGTCGAGAAGATGCTCGCCGGCTACCGTCAGCCGACGGTTGGGGTCTTGCCCCAGTCCGTGGCTGCGATTCGTGGGGAACTGGCCTTCCGGCGGCGGCGCGTGCGCGAGTCGATCGAGATTCTGAGGCAGTTTCTGGCGGACGTCAACTCCGACGGCCTCTATGAGCAACTTCCCGCAGCGCAGACACTGGCGCAGGCCTATGTCATGGAAGGTCAGCGGGACAAGGCTATTCTGACGCTCGAGAAGGCCACAGCCGCCCCACGACTGTGCAACGACTTCGACCGGACCGTTTTCTGGCCCTATGTGCGTTTCGACCTGCTCAAGCTGTACCGCAGCGCAGGACGCCACCCGGAGGCGGAAGTGCTGCACGGCGAACTGGCGAACCTCATGCGGCTGGCCGACGCGGGCCACGTCCTGCTGGCGGGTCTCAAAAGGGATGCTGCCGAATTCCCACCCTCGCGCCGCTGAAGCTTTCAACCCGGCTGCCGCACGGCAGAGCGGGGAATGGGCATGAGACCGCGCCGGGCAGCGGCGCATAATGAGGACATGGCAGTCATTGACCGGCTCATGCTGGTGGCCGCGATGGTCGGGTTGGCCGCGGGCGCTCAGCGGGGCATGTCCGCGGAATCGGCGGAAGAGTGGATCCCCCTGTTCGACGGCAGGAGCCTGGCGGGGTGGAAAGAGCCGCCGTTCCTGACACCGGGGAAGGTGGAGGTGAAGGACGGGACGATTGTGCTGGGCAGAGGGCGGATGACGGGCATCACGTGGACGGGGGAGTTTCCGCGGTCGGGGTACGAGATCCGGTTCGAAGCGGCGCGGCTGGAGGGGAAGGATTATTTCGCGGGTATCACGTTTCCGGTGAAAGAGGAGCACTGCTCGTGGGTGAGCGGCGGGTGGGACGGGACGGTGGTGGGGCTGTCGAACGTGGACGGCTACGATGCGAGCGAGAACGAGACGTCGGCGGCCCGGGAGTTCGAATCGGGGCGGTGGTATCAGTTCCGGCTGGCGGTGACGGAGAAGCGGATCCGGGCGTGGATCGACGGCGAAGTGGTGGTGGACCTGGAGACGGCGGCGCGGAAGTTCGGGCTGCCGTTCGGGGAGTCGGACCTGAGCGCGCCGCTGGGTTTTTCTTCGTACGGAACGAAGGCGGGGCTGCGGAAGGTGGAATACCGGCGGCTCTCGGGCGAACCCGCCAGATAGTGGAATATCACTAGCCCCACGCGCCGTCGCGGCGGCTGTATAATGCCGGGCAGCAGAGGTTCTAGTCCGCTGCGCTAAGGAGAACAATGAATCGACGGAGCTTCATCATGAGTTCAGCGGCCATCACCGCCAAGCAAGCGGTGTGGGGCACGCAAAGTCCGAATGACACGGTTCGAGTAGCAGTGGTCGGCTGTGGAGGACGCGGCAACAGCCACATGGGCGCGTGGACATCCATGCCGAACGTCGAGTTGGCGGCGCTGGTGGATGTGGACGATTCGCACTCCGAGAGGTTCATCGGAGCGTTGCAGCGGAGGGGCAAAAGCCCGGTGCCGACGTTCCGCGACATCCGCAAAATCCTGTCGGACAAGAGCATCGACGCGATCTCGATCGCGACGCCGAACCACTGGCACACGCTGCAGACAATCTGGGCGTGCCAGGCGGGCAAGGACGTGTACGTGGAGAAGCCGTGTTCGCACAACGTGTTCGAGTCGAGGCAGATCATCGCAGCGGCGCGGAAGTACAACCGCATGGTGCAGATGGGCAGCCAGAGCCGGTCGTCCCCGGCGCTGCAGGAAGCGGTGCAGAAGCTGAAGGGCGGCGAGTTCGGCGACGTCTACATGGCGCGCGCGCTGTGCTTCAAGTTCCGGAACACGATCGGGAAGACGCCGGTGGAGCCGGTGCCGCCGGGCGTGGATTACGACATGTGGACGGGCCCGGCGCCGCTGCGTCCGTTCACGAAGAACCGGTTCCACTACAACTGGCACTGGTTCTGGGACACGGGCAACGGCGACCTCGGCAACCAGGGCATCCACGAAGTGGACATCGCGCGCTGGGGCATGGGCGTGACGCACCCGACGAAGGTGACGGCGATGGGCGGCAAGTACATGTTCGACGACGACCAGGAGACGCCGAACACGATCGCGGCCCAGCTCGAATTCATCGTCAACGGCAAGCCGAGGATGATGATGTTCGACACGCGTCACTGGTACAGCAACCATGAAGCGGGGATCGGCGGAGAGAGCGCGGGCAACACGATCGGCAACACGTTCTACGGCTCGCTGGGCTACCTGGCCATCGACGGGTACAACAAGTACTACAGCTTCATGGGCCGGCAAGGTACGCCGGGCTCGACGCGCGTGGAGCGCGACCGCCACTTCGAGAACTTCATCGCGGCGGTGAGGAGCCGCAAGCGGGAAGAGTTGAACGCGGAGATCGAGGAAGGCGCGATGTCGTGCGTGCTGATGCACCTGGCGAACATCTCGTACCGCGTGGGCCGCACGCTGAACTGGGACGAGAAGACCTGGACGGTGAAGGGCGATCCGGAAGCGACGAAGATGCTGACTCGCAACTACCGGGCGCCGTACATCGTGCCGGCGAAGGTCTGAAGCGGCGACGCTTCGTAGTTTGTAGCGAACCCTGGAACGATGCCGATGGGCGGCCTCGCTCCGGGGTTTTTCTTTCTTGGCGCCGGCAGCCGGGGCGGAGAGTTCCGCTGCCATGGCGGCATCACTTCCCGCTGGCGAGTTCCGCGAAGCTGACGGAAGACGGGACGCGAGGAGCGTTCCTGCCTCGGGACGCGATCTCCCTTTCCAATTCCCGGGCTTGCGCCTTCGATCCCAGATGCTTGAGAACCCGGCCGCGGGCTTCGAGGACCTTGAGCGACAGCGGATGAGCCGTACCGAGGGACCGGTCGGCGTGGGTGCTCAGTTCTTCCAGCATCTGAGCGGCTTCACCGGCCTGCCCGAGGGCGAACAACGAAAGGGCCAGGCCATAGCGCGCATCGAGGTGGATCGGGTGTCCCGTTTCGGCCACCCGTTGGGTGATCACGAGAGATCTCCGGAAAGCGCCGATGGCTTCAGCGGGCCTCGACGTGGCATGGAGGACGTAGCCCAGGCAGGACCAGACCTGTGAGAGCCTCGCGTCGAGCGCCGCGTTGTC
>DAHVTI010000357.1 GCA_027324255.1 Bryobacterales bacterium | reverse complement strand
GCCCTGAGTGAGGCCGAGTCGGACGACGACAGCCTGGAGAGAGGGGATGACGATCACATGCTGGCCCTCGAAGCCGTTGAAGGCGAAGGTGTCGGGGGGGAGGTGGGGCCAATCGCGGCTCGCCCGGTCGGAGGGTTCGCCGGCGTTGAGCCAGATCTGAGCGCCGTAGTGCCCGCGCGGGGCCTTGGGGGTGGGTGTGGTGCTGTAGCGGACCCAGCCAGCGGGCAGGATCCGGCGGCCGTCCCAGAGGCCGTCGTTCAGATAGAGCTGGCCGAGGCGGGCCCAGTCGCGGGCGGTGGCGTACATGAAGGACGATCCGACGAAGGCGCCGTCGGGGCCGGGCTCGAGGGTGGCGGAGCGGGCGCCGATGGGGGCGAATAGCTCGCGCCGAGGGAACTGCCAGTAGGCGGGGAGGTCGCCGTGGAAAGTATCGCGCAGGATGCGGGAGAGGATGTTGGTGGTGCCGCTGGAATACTGCCAGCGGGAGTCGGGAGGGACCTCGAGGGGCCGTGCGGCGGCGTAGTCGCCGGCGCTGGGGGAGCGGAAGAGCATGATGGGGGCGTCGGCGGTGAGGTCGAAGTAGGACTCCTGGAAAGCCAGACCGCTGCTCATGCGGAGGAGCTGATCGAGGGTGATGGAGTGACGGGGATCGGAGGGAGAGGACCACTCGGGGACGGGAGCGGGGGTATCGAGACGGAGGCGGCCCTGGGCGACGAGGATCCCGGTGAGGGCGTTGGTGATGCTCTTGG
The DNA here is from genome assembly GCA_027324255.1 of Bryobacterales bacterium. GTDB lineage: Bacteria > Acidobacteriota > Terriglobia > Bryobacterales > Bryobacteraceae > Paludibaculum. The sequence continues at coordinate 5,915 of DAHVTI010000357.1, read as the reverse complement.
TCATGGACCAGCCCTGGAGGCGCATGGCGCGGTGAAAGCCGGGGGCATAGCGTTCAGCCAGGAGGCGGCCGCGGAGCATCACGACGAGGGCGCGGGTGCGGAGGGGGCTGGAGGGATCGGGCTCGCGGAAGGCGGCTTCGAGAACTGCGTCCAGGGGGGAGGGCGGAAGAGGCGGCTCGGCAGCGGGCTCAGGCGGTGGAGGCAGGGCGGCCTGCGAGCGGAGCTGAGCGAGGGAGACGTCCGAGTCGAGGGTGCAGCCGAGGGCCGGGCGGTAGAGGGCGGTGCGGGGGAAGAGGCCGAGGAGGGAGGCTTGGGCGGTAAGGGCCGTGCGATCGATGGAGTAGCGGAGGAGGCGGGTGGCGGGGTGGTCGAGGGCGAGTTCCTGAGAGACGACTTCGGCGGGGATGCGGCCGGAAACGAAGACGCCGGAGCACAGGATTTTGGCGCCGTAGCCGGAGGCGGCGCGGGCGAGGGGGCGGACCTGGAACCAGACGAGGAGGGAGACGAAGACGCCGGAGACGGCAAGCGCGAGCAGGCCGACCCGTTTTTTCATGGCAGCTCAGTACGGGCGGGCGGCGGGTCCGGCCGTGCGGAGCTATTCAACGGTGACCTTGGTGCCCTTGGTTTCGGAGCCGGAGAGGCTCTCGATGCGGGCGTCGATGAGGGCGCGGAGGCCCTTGAGGAATTCGACGCGGGCGGCGTCGAAGTGGCGCTTGGCGCCTTCGGGAGGGCCGATCTTGCGGACGAAATCCGAGAACGCCGGGCCGGCGCCGCCGCAGAAGCAGGCGTCACAGCCGGGGCGGGGCTCTTCGGGGCTGGTGGAGTTTTCCTGGCTCATTTCGCCTCCTGCATCTCCACAATCAGAATGCCACCATTGAGACGCGCGCGCACGGGGGTCAGGGCGGCCATGGAGATGGGGAGGCCGATGTGGCGGCGCATGGTGCCGATTTCGACGACGAGTTCGTCGCCTTTCTTGAAGAGGCCCACTTCGCCCTTGGCGGCGAAGGGGAGATGGACGTGGACCTCGTGGCCGCTCCCGGTGCGGGTGAAGGTATAAGGCCGTTCGGTGCGGGAGACGGCGGCGGGGTCCTGAGATCCGTTGTAGAGGACGCGGGAAAGCTCTTCGATGCGCGAGAGGCCGAGGACCTCGGCGGGGAACAGCGGCACGGTGGTGACGGGGACGGGGGCGAAGTAGGCTTCGAGCTCGGCGAGAAAGCGCTGCTGGGATTCGTGCCAGCCGCGGAAATAGCCTTCTCGGGCCTCGGGCGGGAGGATGCGGTTCACGATGACCTGGTCGACGGTGAGGCCGTGGAGGGACATGTAGACGAAGGCGCGCTGGGTTTCGCGGACCACCATTTTTTCGGCGTTGGTGACGAGGCGGACGCTGGTGGTGCGGGGGTCCTCCATGAGCTCGTCGATGCCTTCGATTTTGTTGAAGAGCTCCTTGACGTTGGCGAAGTAGGAGTCGGAGGGGAGTTCGACCGGGGAGACGCGGTTGGCGATGGGGCGGACTGCTTTGAGGATGCCGCGCTGCATGGGGAAGATGTGCTTCATGTACCAGTCGAGGGTGGTGGGCATGGCGATGAAGCGGAGGCTCTCGGCGGTGGGGGCGCAATCGAGGACGCACACGTCGAAACGGGACTCGCGGCGGAACTGGTTGACGTACATCATGGCGCTGAGCTCCTCCATGCCGGGGAGAATCGCCATCTCTTCCGCTTCGACCTCATTGAGGCCGGAAGTGCGGAGGACGCCGGTGATGTAGGTGGAGATTTCGCGCCAGTGGCGGCGGATTTCGCGCTGGATGTTGACTTCGAGGATGGAGAGGCCGGGCTGGATGGAGAGGATTTCCGAAGTCCGGCCGTGGAAGAGGGAGGCTTCGATATCGAAGCAGTCGGCGAGGGAGTGGGCGGGATCGACGCTCATGACGAGCGTGCGGTAGCCGATGGCGGCGAGGCGGACGCCGGTGGCCGCGGCAACGGAGGTCTTGCCGACACCGCCCTTTCCGCTGAAGAGAAGAATGCGCATGACACTGATCCAGATGCGCGCGGCAGGTGGCCCGGCCAAAAGATTACCATGTGGAAACATGGACCGCCGCAAGTGGATGAAGACGATGGCCGCGCTGAGCGCGGCGCCGGCGTTGGAAGCGCGGCAGGGCGCGCCGGCGCCGGCGGCGCGGGTGACGAAGGAGCAGTTGGCGACTGCGCTGAAGTTGGAGGGGCTCGAGTTCAGCGATGCGCAATTGGAAATGATGGTGCGCGGAGTGGGGCGGGCGCTGGGCGACTACGAGAGGCTGCGCAAAATCGAGATGCCGTACGAGACGGAGCCGGCGTTCAGCTTCCATCCGGGGCTGGCAGGCAGGCAGCCGCAGGCGCGCAAGGCGTTGTTCCGGCCAAGTGTGAAGAAAGCGCCGAACGCGCGGCCGAAGGATGAAGATCTGGCGTTCCTGCCGTTGACGGAACTGGCGGCGCTGGTGAAGGCGAAGCGGGTATCGAGCGAGGATCTGACGAAGCTCTACCTGCGGCGGCTGAAGGAATACGGGCCGAAGCTGCTGTGCGTGGTGACGCTGACGGAAGAACTGGCGCTGGAGCAGGGGCGGGCGGCGGACAAGGAGATCCGGGCGGGGCAGTACCGCGGGCCGCTGCACGGGATTCCGTATGGACTGAAGGACCTGTTTGCGACGAAGGGAATCCGGACCACCTGGGGGGCGGAGCCGTTCCAGGAACAGGTGCCGGGGCATGACTCGACGGTGTACGAACGGCTGCGGAACGCCGGCGGGGTGCTGGCGGCGAAGCTGTCGATGGGGGCGCTGGCGATGGGCGGGCTGTGGTTCGGGGGGATGACGAAGACGCCGTGGAATTTGAAGGAGACGTCGAGCGGCTCTTCGGCGGGGTCGGCTGCGGCGACGGGGGCGGGGCTGGTGGGGTACGCGATCGGGACGGAGACGCGGGGGTCGATCGTGTCGCCGAGCATCCGCTGCGGGACGGTGGGGCTGCGGCCGACCTATGGCCGCGTGCCGCGCACCGGGGCGATGGGGCTGAGCTGGACGATGGACAAAGTGGGGCCGATTTGCCGCGGAGTGGAAGACTGCGCGCTGGTGCTGAACGCGATTTACGGGCCGGATGGGCGGGACCGGACGGTGACGGCGGCGCCGTTCGACTGGCAGGCGTCCAAGCCGCTCGCTTCGATGCGCATTGGCGTGGCGCAGAAGGCGTTCGATGGGATGAAGGGCGAGATAAAGGATCTCTACGCCCAGGCGCTCGACGATCTGAAAAAGGCGGGTGTCACGATGAAGCCGGTGGAACTGCCGGACGAGACGGCGGGGACGCTAGGGTTCATCCTGAGCGCGGAGGCGGCGGCGGCGTTCGACGACATCACGCGGGATGGAAGGGTTGGGGAGTTGAAGGACCAGGGGCCGGGGGCGTGGCCGAACTCGTTCCGGACGTCGCGGCTGATTCCGGCGGTGGAGTACATCCGGGCGCAGCGGGCGCGGACGCTGCTGATGGAGAAAATGGAGAAATTCTTCGCAGACTGGGACGTGGTGGTGTGCCCGCCGTACTCAAACCTGGGGTCGACGAACCTGACGGGGCATCCGCAGGTGGTGGTGCCGTGCGGCTTTGTGAAAGGCGCGCCGCAGGGGCTGAGCTTCCTGGGCGGATTGTGGAAAGAGGGCGACCCGCTGCGCGTGGCGCTGGCCTACGAACAGGCGACGGAATGGCACGCGAAGCGGCCGCCGATCGAGTGACTGCGATGAAACTATCAATTCTGGTGCCGGTCTACAACGAGGAAGAGTTCCTGGGCGAACTGCTGGAGCGCGTGCTGGCGGCGCCGCTGCCGGCGGGGCTGGAGCGCGAAGTGATCGTGGTGGACGACGGCTCGGACGACGGCAGCGCGGAGATCGCGGCGCTGTACGCGGAGCGGCACGCGGGCGTGGTGCGGGTGAAGCGGCACGGACGCAACCTGGGCAAAGGCGCGGCGGTGCGGACGGCGGTGGAAGAGGCGCGGGGCGAACTGGCGGTGATCCAGGACGCCGACCTGGAGTACGACCCGCGGGAGTACGGGCGGCTGCTGGGGCCGTTGCTGGAAGGCAAGGCGGACGTCGTCTACGGGACGCGGTTCGCGGTGGGGACTGAGCGGCGGGTGCTGTACTTCTGGCACGCGCTGGCGAACCATCTGCTGACGACGGCGGTGAACCTGCTGAGCGATTTGAACCTGACCGACGTATGGACCTGCTACAAGGCATTCCGGACGCCGCTCTTGAAGAGCATTCCGCTGCGCAGCGACGGGTTCGGGTTCGAGCCGGAGGTGACCATCAAGCTGGCGCAGCGGCAGGTGAGGATCTACGAGACGCCGGTGAGCTACCACGGGCGGACGTACGAGGAAGGGAAGAAGATCGGGAAGTCGGACGCATTGCTGGCCCTGCTGACGGTGATGCGGTTTGCAGTGCAGCGGGACATCTACAAAGAAAGCGGGCCGGAGATTCTGGACACGCTCTCTTCGGCGCTGCGGTTCAACGCCTGGATGGCGGAGCGGATCCGGCCGTACGTGGGGCGGCGGGTGCTGGAGATCGGGGCGGGAATCGGGAACCTGTCGCGCTGCCTGGCGCCGCGGCGCGAGCTGTACATCGCGTCGGACATCGACGAAGAGCACCTGGCGCGGCTGCGGACGCGGCTGGCGCACCGGCCGAACTTCCGGGCGGTGACTTGCGACCTCTCGCGGGGGGAGGATTTCGACGGGTTGGAAGGGCAGGTGGACACGGTGGTGTGCCTGAACGTGCTGGAGCACGTGGAGGACGACCGGGCGGGGCTCGCTAACATAAACCGGGCGCTGATGCCGGGCGGGCGTGCGATCATCCTCGTACCGGAAGGGATGTCGGTGTACGGGGAGCTGGACCGCGTGCTGGGCCACTGCCGGCGTTACACGGCCGCGGAGCTGCGGAGCAAGATAGAGGCGGCGGGGTTCGTGGTGGAAGAGATGTTCGAGTTCAACCGGGTGACGCGGCCGGGGTGGTGGTGGAACGGGCGGGTGCTGAAGAGGCGGAGGTTCAGCAGGCTGCAGTTGGGGGTGTTCGACAGGCTGGTGTGGCTGTGGAAGCGGGTGGACGGGGTGATTCCGTGGAAGGGGACGTCGGTGGTGGCGGTGGGGCGGAAGAAAGGAGGGTGGATGGACTATGCGGGCATGGTTGATTCGGGTGAGCAGCGTTCAGACGCGGCCGTGGATGACACGGTGTATGGCGGCACAGAGAGAAGGAGTGAGTAAAGATGGCGCGGGGACGATCAGGACTGTTGTACGGAGTCAATCCACGTCCGCATTGAGACTTGGGAGCACCAGTCCGCGCTCTCTTTGATCAATCTCGTCGGGGGGTAGTGCTCGATCGAGAGCAAAGTCTACCCTGGCGGAGCCTTGGATGAAAAGGTGTGGCGGAATCGGCATTTCGTGGACTCCCGGGTGACCAAGGACGATGGCAGGAAGATCTGTTCCGTTTACCGAGGCGCTGACGGTCACAGGACCGAGCGACGAAACCGTGATGTCGGGAATGAAGAGGGAGATGCTCGAACTCGCCTGGTCGAGTGGTGATCTCCAAATCCGGACTGAGAATTTTCTCCCAGTCCAGCGCCAGTCGCCGGGCTCAGGGGGATGTACTCCTTGGAGGAATTCAATCTGCCTGTAGGCGCTTTTCAGGAAGCAGTATGCGCGCTCGTCGCCACATGCCGACGCGGGGTCTGATTCCGTGGCCCCGCGGGTCATCATGGCTGCGATCCTCCAGTTGGAACGTTTCAGGATGCGGCGCAATCCTTCCGGCGTAAAGATCCAGTAGTTTGTCGAATCATCGTTCGTTTCCAGCTTGTCCACAAGGTAGGCAACGGGGAGCGAGCCGATTTCGGTGCGGCGGTCCGCTGCGAATCGAGCCACGCGCG
>DAHVTI010000352.1 GCA_027324255.1 Bryobacterales bacterium | reverse complement strand
ATCGAAGTTCTCGCCGGCAGTATGGAGCAGCTCATGGACAAGATCAATAGCTCTCTTTGACATGAACTCCTCATAGTCTGGTTGAGACTTAGGGCCAATTGGTCCAAAGAAATCAGCAAATAGAAATATTGCCCATCCGTTGCTGCCGCGGGCTGTCATCGCAAATGTAGAAGCGCCCTTGTTTGTCCCAACCGTTCCGCTGTATCGACTGGTTCCCAAGTATGTCGAGATCTTGGCATTTAGCACAGAGCTGTTATTTGCATGAACCAACTGAACCTTCTGCGCATTTGCCAAGAGGACACCGCTGTCGATGCCAAGCTTCTTGAGAACACCGGAACAATCCCCTGTCAAGACCCTGTTCAACCCTGCATCCATCAAATCTCGAAATGTCCAACTGCCTCCTGCCTCTATTTTCTTCGTCCCTTCAAGGTCATCATTGATTGCCTCCATGCCGGTCGTATCTCCGCCTGGATTCCCACTCGCGCTGGTCGATCCTCCTCCGAACAAGTTTAGGTATGCCGTAACGGTGAATACGGGAATCGCTTCCAGTCCGCGCGGATCAATCAGGTTGACAGGATCCCCCTGGACATACGCGTACCGATTCCATCCCTGCGGATTCCCCATCCCCCCGCTCATCACATACGGATCCGCCGACAAAAACCTCCCCCAAGTCGAACTGTAATACCTATTCCACCCATAATCGAGCCCGCTCGCCGAATCCCGCGTATACGTCCCGAACTTCCTCTGGTCCTCGTAAGACGACCCGCCGATCTGCTCCCCATATGGGAAGTAGTTGAACGTCCGCGTCTCCACCCCCCACTGCTGCCACCGCACCGACCCCAGCCGGTCCTCCACGTCGGCCGACGACCCCTCCTGCAGCCGCCGCCCCTGGAAGTACACCCTCGTCTCTACCGTGGAAAACGAGTTCGCAAACAGCATGTACGTCCCCAGTAACTCCCCGTCCAGCCCATAGAAGAAGATCTGCGGCTCCTGCGTCCCCCGCTGCAGTTTCACCCGCTGATTCGCCGCATTGTACCCATAGCTCTCGGAAGCGATCGGGCTCGTCACCCCCACCATCCGGTTCTCCACGTCGAACGTCCCCGTCGCCGTCCCGCCTCCCGCCGGCCACTGCCTCATGTTGCCATTGGCGTCATACGCAAAGTTCGCCGTCGATATCCGGTTTGTCGCCGCGTTCACAGTGATCACCGGCGCTGGCGCCGTTCCTTTCGTCAGGTTCTGCTGCAGCCTGTTTCCGAATCCATCATAGACCCAGCTCAGCCCCCACCCTCCGCCGCCCGCCGTCTCCGCCCGCGTCAGCCTGCCCAGTTCGTCATATTGGTACTCCACCGTCGTCCCGTCGGTCTTCGAAATCACACGGCCGTCATTGGCTGTCGCCGAGTAGCCGTAGCTCACGTCCAGGCCGCCCGCATTCTGCTCCCGCGTCATCTGTCCCCGCTCGTTATACGTGTACTGGCCCACGCCCCCCGTCAACTGCCCCGCCGCATTGTACGTCGCGTTCGAAACCATCATCTGCCCGCTCAGCCAATCCTGCACCCCCGTCCATCGCCCGGCGGCGTCGTACAGGAAGTTCACTTTCTTCCCCACCTCGCTCACCGTCGCATCCTCCGGGTAGTAGGCCGGATAGTAAAGGTCCGGATACTTCAGCGACGTCCGCCGCCCCTCGTTGTCGTACGTCCACTCCGCCACCAGCGGCTTCTGCGCTCCGCTCACCAGCAGCGACTTCTTCTTCACCAGCCCGCCCGCCGTGTAGCCGTAGCCCTCCACAAACCCGCTCGCCGCCACCGACGCCACTCGCCCCCACCCGTTCTCCGCCGAATCGTAAGTCATGGTGGACCGCTGCCCCACATCCTCCACCCCGCCCACGAACCGCTTCACCATCGTCACCCGGTTGTAGCTGTCGTAGCTATACTCCGCCCGCTGCCCCTTCGCGTCCGTCCGCGAAGCCACCCTCGACTGCGCGTCATACGTGTAGCTCACCGTCCCGTTCTCCGGCTGCGTCACACTCGAAAGCCGCATCTCCGCATCAAAAACAAACTGCCGGATCTGCGTCGTCGAGCCCCGCGTCATCGACACCTGCGCCAACTTGTCCAGCACGTTGTAGAAGTACAGCGTGTCATCCGTCAAGCCCGGAGATCCCGGCCGCGGCTCGGTCACGATCACCAGCCGCCCCAGCGCGTCCAACGTGAACTTCTTCCACTTCATCTTGGCCGGGTCCGAATACGGCTCGATCACCTTCACCGTATTGCCCTCATAGACGTAACTCGTGTAGCCCGCGTTCCCCGGCGGCGTCACCTTCACCGTCCGGCCCCGCGCGTCGTATTCGTATTCCGTCCAGTAGACCGCCGCCCCGGGCGCATGCGGCATCGACACCCGCTTCACCTTCCCCATCGGCGAGCAGGCGCAAGGCGCGTACTCCGTCTCCACAATCGACACCGTCGTCGAACCATATCCGCTCTCCACCTTCACCGTCCGCCCAAGCCCGTCCGTCGTGGTTTTCACCCATTTCCCGTTGGTCGTCGCCGTGGTCCACGTCTGCCCATAGGCAAAGGTCGTCACCGCCCCGTGCGGCGACGTCGTCGAAGCCGGCCGCGACATCGAATCGTAGGTCAACCCCGTCGACGCCCCGTTCGGCCCGCTCGCCGACGTTAGCTTCAAGTACGAATCCCACTGGTACGAACTCGCCAGGTTCGCCTCTCCGTTCGGCGTCACCGTCGAAGG
>DAHVTI010000292.1 GCA_027324255.1 Bryobacterales bacterium | reverse complement strand
CAGCGCCGTCGAGACCAGCCGCGGATTGTGCAGCAGCCAGTCCACCTGCTCCACCTCGAATCCGGCCTCGCCCAGCACCTGCTTCAGCGCCCCCAGCCGCGGCGTATAGCCGAGATAGAACGGCGCGAACCGGGTCCGGCTGTACCACCGCAACGGCGCGTACAGCGGATTGGCAGGATTGTCCAGCGTCAGGATCAGCAGCCCGCCCGGCCGCATCATCCGGTGGATCTCCCCAATGGCTTTGGCGAAATCAGCGGGTTCGGCAAAGTGGTCCAGCGTCGATGTCGAAATGACCACGTCGAAGGCCCCTGCCCGGAACGCGCCCTGCCGGATGTCGGAAACCACCGCCCGCCCGCCGGCCTCCCGCCGCGCCGCCGCCCGCGCCGTGGAGAACGACTCGTCCATCCCGCACGCATACCCCGCCAGCGGCGCAATGTCCGGCAGGATGCGGTCCTCCCCGAAGGCTTCCTCGAACAGGTCCGTCTTCAGCACCCGCTCGGCCCCCGTCGCCTTCCACCAGCGCCGGATCAGCTCCAGGTGGACCTCCCGCTTCTGCTTCGCCGCCAGCGGGTCCAGGTACCAGGAAGGCTGCTCCCTCTCCCCCAGCGCCTCCCAATCCGCACGGCTCATGCGCGCCCGCCGCTCCCTTCCGGGGCTGGCGATTCAGACGGGATTCCGGTCGAGTTCGGCACGAAAATAGAGCATATCAATCCGGCTCCGCCCGCGGACTAGGCCCGCCTGCCTCCTGCAATCGTCCATCGCCGGCCACGGCCTGGAGGCCCCCCTCACCCACCTCCGCCGCCAGTCCCGCCGCCCGCCAACTCCAGGTGGCCCGTCGTTGGACCTTTTAGCCCACCGCGTCCGCTTGTGCACTCAATAAGCCACCGTGTAGCTGTGCTCCCCAGACCCCACCACGTGCTCCTCCGGGCCCGTCTTGGCCGGCACTACGATGCGCGCCGTCGTGTTCGGCGGCACGCCCGCCTTTAGTGTCAATCGCCCGCCCGCGATCCTCCACTCCACCACGATCGGCCCGCGAATCGAATCGTACGTCCCCCGCGCCCACTTCAGCCCGCCGCCCGGCCGCGGCCGGATGCTGAACCGGCGGAAGCCCGGCCCGGCGTCGTCCGGTTCGATGCCCAGAATCACCCGCCACATCCACTCCCCCACCGCGCCCAGCGCCCAGTGGTTGAAGGAATTCATCCCCGGATTCTGAAATCCGCGGCCCTTCACGTACCCGTCCCACCGCTCCCAGATCGTCGTCGCCCCGTTCTCCAGCATGAAGCCCCACGACGGAAAAGTGCGCAGGTTCAGCAGCCGGTAGGCCTCGTCGCTGCGCCCGTGGCGCGCCAGCTCCAGCATCAGCCGGTGCGTGCTGTGTATCCCTGTGGAAAGATGCCCGCCGTACGGCTCGAACCGCGCCAGCATGCGCTCGAACGCTCGCGCGCGCAGCGCCTCCGGCAGCAGATCGAAGTGCAGCGCCAGCGCGTAGCCCGCCTGCGTGTCTCCGGCAATCGTGCCGTCCGGTTGGACGTAGGCCCGGTTGAAGGCTTCGCGGATCCGCGCCGCCGGCCCGCCGTACCGCGCGGCCTCCTGCTCCCGCCCCAGCACCGCCGCCATGTGCCCCACCAGCCCGGCCGATTGCGCGAAAAAGGCCGTGGCGAACACCGGCTTCGGCACGGCCCCGCCCTCCTTCGGCCAGTTCTCGTGAAGGATCGTGTCCGCGTTCAGCCAGTCGTTGTAGTCGTTGTGGCGCTTGTTCTCCCACAACAGCTTCGGGTTCTGGCTCTCGATCCAGTCCACCCACCGCCGCGCCGCCTCGAAGTGCTGCTCCAGCAGCCGCCGGTCGCCGTAGTTCTGGTAGACGCGCCACGGAACGATTACGCCCGCATCCCCCCACGCCGGCACGCCGAAGTACTTGTCCACGCCCAGCACCGTCATGGGATTCGGCGCGAAGTCCGGAAAGCGCCCGTCGGACGCCTGGTCGTCGCGCACGTCCGCCAGCCACTTCGTGAAAAACCCCGCCATGTCCATGTTGAAAATGGCGGTCTGGGAAAACGTCTGGATGTCGCCCATCCAGCCCAGCCGCTCGTCGCGCTGCGGGCAGTCCGTGGGCGTCGAATACAGGTTGGCGCGCTGCGTCCAGACGATGTTCTCCATCAGCCGGTTCACGAACTCGCTGGAGGTCTCGAACCGCCCCGCGTCCGGCGCGGCGGAGTGGATCACCCGCCCCAGCAGCGCGTCGCGCGCCGGCGGCGCGGCCGTGCCCGTCACCTCCACGTAGCGGAACCCGTGATATGTGAACCGCGGTTCAAACGTGGCCTCGCCGCTCGCTGCCGGAATATAGCGGTCGGCCTGCCGTGCCCCGCGCAGGTTGGCC
>DAHVTI010000332.1 GCA_027324255.1 Bryobacterales bacterium | reverse complement strand
GCCACGGTGCTGGGCCTGGACGTCGGCACGGTGAAGGCGCACATGGCGCGGGCGGTGGCCAAAATGAGAGAAGAACTGAAGGATTTGTACGCTCAGCATCGAGGAGGGAGGCAATGAACACTCGCAGCAACCACTGGAGCGAAGAGGATCTCCTGTCGCGGCTCTACGGTACGGATGGCGCGCCGCACCTGTCCCTGTCCCACTTTGACGAGTGCCCGGAGTGCGCCGCGCGCTGGCAGCGCCTCCGCGAGGCCCGGGCGGGCGTCCTGGCCGCGGGCGCTTCCGTGCCTTGCGCGGACGATCTGCTGCGGGCCCAGCGGCTGGCCGTCTGGGACCGCATCGAGAACCCGGGCCGCACCCGCATGCTGCGAGCCGTGCCCGCCGCCGCCACCTGTTTCGTTCTGATTCTAGCCGCGGCGCTCAACCGTCCCGCGCCTCAGCCCACCGGTCCGCAGATGGCTTCGTCCGTCAGCGACGAGCAGTTGTTCGCGGATATCGCCAACGTCGTCAACACGGATTCCCCGCGCGCCGTGGAACCCATTCGCGGCCTCTTCAGCGAGGCCTCCAGTCTGGAGATGCAATAGCCATGCCCCGCTTTCTGTTAGCCCTGATTCTTGCCGCCGTGCCGGCCCTCGCCCAGATGCCGCGCGGCGTTTTCAACTGGTGGGACTCCCCCATCGCCAAGGGGCTGAATCTGACGGAAGACCAGCAGCGCCAGATTCGCGCCATCGTGCGCGAATACCGCGGCAAGCTGATCGACCAGCGCGCCACGGTGGAAAAGGCCGAGGCGGAGTTTGAAGACGTGTTTAACGAGGACGCTTTCGATCAGCGCCGTGCCGGCGACGCGCTGGAGCACCTGGTGACGGCTCGCGCCGACCTCATGCGCGGCTTCTCCCAGATGAGCCTGCGCCTGCGTGCCCTGCTGACGCCCGAGCAGTACCGGGAACTGCAGAAGCGCCGTCCGCGGAACCTGCAGCCGCAGGAACTGCGGCGGGAACTGCAACAGCAGCGCCGCCAGGGCCGCATGCCCGGCATCCGGCAGGGGCCGCCAGCGAATCCGCCCCAGCCGCCTCCGCCGCAGGGCCAGTAGCGCTCAGTTGTTGTCTTTGCGCTGGTAGGGCGCCTGCAGGTACCTGGCGGCTTCTTCCTGCGCCCCCTGGGTGTTGTCCTTCGTGCGGATGGCTTGCGTGTACTCGTTCCGCGCGCGCTCGCGCTGCTGGGTGATGTCGAAGATCTTGCCCATGTTGATGCGGCTCCAGACCTCCACCCACTTCGGCTCCAGGTCCCCGTTGAGCGCCTCTCGGAATTCGTTCACGGCCGACTGGTAGTTGCCCTGCAGGAAGAAGACTTCCGCGACGCGGTAGTGCGCCAGCGAGCTGATGCGATTCACTTCGAGCGCCTTCTGGTATTCCTGCAGGGCCTGGTTGTATTCGGCGATCTCGGCGAACTGCTCGCCCCGCCGGATGGCCACCGCCACCCGCATGTCCGGGCTCAGGCGCAGCATGCGGCCGTTGGGGTCCACCACCACCTTCTTCGGCTTGCCGAAGGTCTCGACGGAAAAATCCGTGGTGGGGCCCACCACCTCCACGCGCTTGAACTCGGGGTTGCCTTCGGTGTCGATGCGCAGCTCGACGGGCATGCGGAACGTGTCGAGGTCCTGCGAGATTTTGCCCATTACGCGGAAGCCCTTCTGCGTGCGGTAGATGGTGTATTCCGTTTTGAACTCGGGCGCGCCGGTGGACTCGAGCCATTGGATGAAGAACCCCTGCAGGTTCTGCCCGCTGACGGCCTCGGCGATCTTGCGCAGGTCGTCGGTGGCAATCGGCTTGTTGGCGAACTGCTCCGTCACGGCCTTCAGCATCTTGTTGAACGCCTCTTCACCGATGATCCAGCGCAGCATGTTGTAGGTGGCGGCGCCTTTGCTGCCGGTGACGGCGAAGAACTCGGGCGAGTAGTCGTCGTAGCGGGCGGCCTGGCGGACGGGGGCGTCGGTGACTGTGAGCGAGTCGATGTAGAGATCGCGGATTTCGGAGTCGAGCACGGAGGGCCCGTTCACCTGCGCCAGGTACAGCAGTTCGGCATAGCGCGCCAGACCGTTCATGATCCAGATGTGGTTGCGGTTGGCCGGAGTGATCATGCAACCGAACCACTGCCGGGTGATCTGGTTGGCCAGCAGCCGCTGCGAGGACTGGCGGCCGATGCCGGCGGGCGACAGGAACAGCAGACCCGGGGCGGCGTAGCCGTTCGGCGCGCCCTCGCCCGTCTCTACCAGCACCAGGTCCCGGACGGGAGGAATCCCGTACAGGCTGGTCAGGAAGGTCATGATCTTGCCGGTCTCCTCGCCGTAGGCCTGGACCACGCCCGCGCGGTCGCCGCGGAACCAGACGTCCGTGCTGACGCCTTCGGCCTGAACCTTCTGAGCTGAGCCCTGCACCAGCGCGAGGCTGCCGTAGATTCCGGGCGAGGTGGACTTGAACACGTTCCCGCCGGGGCCCGGCATTGCCAGGCCGCTGGTGAGAACCTTGAAGCCGGCCGGAGCCTGGACGCTCAGCTCCATCTGGAAGCGGTCCACCGTGTAGCCGTTCATGGGGAACCAGCGCGCCGGGTAGAGCAGGTAGGCGTGGTCCGGCTTGATGGCCGCGAAGTTGATGCCGTAGACGGGCGACTCTTCCTCGCCGCCCAGCCGCCCGCCGTAGTTGAAGGCGATGGTCACGGGCTGGCCCTTGGGGAGCGGCTGCGGGAAGTTCACGCGGACGGTGAAATCGCCCACGCTGCGGGTGGTCTGAAGAGGCTGGCCCGCGCTGTCGGCGACGCCGCTGAGGTTGAGCGCGTTGTTCAGTTCGAAGGCCGCAGTCTGGATGCGGTCGTCGAGCGGCGTGAAGGTGACTTCCGCCTTGGCCGCCAGGGTCTGCTGGGCGGGGTCGATGCTGGCCTGAATGCGATAACTTTCCACGTCAAGGCTGGCGCGGCGGTCCTGCGCGGCGGCAGGCGCGGCGAGCAGGCAGGCTGCGGCAACGGCCCAGACAGTTGACTTCACGGCGGTTCTCATCTTACTTCCTCTTGGATGTGCTTCACGATCCGTCGGGCGGATTCTTCAAACGGGTCGTGGCCCGCCTCCAGCGCCGCCCGCACCGCGCCCAATTCTGCTTTCACTCGCGCCCGTTCTTCCGGCGAATCGAGCAGGCGGAGCGTTTCGCCCGCCAGGTTGGCGGCGGTCATACCGGACTGAATGTATTCGGCCACCAGCCGGCGTCCGGCCACCAGGTTGACCATCGAATAGAAGGGAACGCGGACCAGGGGCTTGCCGACGAAATACGTCAGCGGAGACACCCTGTAGTACGTCACCATGGGCGCGCCCAGCAGGGCCGCTTCCATGGTGACGGTGCCGCTCGCCGCAAGTGTTACATCCGCGTGCGCCATCGCGTCCCAGGTCTCTCCTTCACAGTACCGGACCCGACCGTCTCCCCTGATGGGGTCGAAGAACGCCGTCCCGAACCGTTCCGCCGATCCGGAAGGAGCCGCCAGCAGAAACGTGCACGCCCGAGCCGCGCTCACTCTCTCCACGGTCTCGGCGAGCACCGCCAGGTGGCGGGCGATCTCGCCCCGGCGGCTGCCGGGGCAGAGCGCCACCAGCGGCCGCCCCTCGGGCAGGCGATGCCGGGCGAAGAACTCATTTCGGCTCCAGCGCGCTTTCACGATTCTGGCCAGAGGGTGCCCCACGTAGTGGGCGTTGACTCCCCGTTCCCGGAAAAAACTCTCTTCAAAGGGAAAGATGCAGTGCAGTTCCGTCACGTTTCGCCGGAGATTCCGCACCCGGTACTCACGCCAGGCCCAAGCTTGCGGCGCCACCAGTTGAATGATCGGTATGCCCTTGTTCTTCAATGCGTTGGCGACGCGCATGTGAAAACCGGCGCTGTCCGTCAGCACGGCCAGCGCGGGCCGCTCCCGCTCCGCCGCCGCCACCAGCCGGCGGTACTCGCCGTAAATCCGCGGGATGTGGGAGACCACTTCCGCCAGGCCGACCACGGCCAGACTGGCCGAATCGACCACCGTCCGCACCCCGGCGGCGCGCATCTCCTCGCCGGTGCAGCCGAAGAATTCGAGGTCGGGCCTGAGCTTGAGAATGGCGCGGGCAACGCCCGCCGCATAGCGGTCGCCGGAGGCTTCTCCTGCCGAGATCAGGATTTTCAGCGACACTTCCCAGTCTAGCGTCCGCGGGGTGAGAGCTCGCGGTGTGGCGGGGAGGAAGCTGGCGGTGACGGGGGTGGCTCGCGGCGGCGGGGGAAAGCTGGCGCCGGTGGCCGAGGGCCGCCAACCCATTGGACCGGCTCTGCTATCCTGAAGTTGCCAGTGAAGATGACCGGGCCCAAACCCCTGCAAAGCCTCAGCGTCGGCCAGTTCGCGGAACGCTTCCGCAATGAAATGGTGCCCGTCGGACACCGTTTCTGTTACTTCTGCGCGGCGGTCTCGCTCAGCGAAGAAGACCGCCGGGAGTACGTGGACGAACCGGTGGCGGCGCTGCCGCCCGTCATCGCCGCGCGGCTGCCGGAAGTCAGGATCCTGCTGGTCCCTTACCTTGAGAAAGGCGCGGCCCACCGCACGCGCACCGCCCCCGAAACTCTGGTTGCCACAGAGAAACCCAAAGAAGCCGTCGCCTTGTCGTTTGGCTCCGTCGTCTCGGGCTCGGGCGCCGTTCTGGCCTTCGCGGTGAAGGAGGCGGAGGTCGCCGACTACCACTACCGCTTTTACCGCGCCATCGCGGAGCTGATCGCCGGCAAGAACGGCAAGGACGTTCCGGAGGCCTATATCGGCCTGATCCGGCAGGAGCTTCACAAGTCCGCGCACGGCGAAGTGGACGAAGCGTCGTGGCGGCTCAAAGTCGAACTGGAAGAACGGGACCGCACGGCGCAGCGGCCCGGCAAGCGCTTCCGCGATTATCTGCGCCAGAGCTTCGTGGACACGCTAACGCTCTATACGCACGGCATCTGCTGCGACATCGACGTGGAAACGGGGCCGCGGCAACTGGCCTCAAACCTGCTGCGGCGCCGTCTCCACATGCTGAAGGAACTCTACCCGCCGCCGCAGGGCTACGCCGTCTTCCCCGAAGACCTTTAGACCGAAGTTCTTCGACCCGATTGAAGCAAGTCTGGGCAGGGCAGGAACTTAGCGGGTTTTGTGGAGCGGCCTACTGCCTACAGAGCGGTATTAGTTGAGTCGTAGTGTGACGCCCAGGAGATCGAAAGCGCGCTGCTG
>DAHVTI010000329.1 GCA_027324255.1 Bryobacterales bacterium | reverse complement strand
GCCGGCGGCGTCCCGGCCACCGGCAAGGCCTCCGCCGTCTACCTGCCCCCGCGCGAGCGCGCCCTTGGCGGCGCCGTTTTCCAGGGGGGCCTCACTCTCGGCGCCATCCTCGCCCCGCTGCTCGCCCAAACCTTCTCCCGCCTCTACGGCTGGCGCTCCGCCTTCGTCATCCTCGGCGCCGCCGGCTTCCTTTGGATCCCCTTGTGGATCGCCGTCCACCGCCGCGTCCCTCAGGCCGCACCGGACCATGGCAGCGCCGCCCTACCCGCGCGCGGCATCCTCGCCGACCGCCGCTACTGGGCCCTGCTCGCCTCCAATGCCCTCCTCATGTCCGTCTACTCCCTCTGGGTGAACTGGACCACCGTCTTCCTCGTCCAGGCCCACCACCTCACCCAGGCCCAGGCCAACTACCGCCTCGCCTGGGTGCCGCCCATCTTCGCCACCGCCGGCGGCCTGTTCGGCGGCTGGCTGACGCTCCGCTGGTCGCGCCCCGGCCAGGACGTCACCCCGGCCCGCCTGCGCGTCATCCTCGCCGGTTCGCTCCTCCTGCTGGGCGGCGCCGCCGTGCCTTTCATGCCCACGCCGGCGCTTTCCACGGCGTTCATCTGCCTGTCGTTTTTCGCCTGCGTCGCTTCCAGCGTCAACATCTACGCACTCCCGCTGGACCTCTTCGGCGCCCGCTCGGCCGCCTTTGCCGTCTCCGGCCTCACCAGCGCCTACGGCCTGCTGCAGGGCGTCTTTTCCTCGCTGGCCGGCCGTGTCGTGGACCGTTACGGCTTCACCCCGCTCTGCGTCACCGTGGCCCTCCTCCCTACTGCCTCCTGGCTCGTTCTCCATCTCGCCCTGCGCCGGGAGCCGCGCCCGTGAAGGCCTGGCTCAAGCGCGCCCTCTTCGCTCTGCTCGGCAAGGACCCCGAGGCCGTCATCGTCACCGTCGGCTCCCCCGGATCCCTGCCGCGGCGCATGCGCGATCTCGTCCCGGCCCGCCGCCACATCCTCGTCGAGCCCGCCCCGCGCGAATCCCCCGGCGAACTCTGGATGCGCCTCCGCCGCACTCTCGCGCCCTGTCGCGTGGCCCTCTGCGCCGTCTCTCTCGACGATCGCCGCGCCCTCGCCGCCGCCCTGCTCGCCTGCCCCGGCAAGGTGCTGGCCTTCAACGCCGCCGGCGAACGCCACCACCTGCGCCTCCGCACCCTCATCGCGTCCCTCCTCTTCATGCGCGGCCTCCCGCTGGACCGCATCTTCCTCCGTCCCTCCTGGCTCTGCCCCTGGAAGCAGGACCGCAGCCTCCTGCCCCGCTCCTGGCGCCTTGTTGAAGGACGCCCGTTCCGCGCGGGCCGCCCCCGCGTCGCCGTCCTCTCGCCCTACCTGCCCTGGCCTCTCGCCCACGGCGGCGCCGTCCGCATCTATAACCTCCTCCGCGAGGTCTCCCGCGAATTCGACCTCGTCCTGTTCGCCTTCGAAGACGGCCAGACCGGCGCCGACCTCGCCCGCGCCACCGAGTTCTGCTCCGTCGTCGCCGTCGCCGCCAAGCCTCGCTACCGCGAGCCCCGCTGGTCCACCCTGCTCCCGCCCGAGGCCTGCGAATTCTACACCCCCGAACTCCGCGCCGAGCTCCACCGCCTGCTCGAACGCTTCAAGGTCCCCCTCCTCCAGGTCGAATACACCCAGCTTGCCCGCTACGGCGGCCGCATCCTCGTCGAGCACGACGTCACCCAGGACCTCTTTCGCCAGGTCTACGAGCGCGAGCCCTCCCTCCGTGCCTGGTGGGATCTCTTCCGCTGGCGCCGCTTCGAGAACCGCGCCCTCCGCCGCTACCCCGCCATCGTGGCCATGAGCGGCAAGGACGCCGCCCTCATCGGCCATCCCGCCAAGACCACGGTGATCCCCAACGGCGTGGACCTCGAGCGCTTCCACCCCTCCCCCCGTCCCGCCGCCTCGAACCTCCTCTTCATCGGCTCCTTCCGCCACTTCCCCAACGTCCGCGCCTACCGCTTCCTGGTCGAGGAGATCTGGCCGCTGCTCGGCCGCCGCGACGCGTGCCTTACCGTCGTCGCCGGCCCGCACCCCGAACTCTACTGGCCCGACCCCGCGCCCTGTGAGAGCATCCGCCTGCTCGGCTTCGTTGAGGACGTCAAGCCGCTCTACGACGAGGCGGCCGTGGTGGTCATCCCTACCGTGGTCTCGGCCGGCACCAACCTCAAGGCGCTCGAAGCCATGGCCATGCGCCGGCCCATCGTCTCCACCGAATCCGGCGTCGCCGGGCTTGGTCTGATCGACGGCCAATCCGTCCTCCTCGCCCGCTCGGCGCAGGAGTTCGCCGCCGCCGTAGACCGTCTGCTCGACGATCCGGATCTGTCCGAAGCCCTAGCCGCCCAGGCCCGCGCCGTCGCCGAGCGCGACTTCGGCTGGCCCGCCCTGGCGAAGAAACAGGAGCAGCTATGGCGCTCGTGATCCGCCCCCAAGTCCCCCCCGCCCGGCCTCTCTCCGCCATCCTTATCCTCCTCCCCAGCCGCCCCCCTGTTCCCGCACAGCGCCCGCCCACTGAAGAAAACCTCGGCTCATCCTCCCTGGCGAAGAAACAGGAGTACCTATGGCGCTCTTAATCCGCCCCCTCGCCCTTGCTGACCTCCCCGCCATCGAGGAGATCCAGCGCCAGAATCCCACCGCCGCCCAGTGGCCCCCCGCCGACTACCTCGGCTACCAGACCCTCGTCGCCGAACGCGATGGCGAACCCGCCGGCTTCCTCGCCGTCCTTTCCATCCCGCCCGACGAAGTGGAAATCCTCAATCTCGCCGTCGCCACCCGCTTCCACCGCCAGGGCGTGGGCTCCGCCCTGCTGGATGCCGCCGGCGGCCGCGTCCAGTTCCTCGACGTCCGCATCTCCAACCACGCCGCCCTCTCCTTCTACCGCCGCCACGGCTTCCAGAAGTGCGGCCACCGCCGCAAGTACTACTCCCGGCCCGTGGAGGACGCCATCATGATGCGCCGCGAGATGCCCCGTTAGCGTCCCGAATTGACGGGATTGTAAGACTCTTCCAAAAGTGCTAGTGTACGGTTGACGGCGGGTTCCGAGGGGCCTGGCCGTCGTTCTATATGCAGCATCTGAGACCCACCGAGCCTGTCTCCATCCCAGAAGCGACTCGGCGTGGATCCCGGTCCAAGGAGAACCACCCACATGGAGAAATTCTCGCAGGAAGAATTGAAGGCGTACCTGATGCAGTCAAATGAGGAGTTTCGATCCCTCGCCGAGAAGCACGCCGAATACGCGAAGCTGATCGACGAGATCGAGTCCAAGCCCCATTTGACCGAAGAGGACGAGATGGAAGAACACCGGCTGAAGAAGTTGAAGCTCCATCTCAAAGACCAGATGCACGAGATCCTCAATCGCCACCGGGCTTCCCGGGTAGCGTAGCGAACCTCTCATCTCGCGTCAGGTGCGCGATCCGGCTATCTTGAATTCCCGCCCCGGGGCCCTCAGGCTCCGGGGCTTTTCCTTTGTCTGGGACCTTGCTGCGCCCTGCGGGCCGCCATAGCCCCAAAAAGAGGAACGGCCGGGGCATCAACTAGCCCCGGCCCATCTCTCCCCTCCTCCAGGCGGTTGGGGGCCGAAGCCCCCTCCGATTCCCGAAACTGGGCCCTCCCCGGAAAACTGCTTCTCGAGAACGTGTGCCCTGACTTCCCGTTCACTTCGGGAAATCCACTTCCTCCAGCTCTCCAGAGCGGCACCTTTTTCGGAAGGCTACGGCCGCCACGAATCCAATCTACAGCAGTCTGCATGACGTCCGTGTTCATTTCTGAGACACGAAGTTATTCGCCCCTCCTCCCCGCCCGCGATCCAGATCACAAAAAAATCAAATGCTTGATATGTTAAGGCTTATTCCATTTTTCGACGTTCCCTGCTATGCTCTTTCTAATGCCGGAATCGGACCCTCCGGCTGCGCGTCAATGCTCTTGGCCTTCGGACGTTACCGCTTCGACAAGCATTCGTATACACTGTACGAAGACCAGCACCTCATTCCGCTCACCGCCAAAGCCGCTCACGTGCTCTCCCTCCTTCTTGATCGGCCGGGCGAAGTCGTGACGAAGGAAGAATTCCTCTCCACCGTCTGGCGCGACACGTTCGTTGAGCAGCGCAGCCTCACCCAATGCATTTTCATCCTGCGCAAGGCATTGGACGATCAGGACAACCAGACTTTCATCGAAACTGTGGCCAAGCGCGGCTACCGCTTCGCCGCCCCCGTCACGGTTCTCGATTCGGGCCCCGCCGTCCCCGTTTCACTGTCCGGCCATCCGCCCGCGGCCCCAACGGGGCAAGCCGGCCCTCGCGTGCATTGGATGTGGGCCGTCTTCCCCTTCCTACTGGCTGTCATCCTCGCCGCCTTTTGGATGATCCGCGCCTCCCGGCCGGCGCCGGCCAGCCTCGCCTCCGCCACCCGGCTCACCTGGTCCGAGACCATGGCCGAGCCCGACGTCGCCCTCGACGGCAGCTTCGTGGTGAGCGCCGGGGAGCATCCGGACGCTCTGCGCTATGGCATCTACCGCCAGGATCTGCCCGCCGGCTTCCCGCGCCTCATCACGCCGCTTTACCTCGAACCTGTCGAGTCGCCCGCCATCTCCCCCGATGGAAGTCGCGTCGCGTTCCGCTCCTCGGCCGGCGATGGCCGCATCCTCATTGCCCCCGCCGACGGCTCCGGGTCCCCCGTCCCTCTGCCTGACAGCTCTCGCGGCCGCCAGCCCCGCTGGCAGCCCGGCCGCAATGCCCTCGCCTATTGGGTCGCCTCCGAAGAGCACATCCGCGACATCGGCATCGTCCTGCTCCAGGCCGTCGATCCCCCCGGCAAGCCCGTTCGCATGTTTGACGGCTTTGACACCTCCTTCGCTCCTCTCTGGGCGCCGGACGGCAGCGCGCTGCTCGCCCTCGGCACCGCTCAAAGCGCCGTCCCCGACCGCGAGTACGACGCTTGGGTCAACCCCTTCCGCAACGGCGTTTCCGCTTACACCGAGATCCGCACCGGCCTGTTCGACCTCCTCCGCTCCCGCGGCCTCTACACCACCGTCCGCGACCGCGCCCGCATTTCCGTCACCGGTTGGCACGCCGGCCACCTCTATCTCTCCATCCTCCAGGGCCACGCCGCGAACCTCTACCGCGTCCCCATCGGCGCCGACTTCCACGTCTACGGCGTACCCGAGCCTCTCACCGCCGCCACCCACCTGCTCCAATCCCCCCGCGTCTCCGCGACCGGCGATCTCGTCACCGCCTCCACCACCCTGATCGAGTCTCCCTGGCGCCTCTCCCTCGACGGTAGCAGCCTGGAGCGCCTGCCCGCCGAATCCGGCTGGCTGTCCCGCCTCTCCGTCTCTTCCCCCGGCGACGCCTACGCCGCGGAAGTCTACGCCGCCGGCAGTCCCGTCAGCGTCCTCGCCGCCCCCTTTTCCGGTGACGGCGGGCGCATCGTCGCCTCCGGCAGCGTGGCCTTCCCCGTCATCACCCCCCAGGGCGCCCACGTCGCCTACCGCATCATGGACGGCCGTAAGCAGGCCGTCAACCTCGTACCTTTCGGCGGAGGCCCCGCCAAACGCATCTGCGATGACTGCGGCGCCCCCGAAGAGTGGTCCCCCGCCGGCGACTTCCTGCTCTATCACACCGGCGGCGTCCCGGCCCGCATCGGCGTTGTCGAGGCCGCCACCGGCAAGTGGCACGACTGGCTCATCCACCCCGACTTCGGCGTCTTCAGCCCCAACCTCTTCCTCACCGGCCCCCGCGACGGCTGGGTCGCCTTCTACGCCGAAAATACCCCCCGCACCCGCCAGATCTTCGTCGCCCCCGTCCACGGCTGGGAGCCGCCTCCCGTCTCCAGTTGGATCCCCGTCACCAACGGCGCCAGTTGGGACTCCTCCCCCGTCTGGTCCCCCCGCGGCGACAGCCTCTTCTTCGTCAGCCTGCGCGACGGCCACCGCTGCATCTACGAGCAGAAACTCAACCCCGCCACCCGCTGGCCCTCCGGCGACCCCCGCCCCGTCCGCCACTTCCATGCCGCCCGACACCGCCTCGCCGGCGTCAATCGCGCCCGCGGCGCCGGAAACCTGCGCCTCGCCGGCGGCTTCCTCTACTTCATCCTCGATTCGATGGAGACCGACGCCTGGCTCCTTCGCCCCGCCCCGAAGCCCTGACCCACCCCGCCCCTGCGCTACACTCTCCCTCGTGCGCATCGGCATCCATTGCTCCACCTCCGGCCGCCTCGTCAACGCTGCCGCCAAAGCCCTCGAACTCGGCGCTGACTGCTTCCAGATCTTCTCCGCCAGCCCCCGCATGTGGCGCGCCGCCATGCCACCGCCTGACCAGCTCGACGAGATGAAAAAGTTCCGCGCGCTGCACAACCTCGCCCCCCTCGTCATCCACGATTCTTACCTCATCAACCTCGCCGCCCCTGATCCCGATATCCGCCGCAAGTCCATCGCCGCCTTCCGCGACGAGCTCCTCCGCGCCTTCGCCATCGGCGCCGAATACCTCGTCATGCACCCCGGCTCGGCCCGCGACCAGCCCATCGAATCCGGCATCGCCAACATCGTGGCTTCTCTCGAAGAAGCCGCTCGCGGCCTCGCGCCCGGCGGCTTCACGCTCCTCTTTGAAAACACCGCCGGCGCCGGCGCCACCATCGGCCGCAGCTTCGAAGAGCTCGCGCAGCTCCGCCAGCTCGCCCTCCCCCGCGTCCCCTTCCCCCTCGGCTTCTGTCTCGATACCTGCCACCTCTACGCCTCCGGTTTCGACGTCGCCACCCAAAAAGGCCTCAACGCAACCGTCGCCGCCGCTGAAAAAACCCTGGGCCTCGACCTCATCCCCGTCATCCACGCCAACGATTCCAAGGGCGCCCTCGCCTCCCGCCTCGACCGCCATGCGAACATAGGAGCAGGCCACATCGGCCTGGAAGGTTTCCGCCGGATCCTCAACCATCCGAAACTGCGGGAAAAAGCCTTCGTGCTCGAGACCCCAATCGACGAGCCGGGCGACGACCAGCGCAATGTGGACGCCCTGAAATCGCTATGCCGGAAAAGCCGTACCACCACCAGGAAATCGAGCTGAAATGGGCTGACCGCTGGGCCGCCGACCCCGCTCTCTACAAGGCTGCTGACGACGGCGCCCGCCCCCGCTACTACGTCCTCGAGATGCTGCCCTACCCCAGCGGCCGCCTCCACATGGGCCACGTCCGCAACTACTCCATCGGCGACACCCTCGCCCGTTATCAATGGATGCGCGGCTTCGACGTCCTCCACCCCATGGGCTGGGACTCCTTCGGCCTGCCCGCCGAAAACGCCGCCATCAAGAACAGGCGCCACCCCGCTGAGTGGACCCACTCCAACGTGGCCCACATGAAAACGCAGCTCCAGCGCCTCGGCTTCGCTTACGACTGGGCCCGCGAGGTCAACACCTGCACCCCCGAATACTACCGCTGGAACCAGTGGCTCTTCCTCCGCATGATGGAGCGCGGCCTGGCCTACCGCAAGACCTCCCTCGTCAACTGGTGCCCCGAATGCGCTACCGTCCTCGCCAATGAGCAGGTCGAAAACGGCTGCTGCTGGCGCCACGAAACCACCCCCGTCGAGCAGCGCGAGCTCGACCAGTGGTTCCTCCGCATCACCCAATACGCCGAGCAGCTCCTCGACGACATGGCCCAGATCGAGGCCGGCTGGCCCAGCCAGGTCCTCACCATGCAGCGCAACTGGATCGGCCGCAGCGAAGGCACCGAAGTCGATTTCAAGCTCAAGGGTACGGAGCAGAACATCCGCGTCTTCACCACCCGCGTCGATACCATCTACGGCGCCACCTGCGTCATCCTCGCCCCCGAGCACCCCATCTCCAAACAGCTCTGCACGGGAGATCTGGCCCCGAAACTGAAGGCCATGATCGACGACCAGGGCCGCAAGGACCCCGAAAACCTCGTCAAGGAAGGTTTCTACACCGGCCACACCGCCGTCAATCCCTACAACGGCGCCGAGGTCCCCGTCTGGGTCGGCAATTTCATCCTCTGGGGCTACGGCACCGGCGCCATCATGGCCGTGCCCGCCCACGACGAGCGCGACTTCGAGTTCTGCGCCAAGTACCAGATCCCCATCGTCCCTGTCATCCGCCCCGTCGGCGGCGCCCTCGCCGTCAACCCCACGGAGGCCTTCACCGATTACGGCATCATGGAGAACTCCGCGGAGTGGTCCGGCCTCTCCAGCGCCGAAGGCCGCCGCCGCATGTCCGAAAAGGCCGAAAAAGAACGCTTCGGCAAGGCCGCCATCACTTACCGTCTCAAGGATTGGGGCGTCTCCCGCCAGCGCTACTGGGGCACCCCCATCCCCGTCGTTCACTGCAAGGCGTGCGGCGTCGTCCCCGTTCCGGATCATGAGCTCCCCGTCGTCCTCCCCCCCGGCGTCGAATTCACCGGCCGCGGCAAGTCGCCTCTTGCCAATTTGAAGAGCTTCCTCGAAACCACCTGCCCCAAGTGCGGCGCTGCCGCCCAGCGCGAAACCGACACCATGGACACCTTCGTCGATTCGTCCTGGTACTTCTTCCGCTACGTCGATCCGCGCAACGAAAACCTGCCGTTTTCCCCGGAAACCGTCCAGCCCTGGTTCCCCGTCGACCAGTACATCGGCGGCGTCACCCACGCCATTCTGCACCTGCTCTACTCCCGCTTCTGGTGCAAAGTGATGCGCGACATCGGCCTCGTCAAAGTCGATGAGCCCTTCAGAAACCTCTTCACGCAGGGCATGGTCCAGTTGAATGGCCAGACCATGTCCAAGTCCAAGGGCAACATCGTCGACCCCGACGAGATGGTCGAAAAGTACGGCGCCGACACCTGCCGCCTCTTCACCCTCTTCGCCGCTCCGCCCGAAAAGAACATGGACTGGAACGAGTCCAGCGTCGAAGGCCAGTGGCGCTTCCTCACCCGTCTCTTCAAGTGGGTCACCCGCAACGCCGGCGCAGCCGAAGGCTCCGGCGAAGCTGACGCCCGCGCCCTCCGCAAGCTCCACCAGTCCATCCGCAAGATCACCGCCGACTTCGACAACCGCTGGCACTTCAACACCTCCATCGCGGCGCTGATGGAGCTGATGAACGAGCTCCACGCCTGCGAGCCGCAGATGTCGGCCGCCGCCCGCCGCCAGTGCGCCGAATCCGTCACTCTGCTCCTCGCCCCCTTCGCCCCCTTCGCCGCCGAAGAACTCTGGGAGATCACCGGCCATCAGGGCCCGGTCTTCAAGCAGTCCTGGCCGGCCTTCGACGAAAATCTCGCCCGCGAGGAAGCCCTCGAAATCCCCGTCCAGGTCAACGGCAAGCTCCGCTCCCGCATCACCGTCCCCAACGGCTCCTCGAAAGAGGAGCAGGAAACGGCCGCCCTCGCCGACGAAAAGATCCAGCAGAACCTCGCCGACAAAACCGTCGTCAAGGTCATCAACACCGGCAAGCTCATCAACATCGTCATCAAGGGCTGACATCCACTCATCCCCCCAGGGGCGCCGCTCATCCCGGCGCCCTTCCCTCGCCGCCCCCATAGCACTACAATCACATCCGATGAACGGCGACACCCTCTCTCGCGCCGAAGCCCAGCACCAGGCCGACCGCATCCGCGTCCTCCGCGACGGCCTCTCCCAGCTCGAGCGCGACCAAATCCTCACCCTCACCTCCGATCAGCGCGCCGCCTTCGACCACTGGTCCGCCGAAACCCTGCACAATCTCGCCGCCCAATTCGACGTCGACACCACCGACTCCCAGAAGCGCGTCTCCTGGGGCCTCCGCATCGCCTCCACCCTCGGCGGACTCGCACTGTGCGCCGCCCTCATGCTCTTCTTCGTCCGCTACTGGGGCTACCTCGACACCCCCGTCCAGGTCGCCGCCGCCATCTGCCTCCCCCTCCTCGCCCTCGCCGCCACCGAATTCGCCGCCCGCCGAGAGCGCACCCTCTACTTCGCCGGCCTCATGGCCCTCATCGCTCTCGGCTCGTTCATCCTGACCCTCGCCGTCATCGGCCGCGTCTTCAACATCACGCCCACGGAAAACGCCCTCTTCGCCTGGGGCGCCTTCTCTCTCCTCCTCGCCTACCGCTATGGCCTCCGCCCCCTCCTCCTCATCGCCCTCGGCCTGCTCCTCAGTTGGGGCTCTGCTTCTCTCACCGCCCGCCTCGGCTACAACTGGCTCAACTTCGGCGACCGCCCCGAGCACTTCCTCCTCATGGGCCTCCTCACTTTCTCCATCCCCATCGCCGCAGCCCACCGCCGCCACTCGGACTTCCCCCCCGTCTACCGCCTCGCCGGCCTCTTCGTCTTCTTCGTCGCCATTCTCGCCCTCGCCGAGTGGGGCGGCCAAAGCTACTTCACCGGCGGCATCAAAACCATCGAGCGCGCCTACGAACTCCTCGGCCTCCTCTCCGCCGGCGCCTTCATCGCCTGGGGCATCCGCCGCCAGTGGGACGGCGTCGTCAACCTGGCCTCGTTCTTCTTCGTCGTCTTCCTCTTCTGCCGCCTCTTCCACTGGTGGTGGGAATGGATGCCCCGCTACGTCTTCTTTGGTGTGATCGGAGCCATCGCCATCGGCCTCGTCCTCGCCTTCAAGCGTGTCCGCACCCATCTCAAGCAGGAGTTCCCCGCATGAAGAAGCTCGCCTCCCTCTACGCCGCCGCCGCGCTCGTCCTCCTGTCGAGCGCCTTGGCCCTGATCCACGCCGCCCGCAATCGCTCCGGCCCGCCCACCGCCGTCGTCACCCTCACCGACAACGAAGCCGCCTGCATTCGCCAAAAGGACGACTCCGGCATCTTCCTCCGCTTCGCCTGGTCGAATCTCACCAACGACCGCTTCGCCCCCGCCTGGCTCACCCCCGATCAAATCCGCGCCCTCGGCTTCGACACTTCCGTCGATCCCGACGACACTCGCGCCTACGACCACTACCGCCGCCAGCGCGCCCGCTACGCCTACGTCGCCTTCGAATACGACGGCCCCGCCTGGCATCGCGCCCTCGATTCCATCCAGGAGCCCGACCGGCGCGACACCGAATCCCGCCGCGGCTCCCGCCTCATCCCCATCGACGCCGCCCTCGATGCCGCCGGCCTGCACTCTCGCTATCAAAGCCGCCAGGACATCCTCATCCTCCCCGCCGTCCTGCGAGTCTCCGCCGACTCCGCCTGGACCGCCACCCTCACCCGCCCCGCCAGGCCCGCCCGCCTCAATGTCTCCGTGATGCAGATCTCCAACGAGATCCACGTCCCCCTGCCCTACAGCCAGACCTTCCGCAATCTCCCCTCCACCACCCGCCCCGAAAAATCGGACCAGCCCCTCTACCGCGTCACCCTCCGCTACGGCCGCTTCTACGAGCCCCAAATCACCGCCGTGGCGCTGCCCTGATCCCCCTGCACCAGAAACACCATCCGCCACTGCCCCTTCACTTTGGCGAACCCGGCCCGGTACGCCAAAGGACTCCGCACGTCCCCCGCCGCCACCCATCCCTCCAGCCCGCCCTGTCTCCGCACCCGCACAAACGCTTCCCCATACCCATCCACAACACACCTTGCTCTGCGCGGGCCGGTCCAACCCCCAACACTCCCCGAAACTCGCCCGCCCATCAGGATCCCCAAAGCTCACCTTCACGTCGTCCGCAACCACCGGCAACAAATAGCGGACGTCCTGGCGCGCCAGCCCCGCCAGCAGCTCTCTCCGAAACCGCGCGAACGAAGCATCCTGCCCCGACTCATCCAGCACCGGCGGTAGCCTGGCGCTCTTCTGAAACAGCGCGAACACCAGCGCCCGCCGTCCGGCCATCGCTTACCTCACCATCACAGCCGCCGCAATCGCCGCCGCCAGCCCCACCAGAATCCACCAGCTCGCCCGGTGCCCGAAATTCAGCGTGTACCCCAGCCCCGTCCGCTTGGGCACCATGATGTCCGGATCCGCC
The DNA here is from genome assembly GCA_027324255.1 of Bryobacterales bacterium. GTDB lineage: Bacteria > Acidobacteriota > Terriglobia > Bryobacterales > Bryobacteraceae > Paludibaculum. Next base: position 150 of record DAHVTI010000329.1, on the reverse strand, counting down.
GGGTTGTAGTAGACCGAAGTTCTTCGACCCGATTGAAGCAAGTCTGGGCAGGGCAGGAACTTAGCGGGTTTTGTGGAGCGGCCTACTGCCTACAGAGCGGTATTAGTTGAGTCGTAGTGTGACGCCCAGGAGATCGAAAGCGCGCTGCTG
>DAHVTI010000327.1 GCA_027324255.1 Bryobacterales bacterium | reverse complement strand
GCTTCGAGGCGCTCTTCGACATCGCCTTTGGAGGGCGGGAGCGGATCGCCGGGATTGACGGCAAGCGCCTTTCGAATCTTATCGATAGAGACCTTGTGAGCGCCGAAGATTTCGACCGAGCCGACGGTAGGCTGGGCGGCGAGAGGGAGCGCGGCCAGCAGGACGAGCAGGAATGGCATCTGTAGTATCAACGGTTCTCCGGGGCGGCCCGTTTCAGGGAAGGGGCGGCGGCCCCACCGGCGTGGGGTGGGTGAAATTCAGCATGGCAGAAAACGGGGTTGAAAGAAATGGCTGGAGAGGTGGGGCATCTGCCCCACCATAAGCATTCCTTATCAATCCATTCACAAAAACAAGTCGAGCGCTATCAGCACTTAGAGATCCACCTGTCCGAATCTCCTTGATGGCATTCCGCTTGCAGTTAAGGAAACCGAGCGAACCATGCCCAGAAACCAAGTTACCCTGGACGGCAATGAAGCTGCTGCGTACGTAGCACACAAAACGAATGAAGTCATAGCGATCTACCCGATCACCCCTTCGTCGAACATGGGCGAGTGGGCGGATCAGTGGTCGGCGGAAGGGAAGCCGAATATCTGGAATTCCATTCCGACGGTGGTTGAGATGCAGAGCGAAGGCGGCGCGGCCGGCGCGGTGCACGGCTCACTGCAGGCCGGCGCGCTGACGACGACCTTCACGGCGTCGCAGGGCCTGCTGCTGATGATCCCGAACATGTACAAGATCGCGGGCGAACTGACCTCGACGGTCTTCCATGTGGCGGCGCGGAGCCTGGCGGCGCACGCTCTGTCGATTTTCGGCGATCACCAGGACGTGATGAGCGTCCGGGCGACGGGCTGGGGGATGATGGCCTCCAACTCGGTGCAGGAAGTGATGGACATGGCGCTGATCGCGCAGGCGGCGACGCTGGAAGCGCGGGTGCCGGTGGTGCATTTCTTCGACGGGTTCCGGACGTCGCACGAAGTGGGCAAGGCGGAGCAGTTGACGGTGGACGACATGAAGGCGATGCTGCCGCCGGAGCTGATCCGGGCGCACCGCGCGCGGGCGCTGACGCCGGACGCGCCGGTGCTGCGCGGGACGGCGCAGAACCCGGACGTCTACTTCCAGGCGCGGGAGACGGTGAACAAGTACTACACGGCGATGCCGGCGATCGTGCAGCAGGTGATGGACCGCTTCGCGGCGATCGTGGGGCGGCAGTACAAGCTGTTCGACTACGTGGGCGCGGCGGACGCCGAGCGCGTGGTGATCATGATGGGTTCGGGCGCGGAAGCGGCGCAGGAGCTGATCGACCACCAGGTGGCGCAGGGCGAGAAGGTGGGCCTGTTGAAGGTGCGGCTGTACCGGCCGTTCTCGATCGAGCACTTCCTGGGCGCGCTGCCGAAGACGGTGAAGGGCCTGGCGGTGCTGGACCGGACGAAGGAGCCGGGGTCGGCGGGCGAGCCGCTGTACCAGGACGTGCTGACGGCGCTGGCGGAGTCGCAGAGCGCGGGCGAGCTGCCGTTTGCGGGGATGCCGAAGGTGATCGGCGGGCGCTACGGGCTCTCCTCGAAAGAGTTCACTCCGGCGATGGTGAAGGCGGTGCTGGACGAGCTGACCAAGCCGGCGGCGAAGAATCACTTCACGGTGGGCATAGTGGACGACGTGACGAACACGTCGCTGGACTACGACGCGGGCTTTTCGACGGAAGACGCGCATACGGTGCGCTGCCTGTTCTACGGACTGGGCGCGGACGGCACGGTGGGCGCGAACAAGAACAGCGTCAAGATCATCGCCGAGGAGACGGACAACTACGCGCAGGGCTACTTCGTGTACGACTCGAAGAAGTCGGGGTCGATCACGGTGTCGCACCTGCGGTTCGGGCCGAAGCCGATCCGGTCGACGTACCTGATTTCGCAGGCGAACTTCATCGCGTGCCACCAGTTCTCGTTCCTGGAACGGATCGACATGCTGAAGTGGGTTGTGCCGGGCGGCATCTTCCTGCTGAACTCGCTGTACGGGCCGGAGGAAGTGTGGGCGCAGCTTCCGCGGATGGTGCAGAAGCAGATTGTCGACAAGAAGCTGAAGTTCTATGTGATCGACGCCTATGAAGTGGCGAAGGCGACGGGCATGGGGACGCGCATCAACACGGTGATGCAGACGTGCTTCTTCGCGATATCGGGCGTGCTGCCGCGGGAAGAGGCGATCGAGCAGATCAAGAAGTCGATCGTGAAGACGTACGGCAAGCGCGGCGAGTCGGTAGTGGCGAGGAACTTCGCGGCGGTGGACCAGACGCTGGCGAACCTGAAGCAGGTGGACGTGCCCAGCGAGATCAACTCGGCGCTGGACATGCGGCCGGCGGTGCCGGCGGAGGCGCCGGAGTTCGTGAAGGACGTACTGGGCCGGATCATCGAAGGCAACGGCGACAGCCTGCCGGTGTCGGCGTTCCCGGTGGACGGGACGTTCCCGACGGCGACGGCGATGTGGGAGAAGCGCAACATCGCGCTGGAGATCCCGGTGTGGGACGAGAACCTGTGCATCCAGTGCGGCAAGTGCGTGCTGGTGTGCCCGCACGCCACGATCCGCGCGAAGATGTACGACAAGGCGGAGCTGGCAGGCGCGCCGGCGACGTTCAAGAGCACGGCGGCGCGCTGGAAGGACTACAAGGACCTGGGCTACACGCTGCAGGTGGCGCCGGAGGATTGCACTGGGTGCGCGCTGTGCGTGGAAGCCTGCCCTGTGAAGGACAAGGCGCAGCCGAAGCGGCGGGCAATCAACATGGAAGCGCAGCAGCCGCTGCGCGAGAGCGAGGCGGCGAACTGGGACTTCTTCTTCAAACTGCCGGAGTTCGACAGGACGAAGCTGAGCCAAGGCCAAGTGAAGGACCTGCAGATCCTGCAGCCGCTGTTCGAATTTTCGGGCGCGTGCTCGGGCTGCGGCGAGACGCCGTACGTGAAGCTGCTGACGCAGATGTTCGGCGACCGGGCGCTGATCGCGAACGCGAC
>DAHVTI010000326.1 GCA_027324255.1 Bryobacterales bacterium | reverse complement strand
AACGACAACGGCCTGTGGGGCTCGACCGGGAATGAGGTGATCAAGTTCGCCTATAAGGAGCCGGTGTGGGGCATCCTGGGCACCATCGATTCAGCGAATTCCCACATCGCCATCCGCGTGGCGCTGAAGGCGGAGGTGGTGATGATGAACTCCGGCGACACGGATCCGACGTTCATCGAGACGAACATTCCGTGGACGATGCGGTGCATCGGCGACGACCGGCAGATGGGCTACATGCTGATCGACTACATGTTCCGCAAACTGGGGTTGAAGCGCATCGGCATCGTGCGCTCGTCGAACCGCTACGGGCGGTTCGGCGTGCGGGAGATCAAGGATTCGGCGCGGCGGCTGGGCCACCCGGTGGCCATCGAGATGGCGTACAAGGTGGGCCTGGACGACTATTCGCTGCAGATCGACCGGCTGGAGGAGGCCAACGTCGACGCCATCGTGCACTGGGGCGACGCGCGGGAGGCGGCCGTCATCCTGAAGCAACTGCGCGCGCGGGGGATGAAGCAGCCCTACTTCTGCTCGGACCGGGCCGTGTCGAAGGAGTTCACGGACCTGGCGGGCGAAGCGGCCGAGGGTGTAGTGGCAGGCTACCCGTGGAACCCGCAGAGCGGCAACCCGCGGTTCACGGGCTTTCGCCGGCGCTTCGTCGAGCGGTTCAAGGAGGAGCCCGGCACGTACGCCGCGCACGCCTACGATGGGATGAGCATGCTGATCTGGGCGACGCAGGTGGCGGGCCTCAACCGCGCCAAAATCCGCGACATCCTGGCGACGCGTTCGAAGCCCTGGCCCGGCGTGACGGGCGACATCCCGTTTTCAGCCGCGCTCGACGACGCCGGCGAAGTGTTCCTGGGCCGCTACGAGAAGGGCGGGTGGAAGTACTACTCGCGCCAGCAGCTCGAGATTCCGCGCGGCTACATTCCGCCGCGGGAACGGGTGGCGCGAGGGCTGGAGACGGCGGAGCGGAAGTGACGCGATGACCCGGCGGCAGTTGTTCGCGCAGGCCGTTGTCCCGTACCTCGACAGGCGGGGCGCGGCGGTGCGTCCGGGCGCGGCGCCCGCGGCGCGGATCGACCTGCCTTACGTGCCGTTGGGGTTCTTCGGACCGGCGGATGCCGCGCACCCGGCGGGCGGGACGGTGTACATGGGCGTGCGGCTGGCGCTGGAAGATGCCGGCGCCGCGGGGCGCAAGCCGTTCCAGTTGTTTGCCCGCTGGGCGGACGACCCGTGGCGCGCCGGGGCTTCGGCGGTGGTGAAGCTGGCCTACGAGGATTCGGCGGTGGCGGTGGTGGGCGGCATCGACAGCGCCTCCACGCACCTGGCCGAACAGGTGGCGGCCAAGGCCCTGTTTCCGCTGCTGGATCCGGTTTCGTCGGACGAGACGGCCAACGGGGCGGGCGTGCCGTGGATCTTTTCCTGGGCGCCCGGCGATTCGCAACTGGCCGCGGCGCTGGCGGGCGGACTCAACGGCCGGCCGTATTCGCTGCTGGCGGCCACGGATCATGGCTCGCGCCAACTGGCGCGGGCGCTGGCGCGGGCGGCGGCGCCGGCCGAGCGGCACGACTTTGCGCCGGCGGGCATGCCTCCGGCGCCCTCGCAGGAGCAAGTGGTGATCCTCGCGCCGGCGCGGGCCACGGCCGAAATCGCCCAGGGCCTGCCGGCGGCCTGCCGCGTGCTGGCGGGGCCGCAGGCGCACACGCGGCTTTTCCAGCAACTGGCGAGGCGGGGCGTCCTGGCGCCCGCGCCCGCCGCTTTCAGCCGGGAGATCGACGCCCGCGTCCGAAAACGTTTTTCGCTCTCCGGCGACGTCTTCACGGAGCTCGCCTACCATTCCACCGCCCTGCTACTTCGTTGCATCCTGGAAGCAGGGCCTGACCGCGCCGCCGTGCGGGAGCGCCTCGCGCTCCATTTTCAGCCCAACGGGCGGCGCCCGAATTCATCCGTCTTTCTTCAGGAGGTTTCTCCAACATGACTCTGCAGGACGCCCTTTCCGAGATATCCAAGGCCACCAGCATCGAAAAGAAGAAAATCACCAACCTCGAAGTGCTGAACGAGGCCTACGACTACGACAAGCCCAGTTCCTTCTCGCGCGGCCTGCGGCTGGACTTCGGCAACATCGCCGTCCTGCTGATTTCCGGCACCGCTTCCATCGACGAGCACGGCCGGACGGTGCACGTGGGGGACTTCCGGGCGCAGTTGAACCGCACCTACCGCAACATCACCGGCCTGCTGGCGGCCGAAGGCGCCACATGGAAGGACATCGTGCGTACCACCTGCTACCTGCGCGACATCGACCGCGACTACGCGGCCTTCAACGAGGAGCGCACGAAGTTCTACGCCGCGCAGGGACTGGACCCGCTGCCCGCCTCCACCGGCATCCAGGCCATCCTGTGCCGGCCGGACCTGCTGGTGGAAATCGAGGCCATTGCCGTCTTCAGGAAGTCCACCGATTGACGGAGCCCTGTTTGCGATAGAATCGGCGGCGATGCTCTCCAGACGCGCGTTTCTCTCCTCGGCGGCGGCTCCGCTGCTGGCGGCTCCCCAACGGCCGCGTAACGTTCTGTTTATCGGCA
>DAHVTI010000317.1 GCA_027324255.1 Bryobacterales bacterium | reverse complement strand
GATCAGTACACCGTCAATCTCACCGAGAACGCCAAGAACGGAAAAATCGACCGCGTCCTGGCCCGCGACTTCGAAATCCGGCAGGTGGTGGACATCCTCACCCGCCGGCGGCAGAACAATCCGATCCTGGTCGGCGAGGCGGGCGTCGGCAAGACCGCGGTGGTGGAGGGCTTCGCGGTGCGCATCGCCCAGGGCGACGTGCCGCCGCCGTTGCGCAACGTGGTGGTCCACACGCTGGACCTCGCGCTGCTGCAGGCCGGCGCCGGCGTCAAGGGCGAGTTCGAGAACCGGCTGAAGGGCCTGATCAACGAGGTGAAGTCCTCCCCCACGCCCATCATCCTGTTCATCGACGAGGCGCACACGATGATCGGCGCCGGAGGCCAGGCCGGCCAGAACGACGCCGCCAACCTCCTGAAGCCCGCCCTGGCGCGCGGCGAGCTGCGCACCGTCGCGGCCACCACGTGGTCCGAATACAAGAAGTACTTCGAGAAGGATCCGGCGCTGGCGCGCCGCTTCCAACTGGTGAAGGTGGAGGAGCCCACGGAAGAGCAGTGCCAGTTGATGATGCGCGGCGTGTGCCCGGCGCTGGAGAAGCACCACAACGTGCGGATCCTCGACGAAGGCCTGGCCGCCGCCGTCAAGCTGTCGCACCGCTACCTGCCGGACCGGCAGCTACCGGACAAGGCGGTGAGCGTGCTGGACACGGCCTGCGCCCGGCTGGCGCTCGGCCAGTCGTCGACGCCGCCGGCCATTGAGGACGCCACCCGCACCATCGATGATCTCGAGGTCCAGGCCCGCGTGCTGCAGCGCGAAGCCGCGGTGGGCACCGACCATTCCGAGCGCCTGGCCAAGATCGACGCCGAACGCGCGGCCACGCAGGAGAAGCTAGCCGCCCTGAACCAGCGCTGGGAGACCGAGCGCGGGCTGGTGGAGCAGGTCCGCCAGGTGCGCGCCCAACTGGAAGACCACCACGCCGCGGCGTCCAATGCTCCGGCCGAGGGCCAGCCCGCTGAGGCCGCGCTCGATCCGGAAGCTCTCCGCGGCCAGTTGGCGGAGCTGAACGCCAAGCTCGCCGAGCTGCAGGGTGAAGACCCGCTGATGCGCGTGTGCATCGATGCCCAGATCATCGGCGAAGTGATCTCGGCCTGGACCGGCATTCCCGTGGGCAAGATGCTCAAGAACGAGGTGGAGATGGCCCTGAATCTCGAGCGGCTCCTCGGCCGCCGCGTCATCGGCCAGGATCACGCACTGGGCGGCATCAGCCAGCGCATCCGCACGGCCCGCGCCGGCATGGACGATCCGCAGAAGCCCATCGGCGTCTTCCTGCTGGTCGGTCCCTCGGGCGTCGGCAAGACGGAGACCGCGCTGACGCTGTCCGACCTGCTGTACGGCGGCGAGCACAACGTCATCACCATCAACATGTCGGAGTTCCAGGAAGCCCACACCGTCTCCACGCTGAAGGGCTCACCTCCCGGCTACGTCGGCTACGGCGAAGGCGGCGTGCTGACGGAAGCGGTCCGCCGCAGGCCCTACTCCGTCGTCCTGCTCGATGAGGTCGAGAAGGCGCACCCCGACGTGCTCGAGCTCTTCTTCCAGGTCTTCGACAAGGGCCTGATGGAGGATGGCGAAGGCCGGCAGATCGACTTCAAGAACACCATCATCATCCTCACCTCCAACGCGGGCACCGACACGCTGATGAACCTGTGCGGCGATCCGGAAACCATGCCGGGACCCGATGGCCTCGTCAACGCGCTCAAGCCGGAGCTGAACAAGATCTTCAAGCCCGCCTTCCTGGGCCGGCTGGTGATCATCCCCTTCTTCCCGATCCGGGACGAAGCCCTGAAGCAGATTGTGGTGCTCAAGCTCGGCAAGATCCAGCGCCGGCTGCGCGAAACGCACCAGATCCAGCTCACCTACGACCAGGCTCTGATCGAGACCGTCGCCGGCCGCTGCACCGAAGTGGAAAGCGGCGCGCGCAACGTGGACAACATCCTGACCAATACGCTGCTGCCGGACCTGGCCCGCCTGCTGCTTTCGCAACTGGCCCAGGGGCAGAAGTCCAAGTCGGTCCACGTGGCCGTCGCCGAAGACGGATCGTTCTCCTACACCTGAGTCCGCGGGCGCTGAACCAAGCGCCCTGTCCGCTGCCCCGGGGGCGCCTCACCCGCGTCCCCGGTTCCCTTTTCAGGAGATTCTCATGTTTTCCCAGGAAAATCGCCCCATCCGGATAACCACCAAGCTCGGTGAGACCGCGCTCCTGCTCTTTCACTTCACGGGCAAGGAGTCCGTTTCGACCCCGTTCGAGTTCCAGGTGACGATGTTGAGTGAAGATCCGAAGGTCGACCTGAAATCCCTGCTGGGCACCGGCGCGACCATCACCGTCACCCTGGCAGATGGGAAGAAACATTACTTCCACGGCCTGTTCAGCCAGCTCAGCCAAGCCGGCCAGAACGAGTCCAAGCTCGTCACTTACGAAGGCACCATCGTGCCCTCGCTCTGGTTTCTCAACCTGACCACCGATTGCCGCATCTTCCAGGAACTGTCCGCCAAGGCGATCATCGAGAAGATCCTCAAGGAGAACAAGGTCACCGATTATCGCTTCAGCCTCAGTGCCGATCCGCCCAAGCGGGAATACTGCGTACAATACCGGGAATCCGATTTTAATTTTGTCTCCCGACTACTGGAAGAAGAAGGCATTTTCTATTTTTTCGAGCACGCCAACGGCAAGCACACGCTTGTGATGGCCGACAAGCCGAGCGTGTTCCCCACCTGCCCGAACCAGGCTTCGGCCTCCATGTCGTTTTCCTTCGAGGGCTGGGACGACAACGACGGCGTTTTTTCCTTCGACCGCCGGGAGTCCGTCTACACCCGCAAGGTCACCCTCACCGACTACGACTTCCAGAAACCCTCCACTGACCTCCGCGTCAACGTCGGCACGGAGGTGGAGCACTACGACCACCCCGGCGGCTACTTCGAGCGAGGCGAGGGAACCCGCCGCAGCAATATCCTCCTCGATCAGGCCGAGGTCCCCCGCCTGACGTTCAGCGGCTCCAGCCGCTGCCGGGCCTTCACGTCGGGCTACAAGTTCACGCTCAAGGACCACTACCGCTCCGACATGAACAACAAGAGCTACGTGCTGCTCTCCGTCGAGCACGAGGCCAAGGACAACAACTACTTCGCCGGCGCGATCTTCGACCAGCCGTTCGTCTACACCAACAACTTCGAGGCCATTCCCTCCGACGCCAAATACCGGCCTCCGCACCGGGCCGCGAAGCCCGTCATCCAGGGACTGCAGTCCGCCCTGGTGGTTGGCAAGGCCGGCGAGGAGATCTGGGTGGACAAGTTCGGCCGGGTGAAGGTGCACTTCTTCTGGGACCGCGAGAGCCAGAAAAACGAGAACAGCTCCTGCTGGGTGCGCGTCTCGCAGGCCTGGGCCGGCAAGAACTGGGGCTTCGTGACCATCCCGCGCATCGGCCAGGAAGTGCTGGTGGAGTTCCTGGAAGGCGACCCCGACCGACCGCTGATTACGGGCCGCGTCTACAACGCCGAGCAGATGCCGCCCTACGCGCTGCCGGCCGACCAGACGCAGTCCGGCATCAAGAGCCGCTCCTCCAAGGGCGGCGGCACCTCCAACTTCAATGAGATCCGCTTAGAGGACAAGAAGGGGAGCGAGCTGTTCTCCGTGCAGGCCGAGAAGGACATGGAGACCCTCGTCAAGAACGACCAGTCCACCACCGTTAAGAACGACAAGACGATCAAGGTGGAAGGCAAGCACACCGAAACCATCACGAAGGACACGAGCATCACCATCGAGCAGGGGAACGAGACCCACACGCTGAAACAGGGCAACCAGACCATCACGCTCGACATGGGCAACCGTTCCTCGAAGATCAAAATGGGGAACGACTCCATCAACATCGACCTGGGCAAGTCCACTACCGAGGCCATGCAGTCCATCGAACTCAAGGTGGGCGCCAACAGCATCAAGATCGACCAGTCGGGTGTCACCATCAAGGGCATAATGATCAAAATCGAGGGAACCGCCATGCTGGAGGCCAAATCGCCGATGTCGCAGGTGAAGGGTGATGGGCTGCTGATCCTCAAGGGCGGCCTCACCATGATCAACTGAGGATGCCATGGCACTGACGCTGCAAAGAATCAAACCGGCGCCCCTGGCGGAGATCGCCGCTGCCTGCGAACTGGAGGAGGCGGGCCGGGCCGTGCTCGATCCAGCCGACACGCCCGGTGCTTTCCTCGAGAAGCTACTGGCAGCAGGCGCGCTGCACGACGCCGTCCGCTTCCTGGCGGCCGCGCTTCCACCCCGCGAGTGCGTGGGCTGGGCCTGCCTGTGCCTGCGTAAAATGGCGCCGCCGGAGCCGGAGACGCCCGGAAAAACGCTGCTGGACGCCGCTGAACGGTGGGTGCGGGCGCCGGGCGACGAATCCCGCCGCGCCGCCTTCGATACGGCCAACTCGC
>DAHVTI010000307.1 GCA_027324255.1 Bryobacterales bacterium | reverse complement strand
GCTTCGATTTGATCCGTTCCTCGTACGGGCCGAGCTTCAGGCTGGTGGGCGTGCTGAGGAAGGTGGCAGCGGCAGCGCAAGCATCCAGTTTGGAAGCGACGCGCCTCGACGAGCTAGAGGCGCCGCAAAGAGATGCCGCCCGGATCGCAAGTGAACAGGAAGCGACAAGAGCCATGCTGGAAAGAGCGAGGATTGTGAACAAGCCGAAGTTCCGCCCATAGCCGGGAGGCATTGGGTGAATACGATCCACGGAAGGAACGCACAAACATGAGCGGCACAAAACCCGTTGGTCCGGCATTCCGCGAAGGCGACGAGATCGTGCTGTCCTATGGACCCCATCAAGGCACTCCCGGTGCATTTCTCCGGTTGACAGAGGATGCCAACCGGGCGGAAATCATTGAGCGCAACGGCAGCATACGCAGCCATCCTGTGGAATGGCTCGCGCATTCCACGGCAGCGGACAGCGGATCTGCCGGATCCGGCAGAACTGCCCCATCGGCCTTCGACAAGACGAGGTGGAATAGCAATGGACAGTTCCGGAATTGTGAGATCGAGGTATGGGAGGGGGAGGGTGGTGCAGCCCCAGGACTGCCCGGTATCGCTGCGGCCTCAATGACCGGCACAGTGAGCCAGGTGGAGTGGGCACAGCGCATCAGGCGCCAGGTGAATGACGATTTCAACCGGGTTGCGGCGTCATTCCGGGTGGTTGCCGATAGACAGACGAACGAACGGCGTGCCGACACTGAGGCGATTCTCGACATCCTCGAAGACAAGCGGACTGAAGTGATGAGCAATGAGCGGGCCGGCTACTTCATCCACGACTGGCAGGAGATCAACGATCAGGTACGGCAGTTGATATTCCACGACCCCCGCTACAAGGCGATCAAGAACAACAGGCCGGCACGACGGCGATGAGTGTGACCGTTTACGCAGCCGGTGGAGGCTGGCAGCATCATGAAACTTAGACCCCTATATGACCGCATCGTTGTGAAGCGGATCGAGGATCGGGAAACTACCCGCCGCGGCATCATCATCCCCGACTCCGCCAAAGAGAAGCCGCAAGAAGGCGAAGTCATGGCCGTGGGCCATGGCAAGAGGCTCGAAGACGGCCGGCTGGCGCCTCTCGATGGCAAGGTCGGCGACCGCGTTCTGTTTGGGAAGTACTCCGGCAGCGAGACCAAGCTGGACGGCACCGAGTACATCATCATCCGCGAGGATGACGTACTCTGCGTTCTGACGCCGTCTCCAGAGGACGCCAACCCGGCCGCCTGACTCGCATCAGCTCTGAAGGAAACCACCATGGCAAAGCAGATTGTATACAGTGACCACTCCCGCCAGGCGATCCTGCGGGGCGTGAACCAACTCGCAGAGGCAGTGAAGGTGACGCTCGGACCCCGTGGACGCAACGTCGTTCTCGAGAAGAGATTCGGCGGGCCAACCATCACAAAGGACGGCGTGACTGTCGCCAAGGAGATCGAGCTGAAGGATCCGTTGGAAAACCTGGGTGCCCAGATGGTCCGCGAAGTCGCATCAAAGACCTCGGACGTCGCGGGCGACGGCACCACCACCGCCACGATTCTGGCCCAGGCGATTTTCCGCGAGGGCGCCAAGGTGGTCACCGCGGGGGCAAATCCGATGGCGGTGAAGCGTGGAATCGACAGGGCGGTCGAAGTTGCCGTCGAAGAGATCCGGAAGCTCTCCAAGCCGGTTTCCGGCGACATGATCGCCCAGGTCGGCTGCATCTCCGCCAACAGCGACTCCACCATCGGCAACATCATTGCCGAGGCGATGGCCAAGGTCGGCAAGGACGGCGTGATCACGGTTGAGGAATCCAAGACCATGACCACCGAGCTGCAGACCGTCGAGGGCATGCAGTTGGACCGGGGCTACCTCTCGCCCTATTTCGTCAGCGACGCCGAACGCATGGAGTGCGTGCTCGACGATCCCTACATCCTCGTTCACGAGAAGAAGATCAGCCACATGAACGACCTTCTGCCGCTTCTCGAGCAGGTTGCGCGCGCCGGCAAGCCCCTGCTGGTCATTGCCGAAGACGTGGAGGGCGAAGCCCTGGCCGCTCTGGTGGTCAACAAGCTGCGCGGCACCCTCAGCGTTTGCGCGGTCAAGGCCCCGGGCTTCGGCGACCGCCGCAAGGCAATGTTGGAGGATCTCTCGATCCTGGCCGGTGGCCAGGCCATCCTGGAAGAAATCGGCATGAAGCTGGAGAGTGTTCGTCTGGAGGATCTGGGCCGCGCAAAGCGCGTCACGGTGGACAAGGACACTACGACCATCATTGACGGGGCCGGAAAGCCGGAAGCGATCGCGGGCCGGATCAGGCAGCTCCGGACCCAAATCGAAGAGACAACCTCCGACTACGATCGCGAGAAGCTGCAGGAGCGGCTGGCGAAGCTGGCCGGCGGTGTGGCCATCATCAAGGTCGGCGCCGCGACGGAAACCGAGATGAAAGAGAAGAAAGCCAGGGTGGAAGACGCTCTCCACGCCACTCGTGCCGCGGTGGAGGAGGGGATCGTTCCGGGCGGGGGCGTCGCGCTGTTGCGGGCATCTATCGCGCTGGAGAAGCTGACGCTCGAGGGCGACGAGCAGTTCGGTGTGAACATCGTGCGTCGCGCTTGCGAGGAGCCTGTCCGGCAGATCGTTCTGAACTGCGGGACTGAGGGCGCCGTCGTCGCCCGGAAGATCATGGAAACCGAGGACCAGGATTTCGGCTTCAACGCTACCACCGAACAGTACGAGGACCTGGTGAAGGCCGGTGTGATCGATCCCGCCAAGGTGACTCGCACTGCACTTCAGAACGCAGCCTCCATCGCCTCTCTCATGCTCACGACCGAGGCCATGATCTGTGGTTTCGCGGAAGAATCCGACACCTAGGGGCGTCCAGGACCCCGGCCGGGCAAAGGAGACACATGAACAGACGACTACTCAAGCGACACAAGCGCCAGGTTTCGCGCGCAAAAGAACGAGTCAGACTCTCGGAGCCGGACCTGAGAACACCGGAGCAAGTCCGGGCGGCGCGGGAAGAGAGCCGGCCTGCTGGGGGATGGCGGAACGGCTCCAAGTCCGTCTACGCCACGACGTCGATCCGAAACCAGGCCGGACCGGCCGCGGACAGCCGGGCGAAAGGCGAGGGATAGAAACATGATGAGCTCCCTGCTTCGGATGTTCTCCACCTGCTGTCCACATTGCGGTTCCATCGAGTTCAGAAGTGTGGGCGCCCGAAACTTCTTTGAGGGGTCCGTCCTCTGGCTTCTGCAACCCTGCCGATGCTCCTTTTGCGGTCACCACTTCTTCCTGTTCCGCTGGCAAGTGCCCATTGGCGGGACTGCCTGAAAGAAACTGTGGCGCCGGCAGCGTATTGTGTCTTCCTCCGGAGACTCCCGGCGGTCGATCAGCACGGGATGAATCTGCGACTTTACGGCGTCTTGCCGGCTGTTGCCCAAAGCCCCTCCGGGAGCGCCGCTACAGTTACGCTGCAGCTAACCTGTTGTGAGTGAACTGAGGAGTTGTCAGTGGCCGAAATCCCAACGCCGTGCCGCCATGTTTCTATTGCCTGATCTCAGGCCGGTTTCCCAAGCTGAACGTCGCGGGTTCGAGTCCCGTCTCCCGCTCCATGTTTTCCATAACTTACAGAGATATGGCCGTTACCGCGACTACGGCGTTAAGCTGTAACTGGCAGATTCTACGCAACTTATTGTCGAATTTCTCGGCATCGCTAGTTATTCGCCCTCTTTAACTCGCTAGCAGCTCTCCAATCCCTTGATTCCATTAGAGCCGAGATTTGCCTGAGTTCAATGAATGTCAGTGTGCTGCACTGACATTCGGCGGCGCAAAACGAGCTGGCGAACGGCGGTAAGCCATCCGGACGGCGTGCCACCTGAGTTTGCCACTGGAACCGCCGGGTTCGCGCGAGCGAAGGCAGTTTCTCTCCACCGTGGGAGCGACCTTCAGAATGTCGCGTTCGAAATGACGCAGGTTCGAGACGAAGGGGAAGCTTTCGTTCCACCGCACAAAGCGGCCCGGTTGGACTGCGGACTCGATGATGTCGTCCACCGGGCGCCGCCGCGCTGCTCGCCGCTCAGTGATGGTGTACGCTCCATAAGAAGGACGGGTTCTCCATGCTAGTCGAAGAACAGATTGCCGAACGGCAGGCAAGGGCGAGCGGCGCGGTCGTGAAGGTATTGGAACGGCCCGCGGGGGGCGCGTACGGTGACTACAGGATTGAATCGGGCAGCGGTCGAAACTATCGGGTCGCGGTCCGCGGGCCAGGCCTGTTTGAGAACTACTGCTCCTGCCCGGACTTCGCAGTCAACACGCTCGGCACCTGCAAGCACATTGAAGCTGTGCTAATGCGGCTGCGGCAGCGCCGCCGCAAGAAGCTGGAGACGGCGGCGAATCAGCGCCTGCGCGCATCCATCTCGCTTTTGTACGGTGAGACGATCGAGGTGCGGCTGCGCTTGCCCGCTGAACCCTCGCCTGCGTTGCGATCGCTTGCCGCGGAGTATTTCGATCCGGTGGGCCTGTTGCCGCGGGAACAGTACCGGCAATTCGGCGAAGTTCTGGAGGCGCTCCGGAAGGCGGACGACCGGGCGATCGTGTACAGCGATGCTCTGGAATACATCGACCGGGAGAACGAACTGGCCGAAGGCCTCGACGTGGAACGTAGGCTGTTGGCGAAGCTCAAGCGGGGACAAGAGCCGCTGACCGGCGTCCTGAAGACCAAGCTTCTGCCGTACCAGACGAGAGGGGCACTGTTCGCAGCTTGCCGCGGACGGGTGATCCTCGCGGACGATATGGGTCTCGGGAAGACGGTGCAGGCGCTGGCCGCGACTGAGCTGCTGCGCCGCGACAGAGGAATCGAGCGAGTGCTTGTGATCGCGCCGGCCTCGGTGAAATACCAGTGGAAGACGGAGATTGAGAAGTTCACCGATCTATCGGCGCAAGTGATCGACGGACTGTTGCCCAGGCGGAAGACGCAATACGCCGCCCCTTCGTTCTTCAACCTCACCAGCTATGAGCTGGCGATCAAGGATGTGCGGTACATGCACGAATTGAAGCCGGATTTGATCATCCTCGATGAGGCGCAACGCATCCGCAACTGGACCACGGCGACCGCACGGAGCATCAAGCAACTGAAGAGCCGGTACGCCTTCGTCCTTACCGGCACACCGCTCGAAAACAAACTTGAAGAACTCTTTTCCGTGGTCGAATTCGTCGACGGACGGAGATTGGGCCCCGCATTCCGTTTCCTGCACGAGCACCGCGTTGAGGACGAGAAGGGCCACCTGCAGGGCTATCGCGGTCTGGATCGAATTCACGACCAGATGACGCCGATCTTGCTCCGGCGGACCCGCGCGGAGGTTCTCAAGGATCTTCCAGAGCGGACCGACCAAATCTTCCGTGTGCCTCTGACTCCCCAACAGGCCGAGCCGTACTACGAACAGAGCGACATTCTGGCCGCGCTCATGCGGAAGTGGGAACGCCAGGGCTGGCTCTCTGAAATCGATCAGAAGCGCGTCCTGTGCTGCATTCAGAACATGCGGATGCTGTGCAACTCGACCTTTCTTTTTGACAAGAGTACCCACCACTCGCCAAAGCTGCAGGAGTTTCGTGAAATCCTATCGGAGCTCGTGATCGAGGAAAACCGCAAAGTGGTGGTGTTCAGCGAATACGAGCGCATGACGCATCTGGCCGGCGAGGAGCTTCGAAAGCTTGGGATCGGCTTCGTCTCGCTCCATGGCGCTGTGCCCTCCCGCCAACGGGGCGCTCTGATCGAAAAGTTCCGGAGCGATCCGGAATGCCAAGTCTTCCTGTCCACGGACGCGGGCGGTGTCGGTCTGAACCTCCAAGCGGCGTCGGCGGTCGTGAATTTTGAGCCGCCGTGGAACCCGGCGCGGCTGGAGCAGCGGATCGGGCGCGTGCACCGGCTTGGGCAGTCGAGACCGGTCAGTGTGATTCACATGCTGACTTCCGAGAGTATCGAAGAGCGCGTGTGGGAAACAATGAGGCTGAAGAAATCGCTATTTGCGGGGGTATTTGACTCGCCTACGGACGAAGTCAGCTTTGCCAAGTTGGGCCGGAAAACGGTTCTTCAGGCGGTGAAGGAGATATTTGCCAGTCAGCCTGGCAGGCCTAAGCCGGTAGTCGATGCAGCGGCTCCGTTGAAGGTGGCGGCCACTGCGCCAGAATCGACAGTTCCAGGAGGGGCCGGCGGAACGCCGATTCAGAAAGCCCATGCGGCCCATGAAACGGCAGGCGCAAGCGGCATCGAGTCGGCGGCAGCCGGATTGATTGAGGCCGGCGTCAGATTCATGGAGTCGATTGCGGCCAACGACACCGCTGGGGCCGCCAACGGTGCGCCCGGCGGCCGATTGGAGCAGATCTTGTCGGCCCTGTTCACACGAGATACCCGGACGAACAGGCCGGCCCTGTCCATACCGCTACCGGAGTCCATCACCCAGGAGCGTCTCGCGACGGCGATCTCAGGCCTGGTGAATACGCTCGGGCGCGCAGGCTCCGCTACCTCGCCATTCTCAACGAGGGTACGGAACCAATCAGGTAGTCCGGGGAGCAGGCCTGCTTAGCCGGCGAAGGCACGCGGAGCCCGAAGTCCTGAAGATGCAATTGCGCTACACGAAGCCGCTCCAGGTTGTTCTGAAGATCCGTCCATGGATGAAGTCCCAACGCCATGGACGCCGTGTTTCTATTGCCCGATTTCAGGCTGACTTCCCAAGCTGCTGATCCTCTGATGCGACCTTTGGGACCTGGAGAAGTGGCAAGAGCATCGCCACCTCGTGTCCAGCCAGTCCTTTCACAGTTCGTGCAAGAATCCGATTCTTGCGCGGCGAGGCGGCGACTGTCGCCGCCTCGCCGGCTACTGAGTAAGCCCGCTTCGGGTCCGCTGCGGGTCCGTCGCGAGCCCGATGGCAGCGTCCTTTGGCTCAAGGGAGAGAACAGCTTCGGACGGATCCTTGCCATCACAGAACGAACAGTTGCCGCCTGCCCCCGGGGCCCCGGGCGCTATACTACTGCGCATGTGCAGAACGGTGATTCTCCTTCTGGCGGCGGCTGTCGTGGCGCCGGCGCAGGCGCCCGACCGCGCTTTGAGCGGCTTCCGTGGTGAGTCCCTGGCGCGCGAGCAGAAGCTTGAGAGCGGCATGGATGGACTTTTCAGCGGCCAGAACCAGCAGGAGTGGATGAAACGGATGACTTCGCTGCCGCACCACGTCGGGTCACCGGGGAGCCGCGCGGTGGCCGAGTTCATCGCGGCGCAATTCAGGAGTTGGGGCTACGAGACCTCCATCGAGACCTTCTACCCGCTCTTTCCTACTCCGCGCGTCCGGCTGGTGGAGATGACCGCTCCGGAGAAGTTCACGGCGCGGCTGGAGGAGCCGCCCGTGGAGGGAGACGCCACCAGCTCCATCCGCCAGAACAACCTGCCCGTATACAACGCCTATTCCACGGACGGCGACGTGAGCGGCGAACTGGTGTACGTCAACTACGGGGTACCCGACGACTACAAGCGGCTGAAGGAAATGGGCGTGGACGTGAAAGGCAAGATCGTGATCGCGCGCTATGGCGGATCGTGGCGCGGGATCAAGCCCAAAGTGGCGGCGGAGCACGGGGCGCTCGGCTGCATCATCTACTCCGATCCCGCCGACGACGGTTACTACCAGGGCGACGTGTATCCAAAAGGCGGCTACCGGCCGCCGAATGGGGCGCAGCGCGGCAGCGTGATGGACATGCCGGTGTACCCGGGCGACCCGCTGACGCCGGGCGTGGGCGCGACCGACCCGAAGCGCCCGCCGGATCCGAAGCAGGCGCCGACGGTGACGAAGATCCCCGTGCTGCCGATCTCCTATGCAGATGCCACGCCGTTGCTGCAGGCCCTGGGCGGGCGCGTGGCGCCCGAACCGTGGCGCGGCGCGCTGCCGTTCACCTATCACATCGGGCCCGGCCCGTCGAAGGTGCACGTGAAGCTGGAGTTCGACTGGAAGCTGGCGCCCGCGCACAACGTGGTCGCCAGGATGACGGGCAGCGAGAGACCGGACCAGTGGGTGCTCCGCGGCAACCATCATGACGGGTGGAACTTCGGTGCGAACGATCCGATTTCCGGCATGGTGGCCGTGATGGAAGAGGCGCGCGTCCTCGGCGAACTGGCCAAGCGCGGGTGGCGTCCGAAGCGGACGGTGATTTTTCTGGCCTGGGACGGCGAGGAGCCTGCGCTGCTGGGATCCACCGAATGGGCCGAGCAGCATGCCGCGGAGCTGCAGAAGCACGCCGTGGCCTACATCAACTCGGACAGCACCAGCCGCGGCTTCCTGCAGGCAGCCGGGACGGCGACGCTGGAGAGGTTCGTGACGCAGGCCGGCCGCGACGTGACCGACCCCGAGACGCGGGCGAGCGCGCTGGACCGTTACAAAGCCCGGCGCAAGGTGAGAGGCCAGGAGGAGGATCTGCGCCTGGCGGCGCTGGGGTCGGGATCCGACTACACGGTCTTCCTGCATCACCTCGGCATCCCGTCGCTGAACATCGGTTTTGGCGGCGAGGGCTTCTACGGCGTCTACCACTCCGACTACGACAGCTACGATCACTTCGTGCGGTTCGTGGATCCGGACTTTCAGTACACGGTGACCACCGCGCGGCTCGGCGCGAGAATGGTGCTGCGCCTGGCCAATGCGGACGCGCTGCCGCTGCAGATGGCGCCGGTGGCGAAGGAGGTGAACCAGTGGACGAAGGAGGTGGTGGAGCTGGCGGACAGGATGCGCAAGGACACGCAAAAGGAGAACGAGCTGATCCGCACCGGCGCGCTGAAGCTGGCGGCCGATCCGCGGCTGACCTACGTGGCGCCGGATCCGGAGGGCGAAGTGCCGTTCCTCAATTTCGCGCCGCTGCAGAACGCCGCCGCGCGGCTGGAAAGAGCGGCAGCGCTGGTGGACAAAGTGGACCCGGTGAAGCTGCCGGCCGGGAAGGCCCAGGCGTTCGAGGAGGCGCTGCGCGCGGCGGAGCAGAAGCTGCTCCGCGCGGAGGGGCTGCCGCGCCGGCCGTGGTTCAAGCACGTGCTCCACGCGCCCGGTTTCTACACGGGGTACGGCGTGAAGACCCTGCCCGGGGTGCGTGAGGCGATCGAGCAGCGCGACTGGAAAGAGGCGGAGGAGCAGATCGTCAAAGCCGGGGAGACGATCAGCGGGTACGCGGAGTGGCTGGAAAAGGCGGCGGCGAGTAGTCAGGCGGGTCTCTGACGAAGTCCTTCCCGGGGTAGACGAATCTCGCGCCAGTGGGGACCCCGGCACCGCGGTCCGGCGCTCACCACACCCCGGTACACCTGCGATCGGCGGGCAGAAAGTGCACTTGCGGTGCAGTTGAGTCTCCGGGCCTGGATTCAAGAAATGCGGACGGCCGAAGCTCCAACGCCGTGGACGCCGTTTTACTACTGCCTGATTTCAGGCCGGTTTCCCAAGCTGAACGCCGCGGGTTCGAGTCCCGTCTCGCGCTCCAGTGTCGCTCCGTTGCCGCCCTTCAGGGCGGATCAGCGATGGCGTCAGGTGCGTGACGCACGCGAGGAGGCAGATTCGGCCGGTGCCGGCGGCACTCCCGCTAGTTGGCGGGACCGCGACTCGTGGTGAGCTCGAGGACCAGCACGGAATCGATGGTGCCCGGGGCGGACCGCGGGAATTGAATGGAGACTGCGGCGCTGGCCTGTTCGATTCCGAGCGGCTCCCGATTGGGCCGGCGAGGAGGTAGGCCTTCGCCGCCCGTCCCTGAACGCCCTTCAATTCGAACGCTCCCGCGGGCCATTGGAACAGGTGCAGGTAGAGCTTGCCGGGCCTCGTGGTGCACCGCCAGGCGGTTCGAGCTTGGAACAAGGGCCTGCCGCGGCGGTCCTTCGCGGTGGAGCTGTATTCGCCGAACTCGGCGCCGAACGGACTCCGGCCGGCTCCGTAGATCGACTCGCCGTTTACCTTCGGCCAGCGGCCGACAGCGCGCAGCACGTCCTGGCCGGGTTGAGGAATGACACCTTCGCCGTCCGGGCCGACGTTGAGCAGGTAGTTGCCGCCCTTGCTGACGATGCCGGCCAGCTTGAAGATCAGGGTTTCGGGCTTCTTCCAGTTGTGATCGTTCTTCTTGAAGCCCCACGTGCCGTTGAGCGTGGCGGGGGTTTCCCAGGCGCCTCCCCGGGAGAGGTTGGGGATCGAGTTGTCCCCTTCCGAGGCGTAGTCGCTCTGGCTGTCCCCGCCGAGCCGGCCGCTGATGAGGCAGTCCGTCTGCAGGCCGCGGACGGTCTTTTCGAGCCGCGCGGCCCGCTCGACGCTCATCACCTTCAGATTCAAAGAGACACCGGAGCGAATGCCGCGTTTGGCGCAGGCGGCCGCGAGCTCCTTCACCGGGTCGCGCTTGAAGGGCGTGGCATCGACGATATTGAAGCGGTCTACCCGGGAGCGGAACATAATGACCTTCGTTGCCGCCCAGCACGTTGGGCAGGGGGATTGGAGCGGCCGGAGCCGGGTGCTGGGCAACGCGCGGTTGGCGGAGCCGGGCACGTCGTTCCACAGCATGGATGGGAACCTGGAGAGGCTGCTGGAAGCAGAGAAAGAACGGCAGAAGCGGGCTCCGGGAGTGGCCGCGGCAACCGGGCTGCGGGACAGTGTGGAGCCCGCGCGACGTTGCGGGCCGGCGCCGCGCGGGCATACACTTGCGGCCATGAACCGCAGAGAAATGCTGGCCGGCGTGGCCGCGCCGGTGTTGATTCCGCAGCGCGCCTTCGGCGCGAACGATCGAGTGACATTCGGCATCGCCGGCACGGGCAACCGCGGCGGCTGGCTGCACAAGAGCTTCATGAGACTGGGGGCGGAGTGCGTCGCCGTATGCGACACCTATGAACCCTACATGGAGCGCGCGCGACGCGAGTCGCCCGCCGGCGTGAAACCTTACGCGGATTATCACGATCTGCTGGAGCATCCAGGGTTGGACTGCGTCGTGGTGGCGACCCCCGACCATCAGCATCGCCCCATGCTCTACGCGGCTTTGAAAGCAAAGAAGGACGTCTACCTGGAGAAACCGTTCTCCATGAATCTGGCCGAGAGCGCCGAGATGGTGCGCACGGTTCGCGGCACCGACCGGATCGTTCAGGTCGGCATGCACCGGCGATCCATGCCTTTCGTGTACGCAGCGAAGAAGCTGATCGATGAAGGCACGTTGGGCAAAGTGTGGCACGCCCGGGCTGCCTGGAACTGGAACTTCGTCGAGTGGCTGGATAATTCGCCCCTGGAAGGCAAACTCGATTGGGAGCGATTCCTGGGCGACGCTCCGAAGCGGCCGCTGGAGCCGAGGCGGTTCCGCTGGTGGCGCGGATTCTGGGACTACTCGGGCGGCAACATGACGGATCAGGGAACGCACCTGATGGACGTGATCCAGTGGATGACGGGGAATTCGCCGCCCAAGTCGGCGGTGTGCAACGGCGCGGTGTGCCGGAATAAGACGGCCGAGGCGCCGGATGTCTTCACGGCTGTTTTCGAGTACCCGGCCATGATGGCGACGTGGTCTCTGAACTACACCAGCGCTTACGACTACGATTGGTCGATCACGCTGCAGGGCGAGCAGGCGGCCATGGTGCTGAACCGGTTCGGCTACCGGGTGTTCAAAGAAGTCCAGCCCAGCCCGCAGCCCTGGACGTCGGGTCCGGCCGACAAAGTGATCGCCGAGATGCCGGATAAAGACAGCGCCGATGCGCATCCGCGCAACTTCCTGGAGTGCCTGCGCAGCCGGCAGCAGCCGAATTGCACCGTTGAAATCGCGGCGGCGGCGGTGGCGGGTCCGCACATGGCGAACCTCGCCTATCGCGAGGGCCGCAAAGTGACGGCGTAGCCTGGGGTCACGCCGGGCCCAGGCCCGCACTCATCATGGGTTACTCCGTGGTGAAGGGCGGGGCTGGCCGGAGGCGCAATTCCGCGTGCACCTGCCGGCCGAGGCGCACGATGAGGCGCGGCATCTCTTCCATGTCGGCCGCGGAGGCGTGGAAGTTCACGATGCAGGCGCGGAGCGCGTGCCTGCCGCCGACAACCGCATTGGAGAGGAAGGCTTCACCGCTCCGTTCAATGGAGTCCTGCAGGCGCTGGTTGAGGGTATTGAGATACTCCTCGGTCTCCGGGGTGCCGAGACTGGGGCGAAGTTCGGGGGGAACGTAGCGCAGAGTGGTGATGCTGAGCTGATTGGTGAGCGCTTCGAGTTCCGGATGGTTCCGCGCGAGTTGATAGAGGTGGCGGGCGAGATCGATGTCGTCCTGGATCATGGCGCGGTAGCCGGCGGCGCCGGCGTGCTGGAGCGCCAGCCAGACCTTGAGCGCGCGGAAGCCGCGCGAGTTCTGAGGGCCGATGTCGTAGAAGTTCACGGCTTCCTGCTCGAAGTTGTAGTAGGCGGGGTGATAGGAGAAAGCGTCGCGCAAAGCGGTGGGATGGCGCACGAGGGCGCATCCGGCCTCCAACGGGGCGTAGAGCCACTTGTGAGGATCCATGGCGATGGAGTCCGCCAGTTCGATGCCGCGGAAGGCGGGGGCGGCGGCGGGGACGCCGGCGGCGAAGGCACCGTAGGCGCCGTCGATGTGGAACCAGAGCCGGCGTTCCGTGCAGAAGGCAGAGAGACCGGCGAAAGGATCAATGGCGCCGGTGCTGACGGTGCCGGCGGAACCGACCACGAGGAACGGCCTGAATCCCTCCTGGACATCGCGGTTGTATTGGAGTTCGAGGGCGTTGAGGTCGAGTCGCTGCCGCGGGTCCGTGGGGATCCAGCGGATGGCGGCGGTGCCGAGCCCGGAGAGATCGGCGGCTTTCTGAATCCAGGTGTGCGTTTCGGTGGAGGCGTAAGCAACCAGGCGTGGTCCAGCAGCGACACCCTGCTCCCGAATGTTCCAACCGGCCTGCGCGGCGCGGGCGGCGAGGAAGCAGGTGAGGTTGGCCATGTTGCCCCCGCTGACGAGGAGTCCGGCGCAGCCGGTAGGGTATCCGATGAAAGCAGCGAGCCAGCGGACGACCTGCAGTTCGATTTCGGTGGCCATGGGAGAGAGCTTCCAGGCGCCGGCGTTGGCGTTGACGGCGGAGGCGAGCAGGTCCGCAAGCATTCCGATGGGGGCGGCGCTGGAGGTGATGTAGCCGTAGAAGCGGGGATGGCCGTTGAAGAGGGAGTGCTCGAAGAGGAGGTCCGCGGCATGCTGCAAGAGGGCCGCGGGGTCCGCGCCTTCCTGCGGCAACGGCCGGCCGGATTCGAGGGCGGCGCAGACTTCGGCCGGCGATTCGGCGGGGGTGACGGGGCGGGCCGGCAGGGAGGCGAGGAACGCGGCGATGCGGTCCACCAGGTTATGGCCGAGAGCGCGGAACTGCTCCTCCGTCATTTCGAGGGGAGCCGAGCGCGAACGCAACTGGTCGATTCGAAGGGGAGGGGTCATACACTCTACCGTAATCCTTCAAACAGGCCGGATTCGCGGGCGCGCCCGCCGTTGACCGTGCTGCAGGCGCGGTAGAACGACTGCGAGCCCCAAAGCGATTTCCGCCGCTCTTCGGAAAGATGGGCGAGCTGCTCATAGATGGAAATCTGGGTCTGGTGGCAGCAGACCGCCTCCCAGACGACGGGCCAGTAGGCCGCGGTATCGATTTCGGTGGTCACGGCCCAATCCGGCCAGGGAGTGGCCTGGCGCTCGACGCCGTCGACCAGGGAGGTGAGCTTGCGGAAGGCGCTCTGATAGGCGTCCCACTGGCTGCGACGCCAGGCGAGGTAATAGAGCTTGGCGACGCGGTGAGGAAGTGGCGGGGAAGCCGGGGATGCGTGCGGAGGGGCGTATGCCGCATCCGCCGCGCACACAACCGCGGCGGTGAGGAACTGCGAGACCGCGATGTGGTCGGGGTGGCCGTAGGCGCCTTCGGGACCGAAGCTGACGGCCACATGCGGCCGGATGCGGCGGATGTGCTGAACGATGTCTCCGATGGCGATTCCGGGATCCACCTGGTCCACCGCTCCATCCGGATAGCCCAGGATGGAGACTTCCCTGAGGCCGAGCACTTTGGCGGCGCTCCTGAGCTCCGCTTCACGAACGGCGCCGACCTCTTCGGGCGGAGCCGATTTTCCACGCGCGCCGAAGCGGCCCCGCTCACCGCGCGTGGCGGTAACCAGGTACGTTTCGACCCCCTCGGCGGCGTACTTGGCCAACGTGCCGCCGAAGCCGAGCGATTCGTCGTCGGGATGAGCCAGGACAGCGAGTAATTTCAAGTGGTGACTCATGGGGATCTCCTTGCCAGTCTTTCGTTGATGCCCACCTTTGATGCCCGCGGCGCCGCCGGGGAGTCGAAAGGGCGGCGCCGCCGACGAGGCGGTGGGAGCATGCCAGGGTGAAGCCAACCGTGGGCGAGAGGCGAGGCCGTTCTCTCGGGATGAGCAGGAAGGCGTCGCTGTCGAGGGTGATCTGGAAAGAGCAGACGGTATCGAGTGCCCGTCCAGGGTGGCCAGGGGGCCGCGTGAGGGAGCGGATCACAGGCAGGATGTCATTTCCCGGGCCGGGTCTGGAGGGAGGGCCGGCTGCCGGCCAGGTTGTGGAACCAGCGGCGGAGCTGCAGGGTGGAAGGACGGTCGTCGAGGAACATGGCGGCGGAGTGCGCCTGGAGCCCCGATTCCACGTAAACGGCGCTGACGCCCGCCTCCGTCATGATGCGGCGCAGCAGATCGCTGGAGTTGTCGGTGTGGAAGATTTCGCGGCCGGAGAAGCGGCGGGCACGTTCGAGGGCGCCGGGCATCCGGGCTCCGTTCCAGCCGTCGCCGTCGAAGTGCTGGCAGGTGTGCATGGCTTTCCAGAGCCGGGCGATGCGGTGGTTCCGCAGACCGATATAGCCGCAGGCGATGGCGCCGCGGGAGAAGCCGGTGAGGATGAGGTTGGCAGGGTCTCCGCCGAAGCGGCGGCAGATCTCGTCGAGCACTCGCACGGCGTAGGCGGCGGTGGCATCGGCGTCGCCCCAGCCGTCCTCGACGATGGCCCGGGCGCCGGGGTCGACGAATGGCAGACTGACCCAGATGGCGCCCAGCCCCCTGGTGATGCCGTAGCCGATGACGCAGCGTTCCGGGCGGCCGGTGGAATAGCAGGAGGGGTCGTAGAAGACGTTGCCGGGGTATTCGGCGATGACCGGGTAGAGGCGGCCGGGCTGCCAGTCCTCGGGCAGATAGAGAACGGAGTAGGCGCCTGAAGGGGAATCGCCGGGGAGAAGGAAGCGGACGCGCCGGCCGGGCGCCGGGCGGCCGGGCGCCAGATCGGGCACATCGAGGCGGGCAGCGGGGCGGCTCCACTCGGGGGCTTCGCCGGAGGCCTGGAGCAAGCGGACCTCGAGCGTGTCGCCGGGCTTGGGGGCGCGCAACATGATCTGCACTTGCGAGATCTGCGCGGGATCGACCTTGGGGGTGCCGTCGGGGAACGCGGCCCGCAGATCGCAAGCGAAGGTGCGGGACTGGCCGGGGGCCAGCTTGGCGAACTCCATGACGGCGTCCCAGCCGCGGCGGCCGACGGCCCACAGCGCGACATCGACGGTTCTGTCTCCGCGGTTGGAGATGAGCGCCTCGACAACCTTGCGGCGGGCCAGGGGCCAGCCGCGTTGCGGCGCGGGTACGGTGGCCCAGGCATAGCGGCCCATCACGGAGTCCGCCACCCGGATGCGGAGGACGCGGGCCGGGCCGCGCGGGCCCAGCGCAGCGGTGACCCCGCGCAGTTCGCCGAGTCCGGCGGTGTTGCGGACATGAGCCCAGAGGTCCTGCGGCGCGGCCTGCGTGAAGATCGCGGAGGAGAGGGCCAGGAAGGCAGTGCAGAACGGGTTCATGGATCGCCAGCGTATTCAGAATATTCCAGAAAGCGGGGGGCGGCTTCGATGGTGCGGGCGCCCGCGCCTGAACCAACCAGGGCGGGAAGCAGTGCTTTGTGGACCTGAGCCGCCTGGTAAGAAGAGTCTTGGAGATGGCGCGGCTCAACCGCATCATCCCCGTCAACGACTCCGTCGAAGCGGCCGCCGCCGGGCCCGGGAATAGCGGCGCGGAGTGAACGCGCAACGCGTGATTTAACGCGAAAGAGAGGCGCTGCGCCGACGCAGCCACGATAGAATAGCTGGGCATGGCGGCCCGCTGGCGTGAGTTGATCCGCGGCCTGGCGGTGGCGGCGAGCCTGGCGGCGCCGGTCTCCTCCCAAGTCCTCTCTCCGAAAGTCCTGCGGCAGGGGCAGCCGGATGCCACGGACCTGAAGGCCTTCGCGCAGACGATCTGCGCGCGCGCCGGCGCCAGGACGCCCCGCGGGCGGGCGGAGGCGATCTGGAGATTCTTTCTTACCGACGGGCGGTTTGTGGCGCCCGGGTTCTGGTATCACATTGCGGGTTGGGCTTACGAAGAGCCGCTGGGCGAAGTGCTGGACCCGCTGAAGCTGCTCAACAGTTACGGCTTCGGGCTGTGCTACCAACTGGCGCCGCTGCTGGAGGCGGTGTGGGAAGCAGCCGGTTTCGAGGATGCGCGGGTGTGGTTCCTGACGGGGCACACGGTGGCGGAGGTTTATTACCGCGGGGCGTACCATCATTTCGACGCGGACATGATGGGCTACACGCTGGCGGGCGGGAGCGTCGCCTCCGTATCGCAACTGGCGGGCGATTCGAGGATTCTGCTGGACAACCTGCGCGGGCCGGGGTATGGCCGCGGCGCCCTGACGCCGGAGCCGTGGTATCCGGCGGACGTGCGGGCGGGCGCGATGGCGGGCCTGGCGGAGCTGTTCACCACGCGGGACGACAACTACCTTTTTCCGTTCACGCGCGCGCCGCACGGACACAGCATGGACTTCACGCTACGGCCGGGCGAGAAGCTGATCCGCTACTTCGAGCCGGAAGAGCCGGGCCTCTACTATCTGCCGTACCAGCAAAAGGGCGCGGACTGGCAGGAGTTTCCCCGGGAGATCCAGGCGTACGGCATCCGCACCGCAGACGGTCCGCGGAGCCAGAAAGACGGGCGCCGGTGGGGCACGGGGCGGTGGGAGTACCGGCCGGCGGTGAGCGAGGCGCGGCGGCAGGTGTTTGACGTCAGCAGCCCGTACGTCATCATCGACGCCGCGTTCGAGTTCCAGGCGGAGGCGCCGGCGGGCGGATCGGTTGAAGTAGCGGTGTCGGTGGACGAGGGCCGGAGCTGGCAGCCGGCGGGCGCGCTGAAGGGCCCGCATCGAGGCCGGTGGACGACGGCGCCGGAGCCGCTGGGACGCACGGGACATGGGGTCCGGACGGCGGCCGGCGGCCGCTACGGGTATCAGTGCGCCATCCGGTTGTCGGAGGGGGTGAAGCTGAGCGCAGTATTGCTGACGACGCGAGTGCAGGTGAATCCGAGAACGCTCGCGGGCGTGACGGCCGGGCGGAACGAGATGACGTACACGGCGAGGCGCGAGCGGCGGCACGTGGTGCCCCTGGAAGCGAGAGAGGCGGCGCGCTGGGCGTCGGGCCTGCGGGGGGCGCGCTGGATATCGGACGGCTCGCAGGGCTACTGGCTGCCGGCCGGAGGGGAGACGGCGGAGATCACCTTCCGGCTGAAGGCACCCGGCGGCAGGCCGATGACGGGCTTTTCGGCCGGGGGACGTTTTCTTGACTTGAGCGAGGGGCTGGCGCCTGACAAGTTCACGGCTGAAGTGCGCAAGGCCGGCGCGGCGGCGGCCGCGGAGGCCCGCGCGGCTTCGATCGAGTGGAGCCTGAAGGAGGGAGGGCCGTGGGCGCCGCTCTGGAAGTTCGACGCGGACCCGCGCGGGCGCGACGGCCGGGCCGCCGGGGCGGCACCTGGCGTGGCCGGAGGCAGACCGCGGCGTTGCGCTGGCGGGCGTCCCGGAGGTCTTCGTAAGGTACCGGTTCCGGGGGATGGCGGTGGACGACTTCCGGCTGTCGTCTCAAACGGCAGGAGACGGGCCGCCGTGCGCGCTCAACGTGACGCATCTCTGGAAAGAAGACGGAGTGGAGAGGCGGCACACGGAGCAGATGGCGCCTTCTCAACTGGAGCGCCGGTACGCACTTGAGACGCCCGCCGGGGCCACGATCGAGAACGTGGCGCTCGTGATGGAATGCCGCCAGTGAACGCGGAGGAGGAAGAGTGAAGCTTGCCATCCTGCTGGCACCGGCCGTGCTGTGGGCCGCGGCACCGGCCGTGAAGACCTATGAAGGCAGCCTGACGATCCCGACGTACGAACACACGGGGCGGGAGATGGAGCCGCCGCTGTTCGCGCAGTCCACGGTGGCCGGGATGTATCCCTTCCCGGCGTTCCTGATGCCGTTCCAGCCGGACGGGCCGCGGCCGCGGGAGTACCGGGCGATTTTTGTCGAGAACGAGTACCTGAAGCTCACCTACATCCCGGAGTTCGGGGGGCGGTTCTTCTCGCTGTTCGACAAGATCCGGCAGCAGGAGGTGTGGTACCGGAACGACGTCATCAAGCCGGCTCCGTATAACCCGCGAAACGGCTGGCCGCAATCGGGAGCGGAACTCACGGGGCCGCACGACGTCCACATGCTGACGCTGCACGGGGAGCCGTTCTGGGCCAACCAGATTGTCGAGCGGCCGGACGGGGCGGTGTCGCTGGTGCTGGGCGAGCTGGATCCGGTGTACCAGATGAAGGTGAACTTCACCGCGACGCTGCACCCGGGTGTGGCGGCGCTGGAGCTGAGCATCTACTGCTACAACACGCGCGCGGGGCGGATGCCGCAGATGCTGTGGGTGAACACGGCCATCGACGCGACGCCGAAGACCCGCTTTCTGTATCCGATGTCGCGGACAGTGGGGCACACGACGGCGGACATCGCCGACTGGCCGGTGTTCAACGGGACGGACTACGGCTGGGACCGTAACAACCGCAACATGCTGGGCGTGTTCGGCATCGACATCTACGACAACTACCAGGGGGCCTACCAGTTCGACCGCGACTACGGGCTGTTCCGCTGGGCGGACCGGCGCGTGGTGCAGGGGATGAAGCTCTGGACGTTCGGCAACGGACCTGGGGCGAAGAGCCACGAGCGCGGGTACACCGACAAGGCGGGTCCGTACGTGGAACTGCAGAGCGGGCGGCATGTGTGGGACGGCCACTACGAATGGGTGCCGCCGCACAAAGCGGAAGGCTGGAGCGAGTGGTGGGTGCCGGTGGCGGGCATAGGAGGTCTGACGACGCTGACACGGGACGTGGCGCTGAACCTGGCGTCGAGCGAAGGCCGGCTGACGCTGGCCCTGGCGGCAACGCGGCGCATGCCGGGCGCCGCCGTGGTGGCGAAGAACGGCGCCGGGGAAGTGCTGCGCAGGACAGTGGACCTGGACCCGGCGCAACCCGTCCGGCTGGAGGCACCCGGCAGCACCAGCGGGCTGTCGATCACGGTAGCGGAGGCGGGCGGCCGCGCGGTGCTCGAATACCGCCATCCGGACGAGCCGCCCGGCAGGAAGGAATACACGCCCTTCACGGCGCCGCTGGAACGGCCGAAAAAAGCGCCGGAGCAGATGAGCGCCGAAGAGCTGACGCTGGCGGCGGAGTACCGGATGAAGGAACTGGACGCGGCGGGCGGGGCGGCGCTGCTCAAGAAGGCGCTGGCGCTGGATGCGGGTTATTCGCGCGCGAACCTGCAGTTGGGAATTCAACATTTCCTGGCCGGCCGCAACGCGGCGGCAATCGCGTGCCTGGAGAAGGCCGTGGAGCGCGACCCTTACGCCGGCGAAGCGCACTACTACCTGGCGATGAGCCGGCTGGCGGCGGGCGATGAGCAGAAGGCGGAGCGGCAGCTTTACTACATCTGGCCGGGGAGCGCGTACTTCGGGGAGCGGGAGCACTACCTGGGGCGGCTGGCGCTGTGGCGGGGCGACCGGCCGGCGGCGATGGCGCACCTGCGGCGGGCGCTGGGGGCGAACGCGGAGGACCTGTGGTCGCGGCTGATGCTGGCCGCGGCGCTGCGCCTGAACGGCGAAAGGGACGCCGCGCGGCGCGAGCTGGCGGAGGTGGAGCGGATGGATCCGACGAGCCGCGCGGCGCGGGCCGAGCGGCACTTCCTGCAGCCGGACGCGCGAACGAGGTCCGAGCTGCTGCGGCTGATGGGCGGGCAAAGCCAGGAGGCGCTGGGCGTCTCCGTCTTCTACCGCGAGACGCGGCAATGGCGGGAGGCCGCCGAGCTGCTGCAACTGGTGGAGGCCAACAACCGCGATCCCTACGGCACATCGCCGGAGTTCTACTACACGCTGGCCTTCTGCCAGCGGAAGGCCGGCGACGAAAACGGCAGGCGCGCCGCTTTGCAGAAAGCGCGGGCGGCGTGGCGGAACATCGACCGGTTCCCTTACCGGCCGGAGAGCGAGGCGCCGCTGGCGGAGGCGGTGCAGGCGGATCCGCGCGACCACGTGGCGCGGTTCGCGCTGGGATGCCTGCTCTACTATCGCGGCCGCCAGGAAGAGGCGATCCGGCAGTGGGAAGCGGCAGCGGCGGCGAAGCCGGAGAGCTTCAGCCTGCGCCGGGCGCTGGGACTGGCCTACGCCGAGCAGGGCGCGCCGGTGGAGCGGGCCGCGGCTGAGCTCGAGAAGGCCGTGGAGTTGAACCCGGCGCATATCCGGACGGTGAACGACCTGAGCGCGATTTACGCCCGGGCCGGGCGGTTCGACGAGCAACTGGCCGTGCTGCGGAAGGCCCTGGAGCGGCAGCCGGACGACGACGACCTGGCTGACGGCGTGCTGACCGCGCACCTGGAGCGCGGGGACTACGAGGAGGCGGGCCGGCTGATCGACAGCCACCGATTCGCGGTGAGGCACCGCAGCTACGGGCTGCGGGACAAGTACCGGCTGATGCGGGAGGGGCAGGCCGCGCGGGCCTTCAACAGCGGCGAGTTCGGCCGCGCGCTGGAGCTGCTCCAGGCGGCCATGAAACCGCCGGAATCGTTGGGGATGGACGATTTTCAGGGGCAGGTGTCGCCGCGGCTGCAGTACTACCTGGGCCGCACGCTGGAGGCGCTGGGCCGCAGCGGAGAAGCGCGGCAAGCCTACGAGATGGGCGCTGCCGGAGCCGTCCACCTGACCGGCGACCGCGATAGCTGGAGCAGCGAAAACTTCCACATGGTGCTGTGCCTGGAACGGCTGGGGCGCGCGGAGGAGGCCGGGCGGCTGCGGGAGAAATTCGTGCAGTTCGCCAACGGCGAGCGCAGCGACAGGCTGCCGCAGCGGCGGGCGGAAGCGCTCTACCTGCTGGGCCTGGCGGAGAAGCAGGCCAGACGGACGGAGGAGGCGCGGCGGCTGGCGGGCGCCGCGGTGGAGGCTTTGCCGGACTTCCTGCCGGCGCGCATGGAATTGCGCGGCGACGTGCCGCAAGCGAGGTGAGAAGATGACGAGCCGTTGTCTGGTGGCGCTGGCGTGCTGGGGTCTCTCAGCCCTGGGCGGAGAACTCGTGCTGCCGTCGCGGGCGCTGGAGCGCGAAGGGACCGTCATCGCGGTGTATCGCACCAACGGGCAAGCCACGGGCAAAGGCAAGCTGGCGCTGCGCTGGACGGACGTGCTGGGCCGCGTGGTGGAGGAGCGGACCCTGCCTGTGGAGCTATTGGATGGACAGGAGGTGCGCTTCCCGCTGGACCTGCGGCGCGCCGTGGCGATGGTAAACGAGCTGCGCGTGCAGTTCAGCTTCGACGGCAAGGACAGGAAAGGTCGGCCGGATCATCGCGAGGAAACGGTGACCGCGGAGTTCGTGGCCCGGCCGGCGGAGCGCGGCTGGAACGATTATCAGATCGTGATGTGGCAGCCTCACAGCGCCGGGCAAGGCGCGGCGCTGAAGACTCTGGGGATCTCCGCGGGGCAGTACAACGGCAAGTCGAAAACGCCCCCGGATTTCCTGCTGAAGAACGACCTGCGCTGGTACGCGGAGAACCTGGCGACGGATTTCTGGGCGGAGTATCACCGCTACCGTCCGGACCGCGTTCCGCACTGGTCGTTTCTGCAGGCCAAGCGATTTCTCCGACCACTCACTGGCCGGGATGCGCGTGTGGCTGAAGGAGAAGTACGGCACGCTGCCCGCGCTGAACCGCCAGTGGGGTAAGGCCTTCGATACGTGGGAGGCGGTGATGCCGGAGACGACGAACGAGGCCATGAAGAGGAGCGACGGCGACTACTCGGCGTGGTCGGACCACAAGGAGTGGATGGACGTTTCGTTCGCGCGCTCCCTGAAGATGGGCAGCGAGGCCATACGGCAAGTGGACCCGGACGCGCTCGCCGCCATCGCCGGCGCGCAGATGCCCGGGTGGGGCGGTTATGACTACTACCGGCTGACGCAGTCCCTGCAGGCGCTGGAGCCGTACGACATCGGAAACAACATCGAGATCATCCGCTCGCTGAATCCGAAGCTGGTATTTGTTACCACGTCGTTCGAGCGCGGCCCGCGCGAGAAGCACCGCATCTGGTACGAACTGCTGCACGGGGCGCGCGGCAACCTGATCTG
The DNA here is from genome assembly GCA_027324255.1 of Bryobacterales bacterium. Classification (GTDB taxonomy): domain Bacteria; phylum Acidobacteriota; class Terriglobia; order Bryobacterales; family Bryobacteraceae; genus Paludibaculum. The sequence goes on along the minus strand of DAHVTI010000307.1, from coordinate 9,671 downwards.
GGACGAGAAAGCGGAGCACGTTCAGGCGGACGGCAGCGTGGGCCCGCGAGGCAAGGAAGTGGAGCCCTACTACCGCGAGCTGCGGGGCGGCCTCGGTGCGCTACTGATTCAAAGCCGGCGCCAGGCGGACCGCATCGCCATCCACTACTCGCAGGCCAGCATGCGGGCCGAGTGGATGCTGGCGCAGCGCGGCCAGGGAGAGGCGTGGGTGCAGCGCACGTCGGCCACGGAGCGGATGGACAGCGAGTTTCTGCGGCTGCGCGAATCCTACTGCCGGCTGGTGGAAGACCTGGGGCTGCAGTACAACCTCGTGGCCTACGGCCAGGTGGAAGACGGGGAGCTGGCGCGAGGCGGCTACCGGGCTCTGATCCTGCCGCGGTCGTCGGCGCTCTCCGATCGAGAGTCGAAGGAGATCACGGAGTTCGTGCGGCAGGGCGGCCTGCTGATTGTGGACGGCGAGCCGGGCGTCTTCGACGGGAGCGTCAGGAAGCGGCCGGCGCCCAGCCTGGAAGAGGTGATCCAGAGTCCGGACCGCGGGCGTGTGGAGCGGATGAAGGCGCTGGACTACCACCAGCAGCGGCTGACAGGCCGGGAGGGGCCGGCGCGGGAGGCGATGCGGCGGCTGCTGGCGGCGCAAGGCATCGCGCCCGAGATCACGGTGCTGGACGGCGCCGGGCAGCCGGCATCCGGCGTCGAGACGCATTCGTTCCGCAACGGGGGCGTGCGCATTGTGGGGCTGCTGACGAACCCGCAATTGCGAGTGAACGAGCTGGGGCCGCCGGAGTTCAAGTCGAACGAGCGGTTCGAAAAGCCGCGGGCGTTGAAGCTGGTTCTGCCCGCGCCGGTGCACGCCTACGACCTGCGGCGCGGCCGGCTGTTGGGCTGGAAGCGGGAGATTGAAGTGGCGCTGGACCCCTATGAGCCGGCGCTGTTCGCGCTGAGCCCGGTGGAGTTCGCGGCGCTGCGCGTGGCGGCGCCGGAGCGACTGGCGCGCGGGGAGATGGCGCAGGTGAGCGTGTCGGCCGGCGACGGAACCCCGGCGGAGACGCACGTCTTCCACATCGGCGTTTTCGATCCGGCAGGCAAGGAAGCGCTGCAGTATTCGGGCAACGTGACGGCGCCGGGCGGGCGGGCGTCGAAACTGCTGCCCAGCGCCGTGAACGACGCCGCGGGCCGCTGGACCATCCGGGTGCGGGATGCGCTGAGCGGCCAGGAGCGGAGCGCGGAGATCGAGTTCTATTGAAACGGCCCGGAGTCTCAGCCGCGGGGTTCGGATGAACACCAGCGGTAGGTGAAGAGCAGCAGCGCCCTGGCGGCATCGACGACGGTGTCGAGTTCCACGAACTCATCGGCGAGGTGCGTGTTGGAGCCGCGCGCGCCCCACAGGACGGCGGGGATGCCGAAGTGCTGCTGGAAGACGTACATGTCGCAGGGCCCTTCGATGCCGGCCACGGGGGGAGGCGCGCCAAGCACTTCGGCGGCGCACGCGGAGAGTTCGCGCACCAGGGGGGCATCGGGCAGGCAGGAGGAGCCGGGCAGCCAGCGAATGGGGAATTCCACCTTGAGCGGGACGGGGAAGAGACCGGCGCGGGCGCGCACGGTTTCATCCAGCCACGCATGAAACTGCTCGTCGATGTCCGCCAGGCTCTCACCGGGCATGGCTTGCCAGTAGAGTTCGATGCGGCAGGAAGTGGCGGTGGCCATGGGCTCGCTGGTGCCCCACGGGCCGGTGTGGATTTTGAGCACGGAGACGGGCACGGGGTTGGTGAGCGGGGCGTAGGCGAAATGCGGCGGGGCCGCGGCGCGGCGCCGCTCGGCGAAGACGGGAATCTGCGACAGGAGCCAGGCGAGGGGAGCGGCGATGCCGCTGTCCATGCCGTCGCTGAGAATGCCCTCGTTCGGCACTTCGAGCAGGATGTGGGCGGTGCGGCCGCCGCGCTGTGCGGGGCAGATGCGCAGGAAGGAGGGCTCGGAGACGACGGCCGCATCGGCGAGGTAGCCGCGCAGGCGGCCGGCGAGCGTTCCGTTCACTCCGCCGAACTCCTCGTCGACGACGGATTCGACCACCAGGTCGCCGCGCAGCGGCAAACCGAGATCGTGGAGGGCGCGGGCGACGAAGAGATTGGTGGCGATGCCGGCCTTCATGTCGTTGGAGCCGCGGCCGTAGAGGCGGCCGTTCTCGATGGCGCCGCTGAAGGGGTCGCGGGTCCAGGACAGCGTGCCGCGGGGCACGGTGTCGATGTGGCCCGAGAGGATGAGGGAGCGCCCGCCGCCGGTTCCCCGCAAGCGGGCGGCGAGGTTGGGGCGGCCGGTGTAATCGCGGCCGGGGAAGAAGAGCGGGTGCGAGGTGAGATCCGGCACTTCGCTGAGCTCGTAGAGATCGGTGGCGAAGCCCGCGGAGCGCAGGTATGCTTCGCAGTAGCGCTGGCAATCGCCTTCGGCGCCGGTGGGCGGGGTGTTCTCGGAGGGAATGCGGACCAGCGCCTGGAGGGTGGCGATGAGGTGGTCGCGGCGGGCGTCGACGTACCGGATCAATTCCTTCTCGACCATCGTGTCAGCCGGCATGGGAGGGGTCCTCCTCGAAGCTGTCGAGGGTCTTCGGGGCAAGGCGGAAGCCGCGGGTGAGGACGGCCAGGTAGACGAGGCCCAGCGCCAGCCAGCCGAAGCCGGCGAGGCGGGCCTTCAAGGTGAGGTTCAGCCACAAAAACAGGCAGACGGCAGCGCCGAGCAGGGGGAAGACGAGGTGGGCGACCGTCCGCCAGCCGCCGCGCAGCCGGAGGCGGAAGTAGTAGTGGCGAACCACACTGATGTTCACCAGGATGAAGCCCGAGAGGGCGCCGAAGTTCAACAGCTCGACGGCCAGTTGAAACCGGAACAGCAGGGAGCCGGCCAGGGTGAAGGCGGCCATGACGAGCAGGCCGCGGACGGGGGTGGAGTACTTCGGGTCGATGGTGCCGAAGATGCGCCGGGAGATCACTTCGTCGCGGCCCATGCCGAGGAGCAGGCGGGAGGCGCCGGCCTGCCCGGTGAGGGCGCTGGCGAGGCCCGCGACGAGCAGAACGAACGTGAGCGCGCCGAACATCAGGCGGCCGCCGATGAGGGTGGCGATGTCGAGGATGGCGGTGTCGGTTTGCGGGAAGGCGCGGTAGTCGGGCCACACGAGGGCGGCGAGATAGACGGTGAGGATGCAGATGAGCCCCTGGAAGATGCAGACGGCGATGGTGGCCCAGCCGATGTCGCGGCGGGGATCGACGGCGTCCTCGGCCAGCGTCGAGATGGCGTCGAAGCCGATGTAGGAGAGGGTGGCGACGCCGGCGCCGAGCAGCAGGGGACTGAGCGCGAACGATTGCGGGCGGAAGATGCCGGCGGGGTCGAGGAGAGCCGGCCAGCCGCGGGTGACGGCGACGTGCCGGACGGCGAGGATCGTGAAGAGCACGGCGCAGGCGGTCATGATGGCCATCAGCCAGGCGCTGGCGCGGGCGGTCACGCGGATGCCGCGCAGGTTGACGGCGGTGATGCCGAGCGTGAAGGCGACGGCCCAGACCCAGTCCGGCACGGCGGGCAGCAGCCGGGCGGCGGTGAGAGAGGCGTAGATGACGCTGAGGAGAGGGATCAGAAAGTAGTCGAGGATCATCGCCCATCCGGCCAGAAAGCCGACATGCTCGTTCAGGCCCTTACGAACATAAGTGTACGTCGAACCGGCGGAGGGGAAGAGCGAGGCCATCCTGCCGTAGCTGGCGGCGGTGAAAAACATGGCCACCATGGCGACGACGTAGGCCAGCGCGGCGTGGCCGCCGGAGAGCTGCTGCACGATGCCGAAGACGGGATAGGGCGCCGTGGGCGTCAACATCACCAGCCCGTAGAGCACGAGATCCCAGCGCGTGAGGATGCGCCGGAAACGCGTGGGATCGGCGGCCTGCGGGGCGGAAGGTATTTCAAACGATTCCATGGGAATTTGATTTGGGCGGAGGCCCGCGGGGAACCGCGCCCGAGACCCGTACTTTACCAGTTCAGCCACGGGGACAAACGGAGGAGGTGCGGAATGCGCCGCCTACTCGAGCAGTTGCGCGTAAACCTCCGCCGAGGGCTCTTCAATCCGCCTGGCGAAGATGCGGACTCCGGCGGCGGCGCGGAACTGCTCGCGCGCAGCCTCGGCCGGCAACGGGACGCCCAGGGGGGAGAGGGCATCCACCACCAGCACGCGGCCGGCGGGGAAGAGGGCGGCGAGGGCGGGCAGGTCGTAGTCGTGCAGCGCGCCGGGCACGACGCTTTCGAAGATGCCGCGGTGGACGGGCGCTTCGGCGACGGAGCGATAGGACGCCAGCATGCCGTCGAGCAGCAGCCGGTGGAAGGGCACGCCGGCGGCGGCGGCGTGCAGCAGGGCCGGAGCGGCATTGCCCTGGGCCGCGCCGTGGATGCGTTGGCGGTCGACGTCCGGGCGCGCGGCCAGAAGGTAAAAGCCGCGCTGGATGTCGTAGGCCCTTTGCTCCACCAGGCTGCCGCCGAGCATCACGGCGGTCATGGCGGAATCGTAGTCGCCGAACCAGGCCTGCCAGCTCCCGCCGTTCGTGGCGGATTCCGGCCGCGTCTCGCCGAAGCCGCGGGCGTCGATGGCGAGCACGATGGCCCCGCGCAGAGCCAGGGCGCGCGCTTCGCTCCACGCCGCGTGCTTGCCGCGGGCCGAAGTGAGCAGCACGGCGGGCCGCGGGGTCGCGCCGGCGCGGGGCTGCGAGACGACCACCGCCGGCACCTGGATGCCCGGCTCAGACTCGTACAGCAGCTTTTCCACCAGTAGCTCGCCCCGCCGTTCCGAGCCGTAGGCGCGAACGCGCGGCGGGGCGGTCTGTTCCCGCCAGCCGAGCCGGCGGCGCACGGCGTCGCGCGAAACCGTCGCGGGGGTGTTCAGCGCACGGGCGCGGTCGCGGTTCAAAGTGAACACGGTCTGCCCGGAGAGCGAGGTGGCCACCTGGCCGGTCTTCGTGCAGGCCAGCTCCTGCGGGGTTGCCGGCGGGACGGGCTCTTCTCCGGCCGGCGCGGGCTGGCCCTTCAGCCAGCGGCTGAACCACTGATAGGAAGCGAGGCGCAGGGAGGAGCTGTAGCCGTGGCCCTCGTCGCTTTCCGCCATGGACAGCCGGTCCGCGGCCGAGGCGGCGCTGTAATCGGCCTTCACCGCGGCGTAGGTGGAGCGCGCGCCCTCCAGCGAGAAGAAGTCGCGGATGGCGGAGAGGATGAGGTAGGGCTTGGGAGAGAAGGCGCGGACCAGGTCTCCGTGCTCGAAGCCGGCGCCGAGGAATCCGGGGATGCACTGCTCGGCGTCCTGCGGGCCGATGGTGTCCAGCAGGCGCTGCCAGGAGGTGATGAAGCAGGAGGGCGCGGCGGCGTGGAAGCGGTCGTCGAGGGTGGCGAGGTAGGCGGTGTGAGTGCCGCCTCCGGAGTTGCCGGTGACGCCGATGCGGCTCTGGTCCACCCCGGGGCGCGACAGGAGGTAGTCGAGCGCGCGAATGCCGTCCCAAATGGTGTAGCGGGCGAGCGCGTCTCCAGTGACCAGGCATTGAATGCCGAGGATGGTGTGCTCGGTAGTGGAGGGCGCTACCTTGGAATCGCCCAGGGCCTCGTCCCAGTGCTGGATGCGTTCGCCCTGGCCGGCCGGGTCCCAGGTGAGGGCCACGAAGCCGCGGCGCGCGAAGGTGGCCAGGATCTGCTGCCACACCGGGTAGGCCTTGCCGCCGGGCTCGTGGCCGATGGGGAAGAGGATGGCGGGGTAGGGCGGAGTTCCGGCGGCGGGGAGATACAGGTTGGCCGTGACGAAGAGGCCAGGCTGGCTCTCGAAGACGATCTTCTCCACGCGATAACCGTCCCGCTGCAGAATGCCGGCCACCCGGGCATTCAGCGGCGTGCGCTGCGGGAGGCCGCCGAGCCCGGCGATGAAGCGCCGGCGGAACTCCTCCACCGGCGCCGGCGCGGTCCTGCGGCGGCTCCGCACCTGCTGCTTGAGGTACGCCGGCAGCATTTCACGCAGCCCGCGGCCGTCCGTCTGGCCGCTGAGGAAATCGAGATTGGGCTCCTGCGCGGCGGCGCCGGCGGCGATCAGGAGAGCGATGGCAAGCGGGGAGTATGCGGGCCTCATGGCACGTCCTTTCTAGTCACCTTGGCGGCAATGTCGCCGCGGAAGGGCGGGGGCTTCAACTGCAGGCCGTAGCCGAAATGATCGGCGGCGCGAACGCGGCCGGAATCGGTGCGCAGCACCTCGCCGCGCAGTGTGTCCCACCATTCGACGCTGTACCCGCCGTCGTCGAGGCCGGTCACGTTGACGCTCGCGGCGGACTGGTCCGCGCCGCGCTCCACCCTGCCGCCGGAGATGCGGAACGAGAGCGGATCGTGAATCCACAACAGGGCGCGATCCGGCGATGTCAGCCCGTAGACCCGCAGGCTGACGGGCAGATTCGGCCGGGAGAGCCCCGCCGGCGACCACGCGCGGGCGGGCAGGTCTTCGTCTTTCAGAAAGCGGGCCAGTGGCAGGTAGTGGCGGTACAGGTCCAGCGGCTCGACGTAGTTGTGCCACCACCAGTAAAGGCCGGCGCCGGCCGCTCCGCTGAGGGCAGTCGCCCACAGGGCGTCGTGGAAATGGCGGCCTTCGGGATCGAGCCTCGCCGCCGCGGCGGGATCCTCCACGCCCTGCTCGCCGAAGAAGAAGGGCTTGCCGAAGCGGCGCATCAGGTGATCGGTGTCCTGCAGCGCGTACTGGGCGGCGTCGTACTCCGCATCCCAATAAGAGTGGGCCTGGACCACGTCGATATCCGGCAGGGCGAACATGCGCGGATCGCGCCAACTGGTGGTGACGAGATGCCGCCAGGGATCGACGGACTTCAGGTAGGCGGCCATCTCGCGGTGCCAGGCCTGGTTGGCGGCGGGGTCGAAGCCTTCGTTGTTGTCCACTTCATTCCACAGCTCCCAGGCGGCCAGGTTCATGGACCAGCCCCAGCGGGCGACGCTGTAGCGGAGGCGGCGCCGCACCAGTTCCCGGGCGCGCTCGCTGGTGAAGTACTCCTGCGGCGTGCGGCACGGGCCCCCGTTGGCGGCGTTGTAGGGGTTCCGCGTCCAGCAGTGCTTCCGCCGGGTCTGCCACCACACCGTCATTTCGAACGTGAGCTGGAAGTAGATGCCGCGGCGTTCGCATTCGGCGGCGACGCGGTCCAGGCGCCACGCGGAAGCGAGGTCATACCGGCCGAGGCCGGTGGCCTGCGTTTCGAGAGGAAAGCCGGAGAAGCCCGCATCGCCCGGCGAGGCGACGATGGACGGATCCTGGGGCACGTAGTATTCCTGCCAGAGCCGGACGAAGTTGGCACCGTTGCGGGCTAGTTTCTCCAGCAGTCGATCGAAGTAGTAAGTGCCTTCGCGCTGCTGGTACATGCAGAGGTTCTCGCCGATGGGGAAGAAAGCCTGGCCTGAGTCGTGCTCGAGAAAACGCGGATTGCGCGGGCTGCGCCGGATGATGCCCGGGCGGGCAGTGGGCCCGACGCGAACTTCCAGCGGAGCGCTGGCGCCGGACTTGCCGCCGATGGTCCACGCGGCCGCGATGCGGTGCGCGCCCTCCTCCGGGCTGGAAAATCGGATGCGCCAGCCCGGTGAGCCCACCGGCGTGAGCTGCTCGATGCGGGCATTGCCCTCCGCCGCCGGATTGACGACGGCTCGCCGGAAATCCTGGTGCCAGTAGCCCGGAACCCGCAGGAGCCGGCCCGAGGGGAGCGTGACGGTGGCGTCCACGCGGGCCTCGCCGGGATCGAAAGGATTGGCGGCCGCGGGCGCGCCCGTCAATTCGAGTTCCACCAGGCCGTAGCGTCCGGCGGCGGGGGAGAGCACGCGCAGCTCGACGGGCTGCAGGAGCAGGAACGCGAGGAGGATCATCATGAGCGTGGTCCAGACAGGCTCGGGCGCCCGTTAGTAAACTGTGTTTCCTAACTGGGAATTACAGCATACCGGCCGCTGGCCCGCAATGCCGGCGCCCTCCGCGGCGTTGGTCAGTACTGGTTGAACCCGGTGGCCCAGCGGAAGGCTTCCACCCAGTGGCCGTTCCTGCGCTGGATGACGCCGCGCAGCCCGGCGCGGGCCTTCTCCCTGTCGCCGGGCGTCCAATCCGGGCGGTATTTGTGGATGGCCGGCTCCCACTGGCTGACGTGCGCGAGCCCGGCCGCTTCCTTTCTGTCCATCACGGAGTCGATGTTCACCCACAGATTGGCGTCTTTCTCCGTGACGTAATAGAACAGCATCGCCGGCACCTTCCACGGCTCCAGCCCCAACTGCAGGCGCTGATTTGGAAAGTACAGGTGGAATTCGGCCGCGCGGATAGCGTCGAGCGTGTTCATGGCCGCCATGCGGTGGTCGGTCTTGTGCCAGCGCACGTAGTCCGAGCCCGGGTCCACGGTCATCACGACGTCAGGCCGGTAGCGGCGGATGATTTCGGTGGCCTGCTCCACCAGGCGGCGGGCGTCCACGTATTCGAGCAAGCCGTCGTGGTGGCCCAGCCAGAGCAGGTTTTCTTTCGGGATGCCGAGGATGCGGTTGCCTTCTTCTTCCTCTGCTTTGCGGATGCGGGCCAGCCGCTCGCCGGTCATCTCGGGATCGTAGGAGCCCTTGTCGTCGTTGGTGTAGATGGCGATGCGCACGGTGTTGCCGTTTTTCGCGAGCAGTGCCAGGGTGCCGCCGCAGCAGAAGGCATCGTCGTCGGGGTGAGGGGTGAACAGCAGGATGCTCTTGCCTCGCATCTCTTCGATCCTGGGCGGTTCGGCTCCGGCGGCTGAGGCCGGCGTCAAGGTCAGGGCCAGAGCGGCCCAACCCGGCAGGAGGAGTCTCTTCGAGCGGTGCATCGGGAATCCCAATTAGCATTATGGGTCCAGGACGGCCGGGGCTGGCATTCTCTCGGCCGGGCGCGGCGAGCGCTGGCAGCCTGGAGCGGTGTCCCCTCGCGGAGCTTGCTGAGCGTTCGAAATCCCCTACCGCCTGCGCCACCGCCTCCGGGAAGGCCCGGATGGGGTTCAGCGCGGACACTCAGAAGCCGGCTACAGCCGGTGTCGCGGCGATCAAGGCGCACGAGGTCAGCGGCAGCTTCTCGCCGAGGGTCATTCGCTTCTCAGTCCTGTCTTTCAGGCAGACCAGGCCGCCGCATGGTTGTGCGCCAGTAGCAACCGGCGCGGGTTCGGCCTTGGAGGTCCGGCTGCCACGAACTGCCGGCGCATGGCTCAGGGGGCCTATCGGCGGCATCCGTCAATGGGAGACTTCTTCATCAGAACTCAAACCAGCCCGGACCGGTGCGCGGAGGCGCCAAAAAGGAGCTCATGATCCGCTGTTGCGGCTCGATAAGAACCGCAAACAGGAAGACCGGATCATCATGACGCGCAATGGAGTTGTGTGCTTGCTGTGTCTATGCACGATGGAGCCGCCGGCAGCGACGGCCCAGGAAATGCCTGAGGGTTCAGGCGCGGCTGCCGCGGGGAGTGATGCCACACCTACAGAGGACTCGAATTCCGGCTGGCTGGAGGGCCTGCCGTCCTGGCTGAGGTTGGGGCTCGGACTCAGAGGGAGGGCGGAATTCGACCTCGACGCCGAGCCCGAGCGCGCCGGCCGCGCGTACCTGAACCGGTTGAGGCTGCAGGTGGAGGTGCGGCCGGTCCGCT
>DAHVTI010000295.1 GCA_027324255.1 Bryobacterales bacterium | reverse complement strand
GAAGGGGAAACTGACGACGTCGTGGGCGTCGTTGAGGCTGGCCACATATTCCACCAGCAGGTCGAGGTACTCGATGTCGTTCTGCGTCTTCAACGCCCGGTCGAGCCAGGGCTGCAGATCCAGCAGGTCGAAGCCGGCTGTGTCCCGCTTCCATTCATAGGGGCCGTATTGCTTGGCGTAGAGCGCGGAGAGCTGGCGCAGGTCGGCCTCTTTCTGGTCGTCGGTGAGATTTTGGGCGGAGCACAGAAAAAGGCTCAGAAATAGCGTGGAAATGACGGCGCGTGTTGTCATGTTGGGCAGTGTATAACGAAAGAGCCCGGCTGCGCCGCTGGGCGCGCCGGGCTCTTTCGATCCTTCTCGCGGGGAACTAGAAGTCCACGCGGAGGTTGAACTGGATGACGCGGGAGAGCCCGCGCTGCGATGCCACGCGGCCGAAGTTGCCGCTGGTCGGATCCAGGTTCGGACCGCTGAAGTTGGTGTGGTTGATGGCGTTCAGCAGGTCCACCGAGAAACGGGCCTGGAGGCCGCGCTCTGGAAGGATCGGGAAGAGGCGTTCCACCTTGAGGTCGAGGTTGTTGATGCCGTCGGCCCGGATCGAATCCAGGCGGATGGGGAACATGCGCACGTGGTAAGAGCCGGGCTGGGCAGCGGAGCGGCCTTCGAAGCCGACGAAGTCGGACGGCGGAGCGCCGGTGCCGCGGTAAGAAAGGGAGGGGTCGAACCATGCCAGGTAGTCGTTGCTGCGTACCTGGTCGTGCTTCCAGAGGGAATCGAGCTGGCTCTGGTCGCCATAGAAAAAGCGGTTGCCCCAGTCGCCGGTGCCCGGACCGCTCTGCACCTGGTAGACCCAGCTCACGTTCCAGTTGCCGATCAGGTAAGACAGCGGGCCGTCCTTGACGTAGGTCCGGCCCTTGCCGAACGGGGTCTCGTAGACGGCCGTCCAGGCTATGCGGTGCGGCAGCACGTTGTTGTTCGGGCGCTCGGTGGGAGCGGCGTCGAACTCGTTCGCCATCCAGTCTGCCACGCGGGAGGTGGCGTAAGTGTACATGAACGAGGTCTGGAAGCCCTTGGTCATGCGGCGTTCCACCAGCAGTTCGAAGTCGTTGTACTTCATGTAGCCGGTGCGGGAGCCTTCGCCGGGCCGCCCGAACTCGCGCAGCGTGCCGTACTGCGGGTACTGGCGCAGCATCGCCTGCCGGGACATGTTGGTGCCGGTGAAGAAGCTGTTGCCGCTCATGTACTGGTAGAGCGTCGGATTGGTGGCCTGGAGAGCGGTGAGGTTCTTGATGTTGAACGGATTCGGGTAGTTCGTGTTCAGGAACGTGTCGTTCGCCGAATTCCGCACCATGCCGGTGGACCAGAACTGCTGCGGCAGGTAGTTGATGCGCTCCAGCACGGGCAGGTAGGAGTAAGAGCCGTTGTAGGAGGCGTCCACCAGAAGGTTCCGAATGACCTCGCGCTGCACGCCGAGCCTCCAGCGGTGCTGCAGAGCCGGCTGGTGGCCCCACTGAGCCGTGTCGAAGTTGGAGTTGTAGCGGGCCACGCCGTCCAGAGCCGCGCGGTAGGGCTCATCGAAGCGGGTGTTGTTGACGGCAGCGCGAACGGGGAAGGGATCGTTCATGGGGGTCCTTCCCTGCGCCAGCCCGGTGGCATCGCCGACGCCGCAGCAGAAGGTCAGGCCCGAGTCGTTGCTGACGGGAGTCGAAGTGGCCTGGTTGAAGCCCGAGGTGTTGGGACGGTCGTTCGATGCGTTGAGTGTATCGGCGTACATGCCCCAGCCGCCGCGGATCACGGTCTTGTTGTCGATGGAGTAGACCGCGCCGAACTTCGGCAGCCAGTTGTGCACGCCGGAAGTTGCCGTGCTGAGGTCGCCGGTGCCGAGGTACTTCGTGATGCCGTAGGCCGTGAACTGGCTGGCAGGCATCTCCGCGATGGGGTTCTTGGCGTAGGCGGCCTGCACCATGGAGGAGATGGGGCTCGGTTCGTCGTAGACGGGCGCCGCGATGCCGCGGTTGAAGCGTTCGCTGGTGCCGGCTTCGCGCTCGTAGCGCAGGCCGAAGGAGAGGCGCAGCTTGGTGGTGACGCGCCAGTCGTCCTGTAGGAACATGGCGCGGCGGGGGGTGCGCCAGTAGGCGGTATCGTTGGTGTCGAGGGAGAGGCTGTTGGGAGTGCCCATGAGGAAGGCGGCCCAGTCGAGCACGTGGTTGGAGGACACGGTGTCCGTGTTCCCGGCCCTGGTCCAGTTGTTGCGGAACTGGAAGTCGCCCGTCGGACTGCCGTATCCGCTGGAGGCGTAGAGGTTGCGGCGCTCTTGCCAGCCGTACTTCAAGGTGTGGGCGCCCTTGATCGTGGTCATGGTGGCGCGGTACTCGTAGGTGTTGGACTTGTCGGTGATGCCGGGGTAGCTGCCGCCGAAGTCGGTGATGTTGTTGAAGTCGAGACGCGGCAGTTGCGTAGCGCCACCGGCGCGCTGGTCGATGTAGGCTGGCAGGCCGACGTCGGCTGCCGTCACGGCTGTGCGCGTCACGTTGCGGCTGCCCTCTTCAAAGCGCGAAAGGCCGAAGTTCGTGTCCAGGATATTGGACGAGTTGATGGTCCACAGGTAGGCGACGTTGCCGCCGCGGTTGATGCGCGTGAGGCCGTTGGCGTGCAGGCCGCGGGCCGTCTCGTAGGTGAAGTCGTACTCGTCCGCCAGGCGGTCGTTCCATTGCCATCGGACATTCACGCGGTGGTTCTGGCTGACCACCCAGTCGTAGCGGTTGACGATGGAGTTGAACTTCTCGTTCTTCGGCATGGCGGCGGCGAAGTAGTTGTAATATAGCTCCGGAGTCACCTTGCCCGGCACGTTGTTCGGCGTCGGGTACAGCTTCGAATAGTAGCTCGCCGTGGGGTTGAGAATCGGCACGCCCTTGTTGCCCGGGAACGGCGTACGAACCACGTTCGATCCCGACGGGCGGGACGAGCGCGGATCGTAGATGGTGTAAAGGTTCGCGCCGTTCGGAATCGTGAGGAAGTAGGAGAAATCGCCCTGCTTCATCGCTTCGGTCGGCACCGTAATGTCGGTGCTGGAGGTGGTCTCTGCCTTGGACTGCTTGATGCCGTTCCAGGTCAGGGTCCAGAACACCTTGTCCTTGCCGTTGAAGATCTTCGGCAGCCAAACCGGCCCGGAGGCGGAAACGCCGTAGTTGTTGGAGCGACCGGGCGCCTGCTTTGGTTTTTTGTTCGGATCGATGGTTCCGTTGCGGACTCCCGCGTCGTAGGGTTCGCGGGTAAAGAACGGGGTCGCGTTCCAGCGCTGTTGCCAGTGCTGGTCGAACACGGAGCCGTGCAGCGCGTTGGTGCCCGAGCGGGAGCTGACGTTGATGGCCGCGCCGGAGGTGAAGCCCTGGCTGGCATCGAAGTTCGAGGTTTCCAGCTTGAACTCGCTGACCGAGTCCGCTGGCGGCGTGAAGCCGACGCGTCGGCCGGTGCCCGTAACGCTCATGCCGTCGATCGAGTATTCGTTCTGGCCGACGCCGCCCATCGTGTTGAACGCCGACGTTCCGCCGTTGTCGAATGGACGGCGGTATTCGGGCTGGCCGGTCCACTGCATGCCCGGCGCCAGCGCCGACAGCGCGAAGGGATTCAGATCCGAGAACGGCAGGTTGATGAGCTGCTGCTGGTCGAGAACGCGGCCGCCGCTGGCAGTCGTCGTTTCGAGCAGAGGGGCCTCCGCCGTCACTTCCACCGTTTCCGCCACTGCGCCGATTTCCAGCGCCAGGTTGATTTCCAGGCGGGCGCTCACGTTCACGGTGATGCCCGTGCGGTTCATCTTCTTGAAGCCGCCCGCTTCCACCGCCACGGAGTAAGTGGACGGCTCGAGAAAGTTGGCTTCGTAGTAGCCGGTTTCGTTCGTGGTAACACGGCGTACTTCGTTCGTCAGTGTGTTGGTGACTGCGACCTTCGCATTCGGGATGACACCCCCCTGCGGGTCGGTAATGCGCCCGGTGATGGCGCCGCGGGATTCCTGCCCCAGGAGCGCGACACCAAACAGCGCACCCAGGCAGACTCCGGCGAGGAGTTTGCGCAACATAATAAAAGACCTCCCTGAATTCGGCGGGAACACCCGCCGCTGATCTATATCAACAGAAGTCCTCCACAGGGTCAATAGATAGGCACATACTGAAAAAGATACTATCTTGAGATATTGTGCGTAATGGATTTCTACTTTTGAGATGCGCAGGCCGATCCAGCAGACTCAGGAAGGGCGTTGTTATCACCACGTTGCCCAGGATGTGGCCCAGAGCCGGACGCACTCGGGACTGCTTTTGGCAGCAGTCAAGAGGCGATCATTACGCATAGCAAGAGATCCTATCCATTGATATCTGATGTACTTATTGATCCTGAAAACATCAATCAGCCGAGGGCATTTTTCCCGGCCGGCGCGGCGTGGCCGACTCGAACTGGCCGGTTGCAGACGCTTGCTCCGGCTCGGCGATTCAGGCTCACTGGAGGAATAGGGAGCCTGGCCCGAGCCTCCGGCAGAGGCGGCGAAAGGCTGGCAACAGGCAGCGAGGATGATACGAGTCAAACGAGTCCAGGATCCGCCCGAGGCCACGGACGGGACCCGCATTCTTGTGGACCGCTTGTGGCCGCGCGGCCTGAAGCGGGAATCCGCCGCTTTCGATCTTTGGGTGCGGGATGCGGCTCCCAGCGCGGAGTTGCGCCGCTGGTTCGGCCATGAGCCCGGGCGCTGGCCGGAGTTTCGGACAAGGTATTTCGCGGAGCTGGATCTGCGCGCCGATGCCTGCGGCCCGATCCTGGAAGCAGCCCTGCGTGGGGATGTCACCCTTCTCTTTGCGGCCCGGGATCGCGAGCATAACAACGCTACGGCCCTGCTGGAATACCTTTCGCGGCAGCGGCAGAGGTAAACGCCGCAAAGATGAGCCGAGCCGGGACCTGGGTGTATACTCGCTGCTGCCATGAGCAAACAGCGGACGATTCTCGCCGCCGCGGTCCTGTTGGCGCTTTCCTCCGCCTGGCCGCAGGGCCCGGTTCCGGGCAAGCCCTACCTGTCCTCGCCGCGCCGGGCGCTGACCGCGCCGGAGCTGCTGGACGCGCCGGACGAATGGATCAACCGCTCTCTCGCGTGGGCCGGCGACATCCTGGACGAATACAAGCCGGCCCTGACAGAGCACCCGGTGCGGCGTGCGGCCCTCATCCGCCTGGACGACGTGCTGCACATCAAGTCCGCGCCGGAGAAACCGCTGGCGCAGCAGTTCTACCGGGCCCGCATCGAAAGGGCTGTGGCCGGGATGGAGAGCACAAAGGTGTCCAGCGGGGCAGGCATCTGGAAGCTCTACAACCACGGCTGGCTCATTCGCACCGCGTCCGTATCCTTCGCTTTCGACATTGTTCCCGGCACGAAGACTCAGGGCTTCACTGTTGACGACAAGGTGCTGCGGCGGCTGGCCGCGCAGGCCGACGTGCTGTTCATCAGCCACCTGCACGAGGATCACGCCAACCAGGCGGTGGCCCGCATGTTCCTGGACCTGGGCAGGCCGGTAGTGGCCCCGGAGGGATTGTGGCAGGGCCAGGAGATCGCCCGCCGCCTGACCTATCCGCGCCGCAGCGTCTCCGAGGTGCACACCCTCGCGCTGCGAAACGGCAAGGCGTTGAAGTTCGTCGCCTACCCCGGCCATCAGGGCAAGAGCCCGATCGTCAACGTCTACCTGGTGACGACACCCGAGGGCTTCACCGTGGT
>DAHVTI010000291.1 GCA_027324255.1 Bryobacterales bacterium | reverse complement strand
GCCGCGCCATGGTCATCGCCTACGACGAAGACACCGTGCGACGCTACATGCAGGAGGCCACCCTCTTCTCCCCCGACCGCCCCGTCCTCATCGACCGATTCCTCGAGGACGCCATCGAAGTGGACGTCGACGCCCTGTCCGACACAGAAGACGTCCTCATCGGCGGCATCATGGAGCACATCGAGGAGGCCGGCGTCCACTCCGGGGACTCCTCCTGCGTCCTGCCCCCGCAGACCATCCCCGAAACGAACCTCGCCACCATCCGCGGCTACACCGAAAAGCTCGCCCGCGCCCTCAAGGTCGTCGGCCTGATGAACGTCCAATACGCCATCAAGGACGGCCAGGTCTTCGTCCTCGAGGTCAACCCCCGCGCCTCCCGCACCGCGCCCTACGTCTCCAAGGCCACCGGCGTGCGCCTGCCCAAGATCGCCGTCGGCCTCATGCTCGGCAAAAAGCTCAAGGAACTCACTGACCTAACCGGCGGCCTGTACGAAGGCGTCCTGCCCGTCAGGCAGGTGTGCGTCAAGTCGCCCGTCTTCCCCTTCTCCAAGTTCCCCGGCGTCGACCCCGCCCTCGGACCCGAAATGCGCTCCACCGGCGAAGTCATGGGCGTCGGCGACAACTTCGGCGAAGCCTTCGGCAAGGCCCAGTTGAGCGCCGGCGTGCCGCTGCCCAATGAAGGCCTGATCTTCTTCAGCGTCAACGATCGCTACAAGACCGAGGCCGTCGACCTCGCCAGGAAGCTCGCCGCGCTCGGCTTCGAGCTCGCCGCCACCCGCGGCACCGCCGCCGCCTTCAAGGCCGCCGGCCTCAAGGTCAAAACCATCTTCAAGGTGAACGAGGGCCGCCCCAACGCCGTTGACTTCATCAAGGACAACAAGCTCAAGCTCGCCATCTACACCACCACCGGCGCCCACTCGTTCTCCGACGAGCGCGCCATCCGCCGCTCCGCCGTCCTCTGGCGTGTGCCCTGCATCACCACGCTCTCCGGCGCCCGCGCCGCCGTCCAGGCCATCGAAAGCCGCCTGCGCGACCCGCTCCGCGTCTGGAACCTGCAGGAAATCCACCAGTAGTCCGCGGCGCCTACCTCCGCTGCCTGACCGTCTCCCACGGCTCCACCTGGCAGCGCTTCATCCACGCCTCGTACCGCGCCGTCATCGCCTTGACGCGCCCCGCCTGCGTGCCGGTCGCCTCGGCGCACCTCACCCTCGAGTTGTCCGCGGCGCCTACCTCCGCGGCCTGACCGTCTCCCACGGCTCCACCTGGCAGCGCTTCATCCACGCCTCGTACCGCGCCGCCATCTCCTTGACGCGCCCCGCCTGCGTGCCGGCCAGGTTGTACAGCTCCCACGGCCCACCGCTCTCGGCCACCAGCTCCCACGGCTCCACCTGGCAGCGGTTCATCCACGCCTCGTACTGCGCCGCCATCGCCTTGACGCGCCCCGTCTGCGCGCGGGCCAGGTTGTACAGCTCCCACAGCCCACTGCTCTCGGCCACCATCTTCCAATCGCGGACGACGCCGTGCCGGCCGCCTCGGCGCACCTCATCCTCGAGTTGTCCGCGGCGCCTACCTCCGCGGCCTGACCGTCTCCCACGGCTCCACCTGGCAGCGCTTCATCCACGCCTCGTACCGCGCCGCCATCTCCTTGAGGCGCCCCGCCTGCGCGCCGGCCAGGTTGCGCGTCTCCGTGCGGTCCTCGGCCAGGTTGTACAGCTCCCACGGCCCGCCGGTCTCGGCCACCAGCTTCCAGTCGCCGGCGCGCATGGCCCGGTTGCCCTGGTGCTCCCAGAACAGCCCGGCATGCGGCTCGCGCTTCTTCCCTTCGAGCAGCGGCAGCAGCGAAAGACCCTCGCACGGCGTGGGCGGAGCGGTGCCGGCCGCGTCGGCGCAGGTCGCCATCAGGTCGACGACATGGCCCGGCGTGCGGTCCAGCGAATTGCCGCGCAGGCGCGAGCCCCACGCCGCAATCAGCGGCGTCGAGATGCCTCCTTCGTGCACCCACATCTTGTGCCGCCGGAACGGCGTGTTGGAGACGTGCGCCCAGTCCGGCCCGTAGCTCGCGAAGGTCGACGCCGGCCCCGGCTCCACGCCGGGGATGTTGCCGCCTGGACCGCTGCCTTCCGGCGTCCACACACCGGCCCGCCGCTGATGCAGCAGCTCCGCGCTGGCGCCGTTGTCGGACAGGAACAGGAACAGGGTGTTGTCGAGCTGCCCGGCGCGCCACACGGCCTCCACGATGCGGCCGACGTTGATGTCGAGCCTGTAGACCATGGCCGCGTGCGCCGCCATGCGCGACGCCTGCCACGCCTTCCATTCCGCCGCGGCCCACTCCCCGACGGCCGGGTCGCGCGGCGCCAGTGGCCAGCGCGGGTCGATGATGCCCAGTTTCACCATGCGCTGGTAGCGCTCTCCGCGAATCGCGTCCCAGCCAACCTGGTAGCGCTCCTTGAACCGGCGGATGTCCCCGGCCGGCGCCTGCAGCGGCCAGTGCGGCGCGGTGAAGGCCGCATAGTGGAAGAAGGGCTGGCCTTTGGCCGCGCTCTCTGCAATGAAGCGCGCCGACCATTCGCCCAGCATGTCGGTGTAGTAGCCGTCCACCAGGCCGATGCTATCGTTGCCGCGCAGCAGTGGGCCGGGCTTGAAGTTGTTCCCCGGGCCGGCCATCGATCCGAAGAAGTCGGCGAAGCCGCGCTGCAGCGGCCAGTTGCGGCGGTGCTGCTCCGCCGGCGGGCACACGTGCCACTTGCCGGCCATCGTCGAGCGGTAGCCCGCCGCGGTGAGCACCTGCGCGATGGTGCGGCACTCCGGGCTCAGCGTGCCGCGGTAGCCCGGCCGGTGCAGGTCCTCGATCATGTGGCCGACCCCGGCCTGGTGCGAGTAGAGGCCGGTGAGCAGCGAGGCGCGCGTCGGGCAGCAGCGCGCCGTGTTGTAGAACTGCGTGAAGCGCGCCCCGCGCCGCGCCAGCGCGTCGATGTTCGGCGTCTCCATCTCGCCGCCGTGGCAGGCGGCGTCGGAGAAGCCCATATCGTCGGCCAGGATCAGAACGATGTTGGGACGCGGCGCGGCCGGAGCGGCGGCGGCCACGCCGGCTTGCAGAAATTGGCGGCGGAGCATGGCGTCAGTTGAGAGCGCTGTGGCTTTCCACCGTACGATACAGGATCTCGAGCGTGGAGTGCAGGCCGCGCCGCGCCAGGAACACGTGCCGGAAGGCCTCCAGTTCCTCCGGCGGCCGCTGCTCGTAGTGCAGCGCGTGCAGCGCCGAAAGGTAATCGCACCAGCCCCGCGGCGCCTTCAGCCGCGGGTAATAGAGCAGCCGCAGCAGGTAGCCGTCGAACAGCATCTGGAATTCGCGCTCCAGCACCGTGAGGGCGTCCACGTAAAACGGCGCCGCCTGGCGCGAGAACGCGATGCCCTGCAGCAGCGAGTATTCCAGCAGCGCGTAGGCGGCGATGCGCTCGTAAAACAGCGGCCGGCCGATGCGCAGCACGCCCGAGGTCATCTCCAGCGGCTCCAGCCGGTGGCCGAACGCGTAGAAGTACCAGCGCGACAGCCGCGACTCCAGCAGGCGGCTGAGCTGCGAGGCCTGCCGGATGGGCCAGTCGCACGGCGCCGGCGGCAGCAGGTAGGTGAAAGCGTAGTTCGCAATCCACTCCGCCGATTCGAAGCACAGCGCGAACTCGGAGAGCTGCAGCCCCAGCGCCAGGCCCTTCAGCTTGGCCACCTCCAGCGCGAAGCGCGGCTCGGTCAGCGACGCGCTCAGCTCGGGAAACAGATCGGCATGGGCGCACAGGTACATGCGCGGCGGAGAGACGTCCTCGCCGCCCGAGCGGCGCAGGAACCAGACCTGCCGCAGGCGGTACTCGACGCCGTGCTGCAGATGGTCGAGCGCGGCGCACATCTGGCCTTCGCCGCCGCGGTTGGAGCGGCTCACCCAGCGCTTGGCCGAGGTGCGGGAGAAGCCGCGGGCGGCGGGCGTGCGCGCCAGGTCCACGTCGGCCGCGGCCGCCATCTCCGCCAGGTGCGCCTGCACCCAGGGCAGCCCGGCGAGCATGCGCGGCAGGTCGCGGAAGCCCTGGTTCTCGGCCGGCTTGGGGCCGGCCAGGTGCGCGGCGATGTCGGAGTACTGCCGCGCCAGCCGCCACTGGCAGGATTCCGGCAGCGGCGAAACCTCGTGCAGCATCTCCACCACCAGCGCGTTGAAGCCGCGCAGCACCGTGGCCATGGCGTCGGGAGACGGATCGTCCAGCAGAACCTTCGAGGCCTGGCGCAGCTCCACGGCGCGGCGCGCCAGGGCTTTCGTGAACTCCTGCGCCACCTGCTCCTCCAGCCGCAGCGCGATGTCCAGCAGCGCCGCGTCGAAGATGCCGGGCAGGTCCTCGTCTTCCAGGTGCAGCCCGGCCGCGTATTCGTTCAGGCTGTCGCGGATCTCGAGCAGAGCTTGCAGGGAAACACTCCAGGCGGTCAGGCGCGGCGGTCGGGCAGGACCTCGTTCATCGCACCCTGCCGGTAGCCGTTCAAATCCAGGGCCACGTAGGTAAAGCCGAGGCGCTTGAAGATGGCGGACAGGCGGTCGAACATCTCCAGCGACAGCGCGCGCTCCATCTCGCCGCGGGCGATCTCGATGCGCGCCAGCTCCGTGTGGTACCGCACGCGGAACTGCCGGAAGCCCAACGCGCGGAGTTCCTCCTCGGCCGTCTCCACCTGGCGGATGTTCTCCGGCGTCACCGGCGTGCCGTACGGGATGCGCGAGCTGAGGCAGGCCGCCGCCGGGCGGTCCCACGTGGGCAGGCCGGCCAGCCGCGAAAGCTCGCGGATCTCGGCCTTCGACAGACCAGCTTCCACTAGCGGCGCCTTGACGTCGTGCATGCGCGCCGCGCTCTGGCCCGGACGGTAGTCGCCCAGGTCGTCGGTGTTGACGCCGTAGACGATCGTGGCGCCGCCGAACGCCGGCGCGATCTGCTCCATGCGGCGGAACAGCTCGTCCTTGCAGTGGAAGCAGCGGTCGGGGTTGTTGGCGGCGTAGGCCGGGTTGTCGAATTCGTAGGAGGGGATCAGCTCGTGGCGGATGCCGAACTGCCGGGCGAACTCGATGGCGTCGCGCTTGTGGGACTCGGGGATGGAGGGCGAATCGGCCGTGATGGCGATGGCGTTGCCGCCCAGCGCCTGCCGGGACGCCCAGGCCAGGTAGGCGGAGTCCGTCCCGCCGGAGTAGGCGACCAGCACCCGGCCGCACTCGCGCAGGACGGCAAACAGCTTCTCTTCCTTGCCGCGCAGGACCACGGGGTCGAGGACGGCGGGAGCGCCGAGTGAGACCAAGCCAGCCATGACTGCATTATATCGACTTGCGCGTATGGAAGGACTCGCGAAAGAGCCGGGAAACATGATTTCCCCGTTGCCACCGGCGTTCATTCGCGCTCTAATCGAGGAAGATGGAGTCACCTTAGTACCAGTCCCTTAGGGAACACTAGGGTAAACCTGATAAGGAAGATAAGGTAGTACCGCGATTCACCGCAGTACTGGGTCCCTTTAGAATCATGGGTGGAAGGTGAGAAGGGGCTGCAGATGAATATCATGACGCCGTTGAGCAACGAACCGAACACTGCTATGGACCCGGCACCGGAGAGCGCACCGAAAAAGATCAAGGTGGTCATCGCCGACGACCACCCGATTGTCCGCGACGGGCTGAAAAAACTCCTCAGCCTGGAGGAAGACATCGATGTCGTGGGGGCGGTGAGCGACGGGCGGGAGCTGATCGAAAAAGTGGAGCAACTGCAGCCGGACGTGATCCTGCTGGACCTGCGGATGCCGAACCTGGACGGCCTGGGTGCGATGCAGACCCTGCAGCACACGAACTCCAAGGCCCGCGTGATCATCCTGACGGCCTCGGAGGACAAGAACGAGTTCGTGCAGGCGATGAAGTTGGGCTGTTCGGGCATCGTGCTGAAGCAGACGGCCTCGGACCTGATCGTGAAGAGCATCCGGAAGGTGTACGCCGGCGAGATCTGGCTGGATTCGCACACGACGGCGGCGGTGATGCGGCAGTTCGCCGCGCCAGTGGAGAGTTCGCTGAGCGGGTCGGCGGGCAAGTCGCGCGAGCGGTCGCCGCTGAGCACGCGCGAGCGCGAGATTGTGGCGCTGGTGGCGCAGGGCTACAAGAATAAGGAGATGGCGGAGAAGATGTTTATCAGCGAACAGACTGTGAAGAACCATCTCCACAACATCTTCGACAAGCTGGGGGTCTCGGACCGCCTGGAACTGGCGCTGTACGCCATCCACAAGGGGCTGCACCTGCAACAGGCCGACCGGTAGCGCCGCATGTCTCTACGCCATCCAAAATCGTCTGCTCCAGCGGCAGGCCGGCCGTCCGGGCCGCCGAAGCAGCGGCGAAGAGGTCACGAATGAGACCGGCTGGAGCACCGCGGAACCGTTGCGGAGCCGGTCCGCCGCGGCGCCAGAGATGTAGGATTATTCCTCGGAATCCTGACTTGTCCCGCTTGCATTCTGGCGCGGCAACTCCTAGGATCGAAGTGTAGGAGGATATTCAGATGCGGTTATTCCTGATGATGCTGGCCACTCTTCTGCTTGTGGCCGTGGCCGCTCCTCCTCTGATGGCGCAGGAAGCGATCCCCCGCTGTACTGTAGTGGAGCCCATGATCGGTAAGGTGGGCACGGAGATCGTGGTTACCGGTGAAAACCTCGACAAGAATCTCGTCGCCAAGCTGTACCTGACCGACGGCAAGAACGACATCGAGTTAGCCATCTTGGAGCAGGCCGCCACGATGCTGAAGACGAAGATCCCCGCCAGTGCCAAGGTGGGCGAGCGCTATCGGCTGATGGTCCTGACGAAGGGCAAGGAGCCCAAGCTGATCGAGCAACCGGTTCGTTTCGAGGTCGAGCAGTAGCAGTTCGTTCCCGCGAGGAGCGCCGGACAGCCGCCTCGCCTGCCCGGCAGCCCGGGCAGAAGGCAGTCTATAATATACCCCTGACATCGCCTGCTAAGATCGAAAGAGCCGGACGGGAGCGGCGCAAGGGAACACTATGCCTGCGAGGAATCATCCGTACGACTACGACCTGCTGGTGATCGGCTCGGGGCCGGCCGGGCAGCGCGCGGCCATTCAGGCGGCGAAGCTGGAGAAGCGGGTCGCGCTGGTGGAGAAGAAGAGCGTGCTGGGGGGCGTGTCGGTGAACACCGGCACCATCCCGTCGAAGACGCTGCGCGAGGCGGTGCTGGACCTGTCGGGCTACCGCGAGCGGGAGTTCTACGGCCAGTCCTACAGCGTGAAGCAGCGCATCACCATGCAGGACCTGCTGCAGCGCGTGGACACCGTCATCCGGCACGAGATCGACGTGACGCGGGCGCAACTGCTGCGCAACCGCGTGGAGGTGATCTCGGCGCTGGCGTCGATGGTGGACGCGCACACGCTGCGCCTGGATTTCGTCGAGGGCCAGGGGCAGCGCCAGGTGAGCGCCGAACACATCATCATCGCCGTGGGCACCGAGGCCACGCGCGACCCGCACATTCCCTTCGACGGGCGGCGCGTGCTGACGTCGGACGACATCCTGGTGCTCGACGAGCTGCCGCGCACGATGACCGTCATCGGCGCGGGCGTCATCGGCCTGGAATACGCCTCCATGTTCGCGGCGCTGGGCGTGCGCGTGACGGTGGTGGACAAGCGGCCGCGACTGCTGCCGTTCGTCGACGCCGAGATCATCGACACGCTGGCCTACCACCTGCGCGAGAACCGCGTGACGCTGCGGCTGGGCGAGAACGTCCACGGCATCGAGCTGCTGGAGGACGACCAGGGCGAGAAGGTCCGCATCGTGCTGGATTCGGGCAAGCAGATCGTGACGGAAAAGGCGCTCTATTCGATCGGCCGCACGGGCAACACGGCGCGGCTGGAGCTGGAGCGGGCCGGCATCCCGCCGGACGACCGCGGCCGCATCACGGTGAACGAGCACTACCAGACCTCGGTGCCGTCGGTGTACGCGGTGGGCGACGTCATCGGCTTCCCGTCGCTGGCCTCGACGTCGATGGAGCAGGGGCGGCTGGCCGCCTGCCACGCCTTCTGCGTGCCGGCCAACAGCGTGCCGGAGCTGTTCCCCTACGGCATCTACACCATCCCCGAGATCTCGATGTGCGGGCGCAACGAGGAAGAGCTGACGGCGCAGGGGATCCCCTACGAGGTGGGCAAGGCGCGCTACCGCGAGATTGCGCGCGGCCAGATCGTGGGCGACACCACCGGACTGCTGAAGATGGTCTTCCACATGGAGACGCGGCAGATGCTGGGCGTGCACATCATCGGCGAGGGGGCGAGCGAGCTGATCCACATCGGGCAGGCGGTGCTGGCCTTCGGCGGCAAGGTGGATTACTTCGTCAACACCGTGTTCAACTACCCGACGCTGGCCGAGTGCTACAAGACGGCGGCGTTCGACGGCGTGAACCGGCTGGGCTGCTCCACGGAGAAGCTGCCGGCGTAG
>DAHVTI010000270.1 GCA_027324255.1 Bryobacterales bacterium | reverse complement strand
CCGGCCGCTGCCTGGGACCGTACACCGTGAAGTAGCGGAGGGAGACGGTTGGGACGCCGTAGTTCACGTGGTACAGGTGGCACAGGTGCTCGGCAGCGAGCTTCGACACCCCGTAGGGGGAGACGGGAACCGTGGGGTGCGATTCCGCTACCGCGACAGGCCCGGCAGCGTCGGAGTACACCGCCATCGATGAGGTCGAAACCACCCGCTTGACCGTGCCGGCTTTCTGGGCGGCCCGCAGCGCCGCCGCCGTCCCCGCCACGTTGACGGTCGTGTCCTCCACGACAAATTCGAACGACGAGCGGATGGCGACTCGAGCGGCCAGGTGAAACAGAATGTCGCAGCCCTCCGCCGCCTCTTCCATTTGCGCCGCATTCAGGATGTCGCCCACTACAAGTTCCGCGCCCGCGGGCACGTTTTCCCTTCGCCCGACGCTCAGGTTGTCGATGACGCGCACCTGGCACCCAAGCTCCAGCAGCCGTCTCACCAGCTTCGAGCCGATGAATCCTGCCCCTCCGGTGACACACGCCCGGGAGAATCTCATTGCCATTGACTCAACTGTGCTTCGGACAGGCCGTGGCTGCAATCCACCCGGAATTGCTGCGCCAGCACGAAGCGGTGGAATCCCGTCGCCGAATCGATGACTGTCCCCTCCAGCACCACCGACTGGGAGATCCGGATGGGCTTCGCCAACCTGACGTTCGGCCCGATCACGCTGTCCAGCACCTCGGCTCCTTCCGGCGCCTCAAAGTCCGCCGCAATCACGCTTCCCCCGTTCTCGCGCCGCGCCTGCATCAGGTTGCAGAACAGCAGGTCCGACGACGTGGTCAGGTTGATGTCGTCAACGATCGAATTGGATGGGCGCACCGGCGCTCCGTCCTGAATCAGCACCTGGATCGACTCAGTGATCTCGTACTCGTCGCGCGCCGCCGTGCGGGGCGTGCGCCGAATCGCGTCGAAAACCGACAGGTCGAACAGGTAGAGCCCGACTCCCTTCAGCGTGTTCGTCACGTGCCTCGGCTTCTCGATTACCCGCGTGACATAGCCTTCTTCGTTCACTCGCAGCGCGTAGTTCTTCCGGATGGCGTCCTTGTCGTGCTCCTCCTTGGTCGCCAGCACAGCTCCGCCGCCCTGCTCCTCGAATATGCGGAGCATCTCCCCGATGTCTCCCGGCAGAAAAAAGATGTCGCCGAGAAACAGGAGAAACGGCCGGTCGATGACAGGCTCCAGCCGGCCCACTCCGTGCGCGATGCCGAGCGGCTGAGTCTGTTCCACGTAGCGGATCCTCACCCCCAGGGCGCTGCCATCGCCCAGAACCTTCGAGATTTCAAAACCCTTGTGGCCGACCAGCACGGCGATGTCCGTAATACCCAGGGACCGCATGATCGAAATCTGGTACTCGATCAGCGGCCGGTTACAGATCGGCAGCAGGGGCTTCGGATGACTCTCGCTGAACGGCGCCATCCGGCTTCCTCGTCCCGCCGCCAGGATCGCTCCCATGTATGGGCTTTCGCTTGGCACTCTGAATTCTCCTCCTCTGTCCACGCCTAATAAAGAACAAAGAGCTGCAAGGTGTCGCTGTCCTTGCCTTGCACCGTCAGCGTCCGGCTGGCCGCGTCGTACCACCAGCCGGAGCCGGATGCCGGCAGGTTGCTCTGTGAACTTGCCCTCGCCAGCACCGCGCCATTCATTTCCACTCGCGCCGGGGCCTGCGCTACCCCGTAATACAGCACGGTCAGCCCGCGCTCCGGCAGAGCGTAGCCGTGGCCCAGCCTCTGTCCGAACAGTGCCCGGTACTCCTGGACTTTGATCGACTTGTACTGCGTCCTGGTGGACTGGCCCGCGAGGTAGTTGATCGACACCCCGTCGTCCTCATAAACATCGCTCTCCGCGTCGCCATCGCCCCCAGGGAAGACGTGCAGCATCAACCCCTGTGCGGCCGGTTCGCCGGTGTGCTGCACGACGGGCCCCAGCGGCAGAATCGCCCCGGCGCGTACGAACATCGGGACCGTCCCCAGAGGCGCATCGACGTTCACCATTTGCCCGCCAGAGTAGACATTCTTGCTATGAAACTCGACCCAGTCGCTGCCCCTGGGCAGGTAGACCTCCCGCGAACGTGCCCCCTCCGCGATCACCGGCGCCACCAGCAGATCGCGGCCCAGCAGGAAGCTGGTGTCCTCATCGTAGGTGCCGGAGTCGCCCAGATCGTAGAACCAGAGCGGCGAGATCACCGGCAACCCGGTGTCGGAGGCCTCCTTGAAGACCGTATACAGGTAAGGCAGCAACTGGTAGCGGAAGCTGATGGTCTCCCGAATCCGCTGCGCCTCCTGCTCGCCGAAACTCCAGGGCTCGCGCGCCTCGGTCGTGTTCGTGGCATGAGACCGGAATAGCGGGATCAGGCTGCCGAATTCGAGCCACCGTTGATACAGTTCGTAGCTCGGTGAACCGAGGAACCCCCCGATGTCGTGGCCGAAGAAATTCTGGCCACTCACGCCCATGCTGAGCGTCATTTGGAGGCTCACCCGCAGGCTGTCGAAAGTGGAGAGAGTATCTCCGCTCCAGTTGGCCGCATAGCGCTGGACGCCCGAAAAGCCAGACCTCGAAATCGCCCACGGCCGCTCCATCGGCTTGAGCGCGCGCATCGCTTCGGAGGTTGCCATCGCCATGTGCAGCGCGTAAACGTTCCGCGCCTCGCTGTCGGGGCGCGGAACGCCGTCGAAGTTGTATTGCACATAGGGGAAGTAGTTTTGCGCGGGCTCGTTCAGGTCCTGCCAGATTCCGGATACGCCGTAGTCCCGCATGAACGAGGACAACTGCGACTTGTACCACTCTCTGGCGGAAGTCAGCGTGAAATC
Source organism: Bryobacterales bacterium (assembly GCA_027324255.1). Taxonomy (GTDB): domain Bacteria; phylum Acidobacteriota; class Terriglobia; order Bryobacterales; family Bryobacteraceae; genus Paludibaculum. Next base: position 2,727 of record DAHVTI010000270.1, on the reverse strand, counting down.
CAGGAAGCCGACGGAGCCGTACCAGATTCGGCTCACGTTGGAGGTGCCATCCGGGTTCTTCAGGAGATATCCCAGGAGATCCAGCAGGTACCAGTTCGGGTCCTGGATTGTGAAGAGCGGTTCGACGATGTTGATGCTCCGAAAGCCCTGGGCGGCCAGTTGCCGGTTCATCGCCGCGGGATCCGGGAAAGCCGCCGCGTCCCAGGTAAAATTCCGCTTCCGGTCCATGTAGTCGATATCGAACCACAGCACGTCGCAGGGAAACTTCTCCCGCCGCAGCCGCTCCGCCAATGCCAGGAATTCCGCCTGCGACTTGTAGCCGTACCGGGATTGGTGGAAGCCCAGCGCCCACTTCGGCGGCAGGGGCGTGAACCCTGTGAGGCGCGCATAGGAGTTCGCCACCGTCCACGTTGCCGGCCCCGAGAACACGTAGTAGTCCAGTTCTCCCGCGGTCGCGCCAAACAGGATCTCGCCCTTCTTCTCCGAATCCAGGTCGAAGAAGGGCGTGGCCGGGTTGTCGAGGAAGACGCCCCAGGCCTGCGCGTCCTTCGCCCCGTAAAAGAACGGAACGCTGATGTAGAGAGGGTCCGTGAACTCGCCGTAGGCGTCGCGGTCGACGTTGTTCATCACGATGCGCCGCCCACGCCGGTTCACCGGCCCGCCGCGCGCACCGAGGCCGAAATAGGCCTCGCCGTCCGGCGCGGCCTTCCGCGTGAAAATCAGGCCGGAGTCCGAATCCCATGCCGTTCCCTCTTCGATGTCCTGCACCACCATGCTCCCGTCGGCGGTCCGCGTGATCGACATCCGCATGGGATTCTTCGCTACCGTCACCGTCGCGGTGGTGGAGCGCAGCACGATCGTACTTTCGTCCTCCTGGTAGTCGATCCTCTCCCCCGCCGGCATCGCGGCTATGGCGCCGCTCGGCTTCTCCCGGAACTCCCCATCCCGGCTCAGGCGCACGCGCGTCGTGCCGAACTCGAGCATCTCAATCCTCATCAGCCCGCCATTGTCGAGGCGCAGTTCGACGCCCGATTCGAGCTGCGCCGCGGACTCTACCTTCGACGCCACCCGGAGCTCCGCTTTCAGAGCGCAACACAACGCGAGCGCCAGCGCCACGCCTGTCTTAGGGCCGCACATACCGGAAGACTCCGCCCCCTTCGGTCCCCGCATAGACAACGCCGGGGGCCTGTGTATCGATCAGCAGCGAGGTCACGTTGCGATGGAACATCCCCTTCGCGATGGGTTGCCAGTTCTGTCCGCCGTCGTCGCTCGTGTACACGCCATACGCGGTCCCCGCGTACAGCCTGTCCGTCTGGGCGGGATCGATCGCGAGCGTCAACACCGCGCCTTTCGGCAGTCCCTTCATCGCCGGATGCCAGGACTCCCCGCGGTCATCTGACCTGATCACGCCGCCGGCCGTTCCGGCGTACACGATCCTCGAATCCTCCGGGTGCACCGCGATGGAGGCGACGAAAGGTCCCACAACGTCCGGCGTCGCGCCTTCCGACCACGTGCCTCCCCCGTCCCGGGTCATGGAAAGGCCCACCCCCAGCGTTCCCGCATAGATCACTCCCTCGGCGCCGAATTCGATCGATCGTACCGGCCAGTCTCTGCTGGAGACGGCGGACTCGCTCCAAGTCGAGCCTCCATCGCGGCTCAGGTACACTCTGCCGCCGCTTGCCGCCACAGCCAAAGACTGGGCGTCCAGGGGATTGACAGCGAGGCTCTGCACCTCATCCTGGGGAAGCGCCCCCCCGGTCGGCGTCCAGGTGTCGCCCCCGTCGTCGCTTCTGTAGACCGCGCCGGGCAGGAGCGCGTACACGGGGCCTTCGCCGTTCGCGGCCAGGGCGAGAACGCGCGTCGACGGCAGCCCTTGGTTGGCCGCCGCCCAATCCGACCCGTTCACTGAGCGCAACACGCCGGCTTCGCCGGTCGACACCAGCACCGTCCCCGCCTGCCCCGGCACCCCGGTCACGCTCGACGTCGCGGCCGAGGGTAGTCCCTGGCTGAACGGCGCCCAGTTCCTGCCGTCGAAACTGAGCAGAACGCCCTGGTTCGAGGTCGACGCATAGTAGGCTTTCGACGCGGCGTCGTATCTCAACTCGACGACGCGCAACCGGCTCGAATCGTGGCTGCCGGTCGCCTTCCAGGTCTGCCCGCCATCCTCGCTGAGGTAGATCGGGCCCTCCTCCACCGCCGCGTGGATCCAGCCGGTGTCCGGGTTCACGGCGAGGCTGATGATGTTCAGGCGCGGCAGGCCGCTGGAGGAGGGCGTCCACGTTCTGCCTCCGTCGGTACTCTTCAGCACCACCCCGCCCAGCCCCCCAAGATAAACCACGTCCCGGTTGCGGGGATCCACCGCCACGCTGAACACGAAGGAAATCCGCTGCCCGGCCAGTTTCCAGGTCTCGCCGTAATCGACACTGCGGATCAGCCCGCTGGTGGTGGCGACGTAAACGGTCCCGCCGTTCTTCGGGTCTGCCCGCACCCCCAGGATCACTTCGTCTTTCAGGCCCTTCTGCTTCCAACTCGCTCCGGAATCGTCCGAGCGAAACAGACCGGCCGTCAGGGATCCGGCGTAGATCACTGCGTCGTCCGCGGCGTCGAAGGCCACTCCGCGCACAAAAACCGACATCCCCGCGCTCGCGGTCTTCCACGTCTCCCCGCGGTCGGCGGTGACGAAAACGCCCTGGTCCGCTATCCCCGCATACAGCCGCGAAGGCGTAC
>DAHVTI010000262.1 GCA_027324255.1 Bryobacterales bacterium | reverse complement strand
CCAGATCCGCAAGCACCACGCCTTCACCATGGACGCGTCCATCAGCAAGATGACGCAGATCACGGAGCGCCTCAAGGTGCAGTTCCGCGCCGAGGCCTTCAACGTGATGAACCACAACTACTACGGCCGGAACAACGGCTTCATCACCGACCCGAATAACGTCAACTTCGGGACGATGTTCCCGAATCAGGCCTCCGATCAGAACGGCTACCCGCGTCAGATTCAGATCGGCCTCAAGGCCTACTGGTAATCTGCGCCTACCCCCTGCGCGCAGAGGACAAAGGAGCGGCGCCCCGCGGGGCGCCGCTCCTTTCGTTTTTGGGCTTCAGCGGTTCAGCGTGAAGTTCACCTCAATCACCGTGTCCACCTCGCACGGGTCGCCGTTCAGCAGCGTGGGCCGGTAGCGCCACTGCCGCACGGCGTCGCGCGCCGCCTCCACCAGCAGCGGGTGCCCGCTCACCAGTTGCAGCGACTGGATGAGCCCCCGCGCGTTGATCACCGCCTTGAATACCACTTTGCCTTCGACGCGGGCCTGCCGCGCCAGCGGCGGGTACACCGGCATCACGCGGTGCACGATCAGCGCGTCCTGCACGTTGCCGCCGGTCTTCAGCCGCGGGGTCTCCCTCGGCTTCGCCGCGGGCGTTTCATGCGGCACCGGCGGCGGCGCGACGGTCTTCGCAGCTTCCAGGGCGGAGCTCACCACGCCGTCCGGCACGCCGCCGGGCATACCACCCGGCACGCCGCCCTGCACGCCCGGCGCCTGCGTCAGCTCGCCGTCGTCGATCATCGCCACCCGCGGCGGGATGGCGCGCGGCAGCAGCATCCGCGCGCCATCCATCACGCTGCGCACCGTCCGCATCACCTGCTCGACCACGGGCGCCGCCGCCGGGGGAGGCGCGGGCGGCGGCGGCGCGGCCAGCGGCAGCGCCGTCCATACGGCGCGCGGCAGTATCTCGGGGTTCACCAGCGGCACCAGCAGCGCGGCGCCCACCAGGCTGAATTGAATCGTGAGGGACGCAACAACAGGCCATCCCCTATTTGTTTTTACGGATGCTCCCACAAAGCTGTGCTCGAACATGGCCTCCGCCTTTCTCTCTGTTCGAGCGCCGGCGCTCTTGTCGAGTCGATCTCTGCCCGATTGGACGCCGCCCGCCGCGCTTTGTTCCCGCGTTGCGATCTCGATACAATTGCGGCGATCATCAACAGGAGGCCGCACCATGACTTCGCGCCGCACCTTCAATTCCCTCGCCGCCGCAGCCGCCTTCGCGCCCACCTCCAAGCGCCCGCTGGAGCAGTGGACCCCAGGCGTCAAGCTCTCCCTCCAGATCCCCACCGACCCTACCGCCGACGACCTCGCCTTCGTCCCGCAGCTCGGCATCGGCTACGTCAACATCCCCACCGGCGGCGCCGCCTCCACGCTCGAAAACTTCACCCGTCTCAAGCGCAAGGTGGAAGCCGCCGGCCTCAAGGTCTGGAACATCGGCAACAGCAACGTCCACAACATGCCGGAGGTCACGCTCAACCTGCCCGGGCGCGACGCCAAAATCGAAGAGTACAAGCAGTACCTGCGCAACCTCGCCGCCGCCGGCATCTTCTACACCACCTACGCCCACATGGGCAACGGCATCTGGTCGAGCGCCCGCGAAACCACGCGCGGCGGCGCCCCCGCGCGCGCCCTCGATCTTTCCAAGGACCCCAAGGGCTACTGGATCGCCAACACCTACGAAGGCCCGCTCACCCACGGCCGCAGGTTCTCCGAGCAGGAGATCTGGGACAACTACGAGTACTTCATCCGCCGCGCCGCGCCCGTCGCCGAGGAACTAGGCATCCGCATCGGCATCCACCCCGACGATCCCCCCGCCGTCGAGCTGGGCGGCATCCCGCGCTGCGTCTTCTCGAGCTTCGAAGGCTACCGCCGCGCGCTTGAAATCGCCGCCAGCCCCAACGTCGGCATGTGCCTCTGCTGCGGCTGCTGGCTGGAAGGCGGCCCGCGCATGGGCAAGGGCACGGAAGAGACCATCCGCTATTTCGCCGGCATCAACAAGCTCTTCAAAGTTCACTTCCGTAACGTGAACGCGCCGCTGCCCCACTTCGTCGAATCATTTATCGACAACGGTTATGCGGACATGTACAAGATCATGAAGACGCTGGTGGACGTCGATTTCCGCGGCTGCGCCATCGCCGACCACGTGCCCGCGATGAGCGGCGGACGCAACGTCGGCTGGGCTTACAGCATCGCCTACATGAAGGCCTACCTCGAGCGGGCCGAAGCCGAAGCCGGGAAGAAGAAAGCATGAGCGAGTTTCAGCACGCCGCCCGCGAGCACACCAGCATCACCGCCTCGGCCGAAAGGCGCCTGCTCATCTGGATCGCGCAGCACCTGCCGCCCTGGATCAACTCCGACCACCTGACCGCGCTCGGCTTTCTCTCCATGCTGGGCGCCGGCCTCAGTTACTGGTACTCCGCCGTGGACAAAGTGGCCGGCCTCTCGCTGGCCGCCGTGTTCCTCGTCCTGAACTGGTTCGGCGATTCGCTCGACGGCACCGTGGCGCGCGTCCGCAACGTGCAGCGCCCGCGCTACGGCTTCTACCTCGACCACGTGCTGGACTCCATCGGCAGCGCGTTCCTCATCACCGGGCTTGGCCTGTCGGACATCATGAGCATGCCCATCGCCATGGCCCTGCTGGTGACTTACCTGCTCGTCAGCATTGAAACATTCCTGGCTACTTATGCTTTGGGCAAGTTCGAGATGAGCGCCGGCTTCTTCGGCCCCACCGAGCTGCGCATCCTGCTGCTGACCGGCAACGCGTTCCTGTTCTACCGCCCCGTGGTGAACCTGTTCGGCGGCCAGTACAAGCTCTTCGACGCCGGCGGGCTGTGCGGCGCAGCAGGCCTGGTCTTTATCCTGATCCAATCCACCGCGCGCCACGCCGCCACGCTGTATCGCGAAGAGACGAAGTGGTGAAGCTGGGCGCGCGCTGGCTGAAGTTCAACGCGGTGGGCCTCCTCGGCGTCGCCGTGCAACTGGCCGCGCTGGCGCTGTTCGCCAAGGCGCTGCGCTGGCACTACCTGGTGGCCACCGCGGCGGCTGTGGAAGTGGCCGTGCTCCACAACTTCGCCTGGCACGAAGTGTGGACGTGGCGCGACCGCCGCGAGGAGGCCGGCAGCCGCGCCGCCCGCTGCCTCCGCTTCCACCTGGGCAACGGGCTCATCTCGATCCTCGCCAACCTGGTTTTCATGCGGCTGTTCGCCGGCGCGCTCGGCATCCCGCTGATGTGGGCCAACCTCGTCTCCATCGGCATCGCCGCGCT
>DAHVTI010000214.1 GCA_027324255.1 Bryobacterales bacterium | reverse complement strand
ACCATTTCCCCCTCTGGATCGAGGCCGCCTGGCGCGACGGCGACGGCACCGTCTTCGGCTGGTACCACCACGAACCCGGCGGAGTCTGCGCCGGCAAGCCGCTCACCGCCCCCAAAATCGGCGCCGTCGTCTCCTTTGACGGTGGAAAGTCCATCACTGACCTCGGTATCGTCCTCGAAACCGGCGAGCCCTACGACTGCAACTCGAAAAACGAGTATTTCGCCGGAGGCCACGGCGATTTTTCCGTCGTATTGGATCGGAACAACGGCTATTTCTATTTCTTGTTCACCAATTATTCCGGGCCGGACGAGCAGCAGGGCATCGTCACCGCGCGCCTGGCCTACGAGGACCGCTTCCACCCCGCCGGCGCCGTCTGGAAATACTACCAGGGCGAGTGGACCGAGCCCGGCGTGGGCGGCAGAATGACCCCCGTCTACACCGCCGCCGTCAACTGGCAGAGCGCGAACACCGACTCCTTCTGGGGGCCCGCTGTCCACTGGAACTCCCACGTCGAAGAGTTCGTCATGCTCCTCAACCGCTCCTGCTGCGGCCCCGATTTCCCCCAGGAAGGCATCTACATCGCGCAGAACGCCGACCCGTCCGACCCCCTCGCCTGGTCGCCGCCCGCCAAGCTGCTGGACCGCTCGGAAATCGGCTTCCGCCCCGGCTTCTATCCCCAGGTCATGGGCCTCAACTGGGGCGAAACCGATACCCTCGCCGGTGAGCATGCGCGGCTGTACATCCACGGCATCTCCGACTGGGAACTCGTGTTCGACAAGCCCCCGGCGCCGGCGCCGCCCCCCGGCACTCCCCCTCCCGGCGAGGGCGGCTCCGCCATTCCCATCGATCCCGTCCGCCGGTAGGCCGGCCCCCCTCCCCCGGCCTGGGACGTAGCAGCCAGACGCGCCCCGCGCAGCGGCAGACTCCCCGCCGAAAGCGACTCCAGTAGCTGCTGGTGCACCCCGCTGTCCACCAGGTAGCAGTCCTGCCCCTCCTCCCGCACCAGCGTCGCCAGCTTCCGCGCAGTCAGCAGGATGCAGTACTGCCGCTCCCCCGCCGTCAATGCCGCCACCGGCACCCGCGCCTCCCCCTGCGCGTCCGGGTGGATCTTTCGCAGGAAGTCCCGCGCGAACACCTGCGGATCCGCTTCGTCCAGCGCCGCCGACGCCGCCGGCCAGCGCTGCTCCGGCGTCCCCGCGAAGAAGGGCCCGGAGGCATAGGCCAGCAGGAACACGATCACGTCGATAAACGCCGCCAGCAGGAAGGCGAACACGTGCCTCCCCGTGGGCGCCGAGGCCAGTTCCGTGAACGCCAGCAGCAGTTCCTCCTGCCCCGACGCCGTCTTGTCCAGATGCTCGGATAGCGCCGGCACAGCCGGCCTCACGACGCGCGCCGCGTGCAGTTGCTCTTCCAGTTCCGTCCAGGGCACCGCGTCGTACACCGCCCTGTAGCGCCGGATCTGCTCGTCCGAAGCCTCGTTCGGCTTCAACCCCGCCCGGAACTCCGCCAGCGACTTCCGCGCCGCCTCGAGCTGCTCCAACACCTGCCGCGCCACTTTCGCGTGCCGCTCGAACGCCGTGTACCTCAGCCCTGCCCCCGAACCCTCTTTGTATACCTGCCCCAGCGAAGCCACCTCCCCCGCCACAGCCGCCCGTACCCGCTGCAGGTACGGGTCCGCGTCCTGCCCCCGCGCGATGTAGCCGTGCGCCTTCTCCGCCGCCGTCATCTCATCCAAGGCCACCACGTGCTTGCGCCCCTCGGCGATCGCCGACGCCAGCAATTGCTCCGTCTTCCCCGCCGAATCGTGAATCGTGTCGTACAGCCGCCTCTCCACCAGCGCCGGGCGTTCTCTGGCCGAAAACCACGTGTACAGGCTCACGTACGAAAATGCGACCGACACCACCGCCGTGATGGCGTACACCGCCGTCAGCAGCGGCCGCCCCGTGCGCGTGAACCCGATCAGCCACGCCACCAGCACCAGCGCCGACTGCACCCCCAGCGACGCCAGAAACGCGAACCAGCCGTTCAGGTACAGCGCCATGCCCTGCCACGTCGTGTACCAGGAGACGATCGACAGCAGCACCGTCGACACAAACAGGGCCTGCACCATCGTCCGGCTGCCGGAGCCCGGCGCCGCACCGGTCGGAACTGAAAGCATACGCGCACACCTCTCGCTGCACGGGTATACGCGCCGGCCCCGCCCGCGGTTCGCACGCCATGTAACAAAACCGCCTATTCCTCCCGCAGCGCCGTCACCGGATCCAGCCGCGCCGCCCGCCGCGCCGGCAGCCAGGCGGCGAAGACCGCCGACGCCGCCAACAGCGCCGAGCACCCCGCCAGCATCGCCGGGTCCGCCGGCTTCAGCCCGTAAAGCAGGCTCTCCACCAGCCGCCCCGCCGCCAGCACGCCCGCCAGTCCCACGACGATCCCCGCCGCCAGCACCAGCGCCACATCCCTCAGCACCAGCCACACCACCGACGCGCGGCTCGCCCCCAGCGCCAGCCGAATCCCGATCTCCGCCTGCCGCCGCGCCACCGAATACGCGTTCACCCCGTACAGCCCGATCATTGCCAGCACCAGCGCCAGCCCCCCGAAGAACGACGAGAGTAGCGCCACCGTCCGCTCCTGCAGCAGCGACTCGCCCACTATCGAATCGAACAGCCGGAACTCCAGCGAAAGCCCCGGGTTCACCCCGGCCAGCGCCCCGCGCACGGAGGGCGGCAGGCCGGAGGGCGCGCCGGAGGCGCGCAACAGGAAATAGAAGGAGCGCCACAGGTCGTTCTCCTGGGCCAGGGCCAGGTAGACGGTGCGCGAGTCCTTCTCGCGCGTGGATTGATAGACGGCATCCCGCACCAGGCCCACCACCTGATACGTTTCGCGCACCGTGGGTTTGCCCTCGCTGTCGATGCCGATGGTCTTGCCGATGGGACTCGTGCGGCCGAAGAAACGACGGGCCGTGGACTCGTCGATGATGATCGCCTTCGTGGCGCTCATCGTGTCGCTTGCGTTGAAGTCTCGACCCATCAGGATGGGGGTCTGAACGGTGTGGAAGTAGCCCGGCGAGACGCGGTTGAACCACACCACCGCATCGCGGCGCGATTTCGCCTGGTAGTCCTGCGGATAGATGTAGTTATTCCACGCCATCCCGCTCACCGGCGTGATCGCCGCTCCACAGGCCGAAGCCACCCCCGGCAGCGCCCGGAACCGCTCCAGCAGCTCCTGGTACAACGCCACCCTCCGCTCCTTCGGAACTTTCTCCAGCGTGTCCACCTGCGCAATCAATATGTTGTCCGCCCGGAAACCCGTCCCCTTGGCCAGCAGGTTCCGGAACGTGCTCAGAAACAGCCCCGCCGCCACCAGCAGCACCAGCGAAAGCGCCACCTGCACCGCCACCAGCGCCTTGCCCAGGCGGAACCGCGTCCCGCCCGTCACCGCCCCGCGCGCGTTCTCCTTCAACACGCTGTTCGGCGCCACCCGCGTGGCCCGGAACGCCGGCGCCAGCCCGAACAGCAGCCCCGTCACCACCGCCGCCGCCGACGTGAAGCCCAGCACCGCCCAGTCCGGCGATATGTCGAGCTCCAGCGGATTCCTCTGCGTGGAGAAGAACCGCACCAGCACCCCGCTGCCCCACCGCGCGAACAACAGGCCCCCCGCCGCCCCCAGCCCGGCCAGCAGCAGGCTCTCCGTCAGCAACTGCCGGATCAGACGCCGCCGCCCCGCGCCAATCGCCAGCCGGATCGAAATCTCCCTCTGCCGCGCCGCCCCGCGCGCCAGCATCAGGTTGGCGATGTTGGCGCACGCGATCAGCAGCACCATCCCCACCACCGCCATCAGCGTGTACAGCGCCGTCTTGTACAGGTCCCGCGTCTCGGAAAAGCCCGTCCCGGCCGGCCGCAGCGCGAAGGTGTGCGCCAGGTACTCCTTCTGGTCCCGCGGATCCCAACTGGTGGGCAGCGTCGCCCGGTTGATCTCCGGCGCCAGCGAGTTCAGCCGCGCCTCGGCCTGCTGCAGCGTGGTGCCTCGCGGCAGCCGCCCCAGCAGCCGCAGCCACCACGTACTCCGCGCTGTCAGCCAGCTCCGGTCGTTGTGGAAGACCGGCTCGCAGCCGATCGGAATCGCCACGTCGTAGACGTTGTCCACGTCCAACCCCGTAAACCACGGCGGCGTCACCCCCCACAATCTCGAAGGAGTGCCGGTCCAGCCGCACGCTCTTGCCCAGCACATCGCGCGCGCCGCCAAAATGCGACTGCCAGAACGCGTAGCTGATCACCGCCAC
>DAHVTI010000193.1 GCA_027324255.1 Bryobacterales bacterium | reverse complement strand
AATCTCAATCAGCTTGGGGCAGATGTCTGCATAGAAGTGCTCATACTCCTCCTCTGTCTTTGAACGACCTGTAAAGCTCGTACAACATCGCGGGCCGCTCGCCCAACGAACGGGCGGGTTTGTTTTCGACACCCGCGATCCGTCGCCAAGGGCAGACCGATTTGCGCGAACGGACGCCTCGCAGGATGACGGTCGCACCTACACTCTTGATCGCGGGTAATCGGCGCAGCGTCACCCCGCTGAGATTGCTGCGTGTTTCAACTGGATATGCGCCCCCTCCGTGCCAAGATTGATGAGACAGCTTCCCTGGTCGTAATTACGGAGCAGGGCGAGAAACGAAATCAAACTTGAAGATCAACGGAATCTCTTCGGCTTCCTCCACGGTTTTGCCCGCCGCAGAACGCAGGGAGGGCCGCGTAAAATCCAGAGTGTAAATTGAGGGCTTGACAAGGGCCAGCCGCTGCCGGCTCCAGTGGAAGTATCCCAACTTTCACGAAAGGAACTGGAAACGGATGGCCAAAGACAGGATAGACCGGGCGGAGCTCGCCGACAAGCTGCTGGAGAGCGCGACGAGTGCCGAGGACCCGTTGCGGGCGATGGCGGAGATGATCGCCGACTTTGTGATGGAGGCTGAAGTGACCGCCAAGGTGGGTGCGGAGCCGCACGAGCGGAGCACGGAGCGGACGACGCACCGCAACGGATTCCGGGACCGGCGCTGGGACACCCGGCTGGGGACGCTGTCGCTGAAGGTGCCGAAGCTGCGGGAAGGTGGCTACGTGCCGAGCTTCATCGAACACCGCAAGCGCAGTGAACAGGCGCTGATCAGCGTGATCCAAGAAGCGGTGGTGCGCGGCGTGAGCACGCGCAAGATTGAGGCGGTGCTCGGGGAACTGGGCATTGCGGGCGTTTCGGCGGGCCAGGTGAGCCAGCTGTGTTCCGGGCTCGACGAGAAGGTGCGGCAGTTTCGCGAGCGCCCGCTGGGCGAGATCCGCTACGTGTGGGTGGATGCGTTGTACGAGAAAGTGCGCGAAGACGAGCGGGTCGAATCGATGGCGGTGGTCATCGCCACGGGCGTGAACCTGCAGGGCCGGCGCGAAGTGCTGGGCCTGGACGTGATCCCGACGGAAAGCGAAGAAGGCTGGACACAGTTTTTCAAGAGCCTGAAAGAACGCGGCCTGTGCGGGGTACGACTGGTGGTGAGCGACGCGCATGGCGGGCTAAAGAACGCGGTGCGGAAGGTGCTGAAAGCCGAGTGGCAGCGCTGCAAGGTGCACTTCTACCGCAACGTGCTGGTGCATGTCAGCAAGCGCAGCCAGGCCGAGGTCAGCGAAGCGATGAAGGCCGTGTTTGTTCAGCGCGACGAGAAAAGTGCGAAGGCGAAAGCGGCCGACGTCGTGCGTCAGTTTCAAAACCGCTTTGCCAAAGCGATGGAGCTCTTTGAGGCGGGCATAGACGATGTACTCGCCTATCTGCACTATCCGCAGCCGCATCGTACGCGGCTCTCCTCGAACAACCCGATCGAGCGGTTGAATCAGGAGATCCGCCGCCGCACCCGCGTCGTCGGCATCTTTCCGCACCGCGGCGCTTGCCTGCGGCTGGTTGGCATGGTGTTGGTGGAGATCCACGAAGACTGGCTGACCGACGACAAGGCCTACCTGACCTTCGACGATGCGCCGGCCGAGGAATCGGCAGCCAAGCTGGTGTCGATGGCAACTGGCCAATGAGGAAGGAGGCATTCTTGATGCGAGGGCGCTGCCCTCGCGCTCCCGGGATTTATCGCTTTCGCGCCAGAATGGCTGCGGAGCGGGGCGGCCTGCGCCGCCCCTGCCATTCCGGCCCCTGAGCCGGCGCTCGGGTCGCCTCCCGGCGTTGGTCGCGGTAGGGATGCCAGTTGCCCGGCACCCCCCGCACAGATCCCCACGTGCGAATTGCCCGCATGGGGCTCCTACCTTGGATGAGTGGCGTCGAACCGCTCGCGCGGAAAGGGATGGAGTACGCGTTGAACCGGAATCCAACGCTGGGCAAGAGGTCGGAACCGATCCCAGGTCATGCGGCTCTTTTGACTACGACGCCGAAGCGCCAACCGCCAGTACCGCGCAACCTGTTCTCGAAACTTTCCCATGCTGCGACCGTTACCAGGAACCGCGTGATAGTTGAAGTATCCCTGAACGACCGATCGGAGCCACTCGCCGGTCTGCTGAACCGGGTCGTGCTTGCGGGCCAGCACCAGTTGCTTAATCTGCCGCAACTTTGCTCGCATCCGCTTGCCCGCCGTCTTCCGCAGGACCATAAAGCGCCCTTGCTTCCTCGTCTTCCCACACAAGTGCGTGAAACCGAGAAAATCGAACGACTCAGGTTTCTTCTCCCCACGCTGCTTCCGATTCCGTTCGGCATGTCGCCCGAACTCAATCAGGCGCGTCTTGTCCGGGTGTAGTTCGAGACCGAACTTTCGCATACGCTCTCCCAGATCCCTGAGAAACCGTTCCGCTTCTTCCCGGTGCTCGAAACCCATGACGGTGTCGTCCACGTAGCGGACCACGATTACGTGCCCACTCGCGCACTTCTTCCGCCAGGCTTCCACCCACAGGTCGAAAACATAATGCAGGTAGATGTTGGCCAACAAGGGCGAAGCAACCGCTCCTTGTGGCGTCCCCACCTTCGTCTCCGACCAGATGCCGTCCTCCGAAACTCCCGCCTTCAGCCATTTCTGGATCAGCCGAAGTATTCGCCGGTCGGCAATTCGGTGTTGGAGAAACCGCAACATCCACTCGTGGTCCACGTTATCGAAGAACCCGCGGATGTCGGCATCCAACACCCAGTTCACCTGCTTCCGCTCGATCCCGACCACCAACGCATCCAGCGCTTGATGCTGACTGCGCCCAGGCCGAGACCCATACGAGAAGCCCCGAAAATCCACCTCATATATTTGGTTGAGAATGGTGACCACAGCCTGTTGAACGATTTTGTCCTCCAGCGCTGCGATGCCCAACGGCCGCTGCCGACCGTCGGCTTTCGGAATGTACACTCTTCTCGACGGTTGCGCTCGATAAGCGCCCCGGTGCACCCGGCTATGAAGATCCGTGATGCGATCTTCAACCCCGGCTTCATACTCCTGCCAAGTCACGCCATCCACTCCGGGAGCAGCCTGCCGCTTCAGAGCGAAGAAGCTATCCCGAAGCAAGCCGGTCGTGAGATGGTGAAGCAAAGCGGTGAACTTCTCCCCCTTCCTCGCTTGCGCCGCTCGGCGCACACCCGCCAATCCTTGGGACACACGTTCCCCGCCCTGTGTCGGTGGTGTGCTGGACTGATGAGTGTTCTCCTTGGTCAACGGCCTTCCCTCCACGCCCTCCGCCAATGGTTTCCATTGTTGTTCGGGCGTCTCACTGGTAATACGCCGCTGTCCGACCCCTCAGAGACGTGCACGTGGGCCTTTTGGCTTGTAGCCTTCGCCCACCGGACTGCCGCTGAGTTCGCCGCAGGCATCTCTGAGGTCTCCCGGTTCTCGTGCATGAAGTTTCCAGCCGTGCTGGGGTCTACGACTACGCAGGGTCGTTGATGGTCTCGCGCTCACGACCACCCTCGTGTTGCCTTCCGCTATAGGGACGACGTCGGCACCCTGATTACGGATTTTCGAAGCTCAATACCCAGCCCGCCTGTGCCCCTGTTTACGCTTCGGCCGCCACCTCGCGATGACGTCCGCAAAACTCGGGGTCAGGATGGTTCGCTAGTCCTTTCCTGTGCCACTCTTTCATCGGCGACTTCATGCCGGTTTATCCCGGCGCACCCCTATCCTCCGCTCAGGTAACTGCAATTCTAAACCCGACCTCTGGAGTCGGCAGCGAATTTACACTCAGGAATTGACACGGGCTCCGCCGCCGCCTGGTTCCCACTAACTGCTCTTGTTTGTCCACCCCTCCAGTGCATCACCAACTCGTGGATCGG
>DAHVTI010000275.1 GCA_027324255.1 Bryobacterales bacterium | reverse complement strand
AACATGGTGGACGTGTTCGAGAACCCGCGCGGCTACAACCTGGGCTGCATCCTGGGCGAGCCATTCAAGATCGACCGCCAGTTCCGCCACGGCGAGAAGTTCCGCTGGGAGGAGTTCGAGTTTGAAGTGACGCATTCGCCGGGCCACACCGAGTACCAGATGGCGCTGTTCGTGACGGTGGATGGGCGGCGGGTGGCGTTCACAGGCGACGCGTTCTTCGCCAATCCGCGCAACGACGGCACGCTGCGGCACAACCTGATCTTCCGCAATCACGTGGAGAACGACAGCCACCTGAAGTCAATCCGCAACCTGATCGAGCACGAGCCGGAGGTGATCTGCCCGGGGCACGGCAAGTCGTACCCGGTGGACCGCGAGATCATGCTGGCCACGGAGAAGAAGTTCCGCACGCAGCAGAGCTTCTTCTACGACCTGCTGCCGGAGGGTGAGACGGACTTCGGGCTGGATCCGAGTTGGGTGAGCATCTACCCGTACCAGGTGCTGGCCACGCCCGGCTCGGCGCAGAAGCTGGAGATCCGCGTGCAGAACTACCGCCAGGCGCCGATGAAGATGGAAGTGGCGTTGATTGCGCCGGCGGAGTGGCGCATCGCGCCGGAGGTGCTGCGGTTTGAAGCGCCGGCGGGCAGAGTGGCGCGGCAGGGGGTGGAGATCACGATTCCCAAGGGCTGGGAGGGGCCGGGGCCGCGCTTTGCCATCGCGGCCGACGTGGTGCGCGACGGGCGCTACCTGGGGCAGATCACGGAGGCCGTGGTGGACATGCCGGACCACTCCGGGCGCTGGGCCGCCGGGTAGGCTCAGTTCTTCGGAATGACTACGGCCGAGCCGGCCGTGTAGACGGGGCCGTCGATGGTGGTGAGCCAGGCCTGGACGGCGTAGCGGCCGGGCGGCAGGCGGTCCAGCGGGATTTCGGCGAGCCAGAGCTTTTCGCCGCTGACGGTGACGCGGGTCAGCGACTGGATGAACCGCATGCCCTCGGACCACTGGAAGACGACTTTGCCGTTTTCGTCGTAGACCTGCACGTCGAACTGCTGGCCTGAGGGAAAGACGAGGCTGAGCGGCTCGGGGCCGGTGTGGCGCAGGCTGAGGCGTGCGTCGAGAGCGCCGTGGGTTTGGGTGAGCGCGAGGCTGAAGCCGGTTTCCGGGGCGGAGATGACGGTGACGCCGCCGAGGCGGGCGTAGACAAGATCGTAGGCGCGCGGGCCTGCGATGGACTGTTCGACGCGCCGCAGCAGGCCGACCCAGGGCAGGAAGTAGTCGGCGTCGAGCCCGGCGTCGGCGCACTTGCCGGGCGCGTAGCGGACGGCGAGCACGCTTGAGAACTCGCCGACGGGCCCTTTGTACTTCCACTCGCGCGATTCGATGCGGCTGAATTCGTTGCAGGGATCGACGGCGGTAGGCGCTTCGGCGGCGACGGGCGTGGAGGTGTCGAGCCAGATCTTTTCCTGCCGCGCGGTTTCATCCCACATCATGATGCGGCCTTCGGGCGTGTTGCGCAGCCAGACGGCGGGCGTCGAAGGCAGGCCGCGGACGGGGAAGTATTCGTTGCCGCCCAAGGCGGACGGCGCGCCGGTTTCCACCGTGAAGCTGCCGGCCTGGCCGCGGTAGACCCAGGTGTTGCCGGCCTGCAGGGGCAGGTATTCGGGCGCCTGGCCGAACAGGGCGGCGGAGGCCAGCAGGCTAAGAATAGAAGTTTTTGTTCCAGGCATGATTCCTCAGAAGCTCCGTAACGCCAGTGGGGAGCGGCCCTTGCTGTGAGACGGCCATGTTCTGCTCGACGTTGCGGACTTTTCGCATGCCGGGGATGACGGTGGAGACCTGCGGAGGGGTGATGCAGAAGCGCAGGGCGGTGGCGGCCAGCGGCGCGGAGACGCCGGCGGCTTCGAGGGTGGCGCGCAGAGCATCCACTTTTTCGACAACCTGCTGTTTGCGGTCGCCGCGGAAGTACCAGGCGCGGAACTCCTGGGGATCGAATTCGGAAGCGGGGGTGATGGCGCCGGTGAGCGCGCCTTCGTCGAGCGGGCAGCGGGCCAGCACGCCGACGTTCAGCTCGCGGCAGAGCGGGTAGAGGTTCTGCCCGGGGGACTGGTCGAAGATGTTGTAGATGACCTGGACGGTGTCAATGAGGCCGGTGCGGATGGCGCTCAAGGCGGAGTCGGGCTGGTGGTCGTTGATGGAGATGCCCCAGAAGCGGACCTTGCCGGCCTGCTTGAGATCCTGGATGGCGCGGCGCCACTCGTCGCGCCCCACCCACTCCGGGTTCCAGACGTGGAACTGCTGGAGGTCGATGGTTTCGACGGCGAGGTTCTTGAGCGAGGTCTCCGTGCACTCGACGATGTAGTCGTAGGGGAAGACGTCGTCGAGGCCGATGCCGGGCTGGGCGGGCCAGAGGCGGTTCCTGGGCGGGACCTTGGTGGCGACGTAAGAGTTCGCGCCTGTTTCGCGCAGCGTCTGGGCGATGAGCTGCTCGCTATGGCCGTCGTTGTAGGCGAGCGCGGTGTCGATGAAATTGAGGCCAAGTTCGAGGGCGCGGCGGAGGGCGGCGAGGGCGTCCTGTTCGAGGTGGCCGCGCCACTGGTTGCCGCCGAGGCCCCATGCTCCGTAGCCGATCTCTGAAACCTGTAAACCTGTGCGTCCGAGGGTACGTCTGTTGATCACCACTCCATAATAGAAGAGGAGGGATATGCGAGTCCTGCTGGCCATGCTGGCGCTCTGCGGCGCGCTGTGGGCGGACAATTTCCGCCTGTACCTGAAGGACGGCACGTGGCACATGGTGCGCGAGTACCAGAAGCTGGAGGACCGCGTGCGCTACTACTCCACCGAGCGTAGCGAATGGGAAGAGCTGCCGCTGGACCTGGTGGACCTGAAGAAGACGGAGGGCGAGCGGACGACGCGGCTGGAGGCGGAGAAGAAGCAGGCGGCGGTGGACGATGCGGAGGAGAAGTTCGAGCGGGCGGTGCAGCGCGAGATTGCGCGCGTACCGGAGGACGCGGGCGTTTACTTCGTGGACGGCAGCGAGATGAAGGAGATCAAGCGGGCGGAGCTGAAGTCGGTGACGGACAGGAAGCGGACGGCGCTGCGGATTATCGTGCCGGTGCCGGTGGTGGCGGGCAAGGCGTCGCTGGAGCTGCCCGGCGAGCATGCGGCGATGACCGTGCCGGGGGAGAGGCCGAACCTGTATTTTCGGATCGATTCGACGCAGCGCTTCACCATCGTGCGGATGAGGCCGAAGAAGGGGGTGCGCGTGGTGGCGGTGATGCAGGTGGAGCCGATGGCGAAGCTGGCGTTTTTCGACATGGACGCGGTGGACGTGTTCCGGCAGCAGTTGCGGGACAACCTGTACAAGGTGTGGCCGACGAAGCCGCTCGCCGCCGGCGAGTACGCGCTGGTGCAGTACTCGGAAGGCGAGGCGGCCGACAGCGGGGAGATGCTGGTGTGGGATTTCCGCGTGGCGGCCGGCGAGGCTAAGAGCCAATAACGCGGCGGAAAAAGTCGAGCGATCTTTCGGCGGCGGTGTGCCAGTGGTAGTTGGCTTCGGCGCGGGCGCGGCCGGCGCGGCCGAGCGCGGCGCGCTTGTCCGGATCCTCGAGCAGGGCGATGAGGGCCTCGCGGATTTCGCCGACGGAGAGGGGATCGACGAGCCGGGCGCCGTCGCCGGCCACCTCCGGCAGTGAGCTGTTGTTGGAGGTGAGGCAGGCGACGCCGCAGGCCATGGCCTGGGCGACGGGCAGGCCGAAGCCTTCGTAGAGCGACGGATAGACGACGAGCGCGGCGCCGCGGGTGAGGGCGGGCATGGCGTCTTCCGGAACGTAGCCGAGCCAGCGCACGCCGGGGGGCGCGGAGCGGAGGCGGGCGACGGTGGCGGGGGCGGCCCAGCCGGCGGGGCCGGCGAGGACGAGGTCGAAGGCATCGCGCAGGTGGGAGGGCAGGAGGTACCAGGCGTCGAGCAGGCGGTCGATGTTTTTGCGGGGCTCGATAGTGCCGGTGTGGAGGACGTAAGGCCTGGGGGTGGCGAGGGGCGTCGCGTCCTCGAAGTAGGCCTCGGCGACGCCGTTGTGGATGGTGGTGATGCGGTCGGGGTGGATGCCGAGGATCTCGATGGCGTCGCGGCGGGAGTTTTCGCTGACGGCGATGAGGCCATCGGCGGGCTTGAGGACGCGCTCGGCGTGGAGGTGGTCGGCCTTGACGTTGGCGACGGTGTGGACCTCGGGCAGGCGCCAGCAGGTGAGGTCGTGGACGGTGGCGGTGAGCTTGACCTTGCGCGGCGGGCGGCGCACCTGGTTGCTGCAGTGGAAGACGTCCATACCGCGGGCGAGCTTTTCGGGGAACCCGGCGCCGAGCTGCTGGTTGGCGACGGTCATGAAGATGCCGCGGGCGGTGGCCCACTGGCCGGTGACGCTGCGGTCGTGGCGCAGGGAGCCGATGTCCGGCATGGGCGGGTACACGTTGATCTCGGCGCCGTTCTGCTGTTCCCGCAGGGCGAGGATCCAGTGGTAGAGCACACTTTTGACGCCGGCGCTGGCCAGCAGCAGGGGCGTGGCGTCGATCATGATCTTCACGGCCGCACCCCCGTGGTCCAGGGATGGTTGGAGTAGAGGAACTTGCCGCCGCTTTCTTTCACGAGGTGGAGCCACTCGCGGCCCAGCAGTTTTTCGGCGGCTTCCACCTTGGGGCCTTCGAGCAGGAGGTAGGCGCGGGCGGGCTCCTTCCAGCGGGTGGCGAGGCCGGGGTCGTCGAGGAAGACGTCCGGCGCGCCGGGGGCGTAAGAGCCGTATTCGAGGTTGTTGTAGCGGCCGCGGTAGAGCAGCACGCGGTGCGGGTTGGAGTAGAAGAAGACGGAGCTGAAGACGTAATACTGGTCGCCGAAGATGACGGTGCCTGGGGGCGACTGGTTGAGAGCGGCGGCCAGCGGCTGCGAGCTGAGGTAGGGGTCGAAGGTCTGCATGGCGATGCGCGCGGCGTTGAGGAAGAGCACCATCATGAGGGCGAGGCCGAGGTGAGTGGCGCGCGGGCGGTAGCGCCAGCAGGCGGCGGCGCCGAGGAGGAAAGCGGCGCCGGCCAGCAGCAGCGGCGGGCGGAGGTAGGCGAAGGATTTCAATGTGAGGTCGCCCATGTGGCCCAGAGAGAGAGTATACATGTCCGGGTTCTGCGTGAGGGCGGAGGAGATGTCGCCGGGGGCGGGCAGGTTCCAGACGTTGGCGAGGATGAAGACGATGGCGGCGAAGGCGACGGTGGCGGTGGCGGCCACGACGCGCGCGCCGCGGCGGATCCAGGGGGAGTCCTCCGCCACGGCCGCGCCGATGAGCAGGGCGAAGGCCGGGTAGGCGGGCATGGAGTAATACTCCTGCGTGGTGGAGAACGTGAAGAAAACGAGGATGAAGCCGAGCCAGCAGAGGGCGAGCAGGCGTAGGCGGGCAGCGCGGTCCGGGCCACGATAGCCGAGCTTGAGAAGGCGCGGCAGGTAGGCTGACCAGGGGAAGAACCACAGCAGGTGGAAGAGCCAGAAGAGGTGGCGCGGGACGGTGTTGTAGTCGCGCGGCCAGCGGCGGTTGAGGAAGCGGAGGATGTGCTCGTTGAAGAAGTAGAACCAGAAGAAGCCGCGGTAGTGGCCGGGGCCGGAAGTCATGGAGAAGTCGAAGTAGGGCGGGTTTCTCAGAGTGGCGAGGATGTGCCAGGGCGCGGCCACGGCGAGGACGATGAGGGTGCCGGAGAAGGGCCGCAGTCGCTGCCAGGTGCGCTTATCGAAGAGCTGGCCGGAGAAGCAGAGGTAGAGCAGTCCGGCGGCGACGGGGAAGAGGATGGCGATGAGGCCCTTCAACAGCAGGCCCACGCCCATGGAGGTGGCCATGAGCGCGGCCCACAGGCGGGGCCGCGGCTCGTCGTCGTCCAGCGCGCGGGCCAGCGCCCAGAGGGCGAAGGCGATGGTGAGGGTGAGCGTGATGTCGGGGATGAGGATGCGCGTGAAGAGGAAGACGCCGATGGAGGTGGCGAGGGTGAGCCCGGCGAAGAAGCCCGCCGCTTCACTGACGGCCCAGCAGCCCATGAGGTAGACCAGCGCGCAGAGAGCGAGGATGGAGAGGACGAAGGGAAGGCGCGCGGCCCAGTCGTGGACGCCGAAGACGGCATAGCTGGCGGCCATCATCCAATAAGGCAGGGGAGCCTTTTCAAGGTAGAGCACGCCGTCGAGGCGCGCGCTGACCCAGTCGCCGGAGTCGAGCATGTTGCGGGCGATCTGCGCCTGCACAGCGTCGACGTCGTCCATCAGGTGCGGCGGCGCACTGAGGGTAGGGAGGTAGATCGACGCCGCCAGCGCGAGGACCGTCAGCAGGCGGAGGCGGTTTGGACGTTCCATCTCTTCATCCACAAGAACAGCGTCAGCAGGCCCCACAAGTGGTAGCCGAGGTTGGCGCGGCGAGTGAGGTGGTCGCGCTTCACCTTTTCGACGGCCTCGGCCGAGAACAGGCCCGTGGCGCGGACCCGTTCGGGCGAGAGCGTCTCTTCCATGAGCGGGCGCAGGGCGCCGCGGAACCAGCGGTGGGCCGGAATGTCGAATCCTTCTTTCTTGCGCGTGAGGACGCACTCAGGCAGCTTGTCGCGCATCAGTTCGCGCAGGACGTATTTCAGCGTGCCGTTGTGGATCTTGAGCGATTCGGGGAGCGTGGCGGCGAACTCGACGATGCGGTGGTCGAGGAACGGCGGGCGGACTTCGAGCGAGTGCGCCATGGACATGCGGTCGCACTTGTAGAGGATGTCGTCGGCGAGGTAGTAGCGCTGGTCGAGCCAGAGGAAGCGGTTGGTGTCGCCGCAGGCGAAGGCCTCAGTGGGGAGCGTGTTGATGAGGCCGCCGGGGTCGGGGTAGCGCTCGGCGCGGTAGAGCGCGCGGCGGGTGCGGGCGTCGAAGGTGCCGTTCCAGTAAAGGTGCGCCGCGGCGGGCGGCAGGAGCGAGCCTTCGAGGAAGCGCGTGGCCTTGTAGTCGAAGCCGATCTTGGCGTCGGAGACGGGCAGCAAGCGGGCGGCGCCGAGGCCCAAGCGGCGGAGCCAGGCGGGCGCGCGGCGGGCTCGGGCGGCGTACTGGTCGGCGCGGTAGGTGAGGTAGCCGCCGAACAGCTCGTCGGCGCCTTCGCCGGAGAGCGCGACCTTGACGCGCTGGCGGGTCATCTTCGAGAGGAACCAGACGGGCAGGGCGCCGGCGTCGGCGGAAGGCTCGTCGGAGTGGTAGCTGATCTGCTCGATGGCATCGATCAGGTCGTGTTCGGGGTTGAGGTCGAACTCCTCGTGATGGGTGCCGTAGTGGGCGGCGACGGTGCGGAAGTACTCGCTCTCGTCGTGGCCGTAGCCCTGGAAGGAGATGGAGAAGGTGTTGAGCTGGGGGACTTCCTGGGCGGCGTAGTGGAGCACGGTGGAAGAGTCCAGGCCGCCGGAAGCCCAGACGCCGAGGGGGACGTCGGAGATGAGGTGCTCGCGCACGGCGAGGCGCATCAGTTCGTCGAGTCGTTCCTTAGCATCGGGCAGGGTGATGGAGGAGTCCGGGCGGAAGCGGAGGCTCCAGAAGAGGTCGCGGCGGATGGCGCCGTTGCGCCACTCCAGCCATTCGCCGGGGCGGAGCTTTTCAAGGCCGTCGATGAGGGTGTAGGGCTCGGGGACGTAGTTCAGCGCGAGGTAGTAGCCGAGGCCGTTCAGGTCGATGCGGCGCTCGATTTCAGGGTGGTGGAGGATGGTCTTCAGCTCGGAGCCGAAGTAGAGGTCGCGGCCGCGGTGGTAGAGGTAGAGGGGCTTGATGCCCATGCGGTCGCGGGCCAGCACGAGGCGGCGCGTGGATTCGGTCCAGAGCGCGATGGCGAACATGCCGCGGAGTTTTTCGAAGGCGCGGGTGTCCCACTGGAGGAAGGCCTTTAGCACGACCTCGGTGTCGGAGCGGGTGTCGAAATGGTGGCCGCGGGCTTCGAGCTCGGCGCGGACCTCGGCGTGGTTGTAGACTTCGCCGTTGTAGACGATGACGGTGTCGCCGCCGGGCGAATAGATGGGCTGGTTGCCCTGGGCGAGGTCGATGATGGACAGGCGGGCGTTGCCCATGGCGACGAGCGGCGATTCGTGCGCGCCCTGGTGGTCCGGCCCGCGATGCCGGATGGTTTCGAGGACGCTGTGAATCCGCCCGTCTTCAACAGGATGGTCCAGCCTGGTGTAACCCGCTATGCCGCACACAAGCTTTCAGGATACCGGATCGTCTTCGAACGAGGGTATTCTGGCTGAGGCATGCGACTCAGTATCTTTCTGGCGGCGGCGCTGCTGCTGCCCGCTTCGGCGCAGAACCGCGAACGGCGGGGCGAGCCTGGGCGGTTCGATTCCTATTTGCTTTCGCTGTCGTGGTCGCCGGCCTACTGCGCCACGCAGGGCGGGGCATGGAACGACGCGCAGTGCGCGCCGGGGCGGCGGTTTGCGTTCGTCCTGCACGGGCTGTGGCCGCAGTACGACAACGGGCGCTGGCCGCAGTTCTGCTCGGAGGAGCCGGGACTGCGGAATGCGCAGTCGATGCTCGACATCATGCCGTCGTTGTCGCTGATCCGCCACGAGTGGCAGAAGCACGGCACCTGCACGGGGCTCGGGGCGGAGGCCTACTTCGCGCTGGCGCGGAAGGCGTTTGAGTCGATCCGCATTCCGGCGCGCTTCCAGGCGCCAAAGGAGTACCTGGTGGTGAGCCCGGCGGAAGTGGCGCGGGAGTTCCAGGCGGCGAATCCGGGGGTGACGGCGGAATCGCTGTCCGTGCAGTGCAGTTCGAATTCGCTGAGCGAAGTGCGGATCTGCCTGGATCAGAATCTGCGGCCGGTGGCCTGCGAGGGACAGCGTTCCTGCCGGGCGCCGGAAGTGCGAATGCCGCCGGTGCGCTGAAAGTGAATATCGTTCGCTAGACACATCATTAACACATCATTAGATAGGATCGCTCATACATGTTGTGATAGACTGACGCTACCCGGATTCGGGTTTTTTGTCCGATCTCGTAACAGGGGGTTCGCCAGTCTATGAAACGCTTTGCAGCGTTTGCACTCACTTTGGCCATCGGACTGCCGCTGGCCGCACAGGAATACCGCGCATCGCTATTGGGGCAGGTGTCGGATGCGAGCAAGTCGGCGGTGCCGAACGCCACCGTGAAAGCGACCAAGCAGGACACCAATGTCAGCAAGGAAACGGTGACGAATGAACAAGGGATCTATACCATCCCGGGGCTGGACCCCGGCGTGTACACGGTGACCGTCACCGCGAGCGGATTCCAGACGGTCCGGCGGTCGGAGATTGTGTTGCAGGTGGCGCAGAAGCTGAGCCTGCCGATCACGATGGAGGGCGGCGCGGTGACGCAGGAGATCACGGTGGTGGGCGAGCAGGAGCTGGTGCAGACGGCCACGGCTTCGCGGGGACTGGTCTTC
This sequence comes from Bryobacterales bacterium, assembly GCA_027324255.1. Classification (GTDB taxonomy): domain Bacteria; phylum Acidobacteriota; class Terriglobia; order Bryobacterales; family Bryobacteraceae; genus Paludibaculum. The sequence continues at coordinate 15,938 of DAHVTI010000275.1, read as the reverse complement.
GATCCGCTACAAGTGCAGGAATTGCCGCTCAACGGAAGGCAGAGCTATATGCTGATGCGCTTCTCACCGGGCGTGATGTTTTCGCAGCGGCAATTCGGATCGAGCGGCTACTCGGGCACACGGGCATGGGACGTGAACGGCAACTTCACCATGAATGGCGGGAGGACGGGGACGAACCAGTTCCTGCTGAACGGGGCGCCGATTTCGACGGATGGAACGTTCAACCTGGCGCCGAACGTGGAGGCGATCCAGGAATTCAAGGTGATGGTGAACACCTATGACGCGCAGTATGCGCGCTCCGGCGGCGGCCACGTGAACACCACGTTGAAGTCGGGGACGAACAACTGGCACGGCTCGTTCTTCGATTTTTGGCGCAACCGGGTGCTGGACGCCAACACGCGGCAGAACAACGCTTCCGGCCAGGCGAGGGGGTACCGCAACCAGCACCAGTACGGCGGAGTGATCGGCGGCCCCATCCGGAAGGACAAGGATTTCGTCTTCTTCAGCTTCGAAGGCTGGCAGGAGCGAGTGCCGTTCCCGAGCGTGGCCAGCGTGCCGCCGATGGAGATCCGCGGCGGCGACTTCTCGACCTACGTGCCCCAGGGCCAGTCGTCCACGATCAAGATCTACGATCAGATGACCTCGGTCCCGTGCACGACCGCCGGGGTGAGCTGCATTAGCGGCGGAATCTACAAGCGCGCGCCATTCGCCGGCAACCGGATTCCGCAGTCGCGGCTCAGCCCGATTGCGCTGAAGATCCTGCAATACTACCCGGCCCCCAACTTCACGCCGCAGCGGATCGACCAGAACTTCGTGCGGGGCGACAACACCGGGCGCTACCGCTATGAGCAGCCGATGGCGCGCTGGGACCACGTCTTCACCGACAAGCACCGGATGAACTTCCTGTTCACGTTCCAGGACGGCTCGGAGTTTCGCAACCAGAATGGTTTCGACGCTCCCGCACAAACCGGCAACATGCCCGGCACCGTGCGGCGCGACATGAGCTACATGGTTTCCTACGACTGGACGCTCACGCCGACGCGCATCCTGCACTGGCAGGCGTCCTTTAACCGTTTCGTCCAGAATTTCCCGAACTTCAGCGATGCCAGCTTCACCTACGACAAGGTGGGCATCAAGAACATCCCGAACGCGGCGACCTTCCCCACCAAACTGATGCCGCAGGTGCAGATAGGTGGCTACAACAACATCTTCGGCGCGCGCTTCATGAACCAGAGTTCGCGGCAGCAGGCGAACTACCAGGTGAACATCTCCGAGGTGCGCGGCCGGCACTCGCTGAAATACGGCATGGAATGGGCTCTGGTTCTGCGTCACAACAAGGATTCGGGCGATCCCACGCGCCGCCTGGAATTTACCAGCACGTGGTCCCAGCAGCACTATGGGCGTCGGGCGTCGGGCATCCTCGACGGCACACAACTGGCGGATTTCCTCCTCGGTTACCAAAACGCCGGCAACCTGAACTACAACGATACCTTCCTGCGCCGCGAGCCCTATATCGGCGTCTTTGTGCAGGACGACTGGAAGGTCAACAACAAGCTAACCATCAATGTCGGGTTGCGTTATGACATCCAGTATCCGGTGCTGGAGATCCACGACCGCCTGGTTTCGGGCTTCGACTTCGATACGGTCAACAAGCAGTTGAGCGACCAGGTGATCCCCGTCTGGCAGAAGAATGCCGCGACCATCAAGGACTATCCGGCCGCGCCTTCCGTCATCAAGGGCGGGTTGTTGTATGCCGGCGTCAACGGCCAGCCGCGGCGCATCCAGCATTTCGACTTCACCAACATTCAGCCGCGGATCGGCTTCGCCTACCAGTTCATGAACAAGACCGTGATGCGCGGCGGCGCCGGAATTTTCCACCGCACGGCCACGCAGGGCGGCGTGACGACCGGATTCAGCCAAACCACGCCGTATCTCCCCTCCGCGAACGGAGGGCTGACACACCGCGCCGGGCTCACGGGACCATACTCGCTCGAGGATCCCTGGGCCGCCGGCATCATCCCGCCGGTTGGACCGAGCCTCGGGCTGAACACCAGCGTCGGGGCGGGCGTCAGCTATGACGATCCGAACCGTCCTATCCCGCGCACGTTCCAATGGTCCTACACCATCGAGCGCCAGCTCGCCTGGAACCAGGTGCTCGAGGTCTCCTACGTCGGTTCGCTGACGAATAAGGAGCCGATCGGAATCCAACTGTCCGACATGGGGCAGAAGGACTACGCAGCGGCGTTCCTGAATCCGTCCTATTACCAGGCCACAGTGGCGAACCCGTGGTACGGCATCCTGCCGAACAATGTGGCGTTGGGCAACTCGGCGCTCATCAGCCGCCGCGAGCTACTCCGCCGGATCCCACAATTCAACTCTGTCGTGAACAACATTATGCCAGTGGGCAAGGCGTGGTATCACGGGCTGCAGGTGCGCTATGAAAGGCGGATGATGGGCAGCCGGAGCAAGGGCGGGGCGCTCACCTGGGTGCTGGCCTATACCTGGTCCAAGCAAATGGAGAAGTGGCTCCGCCAGAACTTTGCGTTCGAGTGGATGGACAGGGTAAACCGCGTGACCAGCATCGACCGCACGCACAACTTCCAGCTCACGGGAATCTATGACCTGCCCGTGGGCAAGGGCCGCGCTTTCGGCTCGGAGATGAACAGCGTCGCAGACGCCGTGGCGGGAGGCTGGAACCTCAACTGGACTGTGGGCTACCAGACAGGCGTGCCGCTGGGGGCCTGGCAGAGCTGGGAGTACACCTGCGGCAATCCGGTGGCTGGCGATCGCAGCGAAAGCCGCTGGTTTGACACGACGAAGTCGTGCTACCGGCAGTTGCAGCCGTTCGAACTGCAGCAACTTAACGGGTACTTCCACCAGATCCGCAGCCACGCCGCCACGCAGGTGGACCTGGCGCTGGCCAAGAAGTTCAACCTCAGCGAGCGCTGGCAGGTGGAGATCCGCGGTGAAGCGTTCAATGCCTTCAACACGCCGCTGCGCCAGGATCCTTCTACGGATCCCAACAGCGCGTCCTTCGGCATCCTGCCGGTCCAGCAGAACAACTTCCCGCGCAACATCCAGATCGGTGCGCGCGTGAGGTTCTGACCGGGCTTCCATCGAATGGAGGGCCCGGCGCGGTGCTGGGCCCCCCGAGCCTTCAGTTCCGGAGGCGACCCTCAGATCTCGGCCACAACTTCGAAGCCCATCAGGCGGCCCATGCGTTCGACGGCGCGGGTGTGGTCGCCGTAGAAGATGACGCGGTGGAGGCCGGCCTGGAAGTTCTGGAGCCACTTTTCGGCGTCGGAGACGCGGGTGCGGATCTGGCTGCGGAAACGCGGTCGCTGTCGCCGTATCCGGTGACGAAGGCGGTGGAGACGAGCAGGCGGCGGGGTCCGGTGAAGCGGGCGACGGTGATGGTTTCGTCGCAGGGCATCAGCACCTGCATCACGGCGCCCTCGTGGGTTTCGAGGTGGTCGCGGACGATGTAGGGAGAGGCGGGGCCGTGGGGACCTTTCATCTTCGTGGCGGAAACGCAGTGGGCGTGGATCACTTCATTGCGGCTGACGTCGAAGACCGGATCGCTGACGAAGCCGGGGACGCCGGAATAGGAAGTGACGAGGAGCTGCGTCATGGCGGAGTTGAGGTCGCCTTCGCAGACGCCGTAGAGGCCGGCGTCATTGAACTTGGACCAGGCGATGCAGGGGTAGCCGGGCAGGGTGTTGGCGGCGAGGGTGCCGAAGCAGTCGATGGTGAGGGCGTTGGCCTGCTCGCGCTGGAGCATTTCCTTCATGGCGAGGTACATGCGCAGGCCGTCCTCGATCTCCTTGGGCTTGGGTTCGACGACGCGCAGGGCGTTCTTCGTGAACTCCTCGGCGGCGGCGCGGGCCAGGCGCTGGTCGGTGGCGTTGAAGGCGTCCTTGAATTCGTTGCCGCTGACGAATTTGAACTGGGTGCCGTAGTGCTTGGAGTAGTTGGCGGCGGTTTCTTCGCGGCCTTTCGGCGTGGCCGCGCCGACGAGCACCTTGCTCGTCTTCATGTGTTGGACGGTGCGGAACATGCGCAGGTAGGGGTCGAGATCGCCGTAGCTGGAGGTGGCGACGACGTCAAGCTTGCGGCCGGCTTTGCGCAGGTCGGCGATGGTGGACCAGGAGTGGGTGGCGTAAGGAAGGGAGAAGAAGAGCGAGGGGACGCTGGCTTCGTCGAGAAGGAGGCGGAGAGCCGGCGTGGGCTGGGTGAGGGGGATGACGAGGAGGCCGTCGATGGGGCCGGTTTTGGCGAGCCAGGGTTTGACGTCGGCGTCGCTGTGCAGGATTTCGCCGCCGGAGAAGCGGACGTTGGCGGCGTGCTTTTGGGCGACGCCGGCCAGGTTGGCTTCGATGTCGCGGACCTCCTGCTCGATGTCGAGAGTGGGCTTGGGCCAGTGGGGCCGGCCGGCGAGGTAGACGCGGGCCACGCTGGCCGGGGCGTTCCAGGGCATGCTTTCGAAAGCGGCGAAGTCGTCCGCGCGGAGTTGGGAAGAGAGGTGCAGGCCGCAGAGGGTCTGGGCGAAGCAGCGGCGGGAGAGGGACATCAGGGACCTCCTTTTCGGATACCGGGCTCCTATTTATCGCAGTGCGGCGGCGGAAGCAAGCGGGTGTGGGATGCTGGTGGCGATGATGACGCGGCGATTGTTCCTGGCGGGGATGGCCTTGCGCCGGCGGGGGGACGCGCGGGCGGGCATGGAGCGGGTGATGGGGCCGATGCCGCGGGTGGCGGGGGTGCCGCGGGTGGAGGTGATGGGAGAGACGCGCGACGGGGAGGTGGCGCGAAAGAAGATCCGGTACGAAGCGGAGGCGGGCGACTGGGTGCCGGCGTGGCTGCTGGAACCGGCGCGGAAAAACGGGCGGGCGGCGATCTGCCTGCACCAGACGACGCGCATCGGCAAGGACGAGCCGGCGGGTCTGGGCGGGCTGGTCAATCTGCATTACGCGCGGGAGCTGGCGGCGCGGGGGTTCGTGACGCTGGCGCCGGACTACCCGAATTTCGGCGAGTACAAGATCGACGTCTATGCGCGCGGCTACGCCAGCGCGACGATGAAGGGGATCGTGAACCACCGGCGCGGCGTGGCGCTGCTGGAGTCGCTGCCGGGGGTGACGCGTGGCAGCGTGGCGGCGATCGGTCACTCGCTGGGCGGGCACAACGCGCTGTTCCTGGCGGCGTTCGAGGAGCGGGTGAAGGCGGTGGTGACGAGCTGCGGGTTCACATCGTTCGCGAAGTATTACGGCGGCAACCTGAAGGGCTGGAGCCACAAGGGGTACATGCCGCGGATCGAAAGCGAGTACGGCTGCGACCCGCGGCGGATGCCGTTCGATTTTCCGGACGTGCTGGCGCTGATCGCGCCGCGGCCGCTGTTTATCAACGCGCCTTTGAGGGATGCAAACTTCGAGGTGACCGGCGTGGACGATTGCGTGGAGGCGGTGAAGGCGCTGTACAGGACGCCGGGAACGCTGGTGGCGGAGCACCCGAACTGCGCGCACGATTTTCCGTCCGCGGTGCGGGAGCGGGCGTACCGGTTTCTGGCGCAATGGAAATAAAGAGAGGCCGCGCCCGCGGGGGCGGCGCGCGATGAATCCCCGGTGGTGTTGGCGTTCCCTGACGATCTGCTGCTTTTCCCCCTGCGCCGGGAATCCAGGCGACGGTCGACCAGGGGCGATGCGGCGCCGGCGAAGACGAGGCGGACCGGGAACTGAGTTGCAGGAACTACCGGGTAAGAATTGCTCGCTGGTGTAAGGACCTTTGACGGCTCTTCCCGTTTAGACCGCGGGTGACTGCCGCCGCATCCTGCTGGCGCGATTCAACTTGTGCGGGAACGGACGGTTTGGACCCCGGCATGCGCTAACACAAGCGGCTGCGTGTCCTCTCGCGCGCGGCCCTCCGTCCGCTGGTGGACGGTGCACCCCGAGAGGAGGTATGGCTTATGAGAATCCAGAGATTGATCGGCCTGCTTGCCGGGTTCGCTCTGGCAGGCATGGTGTTCGCGGCGCCACCGGATGCGGCGATGCTGTTCACGACCGGTGCGAGCGAAGTGGCCGTGCCGGCGCAAGCGGCAGGCACACAGGCCCAGGAGCAGACCTTCGAAGGCAAGATCATGAAGAAGCAAGGGCAGTACGTCTTCGAAGACAGCACTGGCAAGTCCTACATGTTGGACAACCAGGAAAAGGCCAAGCAGTTCGAAGGCAAGAAGGTGAAGGTGAAAGGCACGCTGACGGTGGTGACCAACACCATCCGGGTGTCGAACATCGAGCTGGACGAGTCCTGAAACACGGGCCATCGGCAGCAGACCGGAGCAACGCGGCCGGGCGCGGTAGAGTGGCGCCCGGCTCTTTCCGCCGCGGGCGGAACGATTTCCGCGGAGTAACATTTCACGGGCCGGGTATCGGGGGAAAGGCGTTCTGATAATCTCAAGGAAAGAACGCCTTCGCGTGGAAACCCGACCCATGACCCATCCCACCAGACGCCCCTTCGCAAAGTATTGGTGTGCGCCAGGCCTGACCGCCCTGCTGCTGGCCGGCGCGGCCTTCGCGGCCGATGTGCCGCCGCCGCTGAACATCCAGCAGAAGACGCTGGCCAACGGATTGAAGATTGTGCTGGCGGAGGACCGGTCGCGGCCGGTGACCAACCTGCAGGTGTGGTATCACGTCGGCTCGAAAGACGAGAAAACCGGGCGCACGGGCTTCGCGCACCTGTTCGAGCATCTCATGTTCCGCGGCTCGAAGAACCTCGCGCCGGAGGAGCACATGCGGCTGGTGCGGGAAGCCGGCGGCGTGGTGAACGCCTACACCAGCTTCGACATGACGGTGTACTGGGAGACGTTCCCCTCGAACTACCTGGAGCGGATGCTGTGGCTGGAGGCCGATCGCATGGCGTCACTCGACGTCTCCGATGCGAACTTCAAGAAAGAGCGCGAGGTGGTGAAGGAAGAGCGGCGGATGCGCTATGAGAACCCGCCGTACGGGACGATGGTGGAGGAGGTGCTGAAGAACACCTTCGTTCAATACCCATACAAGCACTCGCCCATAGGCTCGATGGAGGACCTGAACAAGGCCACTATCGCGGACGTGAAGGCGTTCCACGACCTCTACTACGTGCCGAACAACGCCACCATCGTGATGGTGGGCGACTTCGACGCCAAGCAGGCGTTCGGGCTGATCGAGAAGCAATTCGCGGGGATTCTGAAGGGCCGGCCGATTCCGCGCGTGACGGCGACGGAGCCGGTGCAGACGGCGCTGCGCGAGGTGACGGTGAAGGACAAGAAGGCGCCGCTGGACGCGGTGGTGACGGCCTATCATCTGCCGCCGATGGGGCATCCGGATTCCTACGCGCTGGAGATCGCGTCGTCGATCCTCTCGTCGGGGCAGTCGTCGCGGCTGTACAAGCGGCTGGTGTACGATGAGCAGTCCGCGTTGACGGCGCAGGGGCAGAGCCTGTTCCTGGAAGGGCCGTCGATCTTCTTCGGCTTCGCGGTGGTGAACCAGGGCAAGAACATCAAAGAAGTTCTGACCAGCCTGGAGTACACCTTCCAGGAGATGGGCGAGAAGCCGGTGGCCGACGACGAGCTGGCCAAGGCCAAGAACCAGACCATCGCGGGCTTCATCATCGGGCGCGAGGGCGTGCAGGCGAAAGCGGATTTCCTGGGGCGCTGCGCGGTGTTGTTGAAAGATGCGACGCGCTACAACACGGAGCTGGGGAAGTACCGCAAGGTGACGGCGGCCGATGTCGAGCGGGTGGTGAAGAAGTACCTGGAGAAGACCAACGAGACGCGCGTGTTCATCGCGCCGGACAAGGGTGAGGCGAAGTAGGAGACTCCCATGCGCACACTGACGATCCTGTTTGCCCTCAGCCTGGCGGCTTCCGCGCAGAGCGCCCCCGCGGCGAAGCAGAAGGTCCAGCCTCCGGCGCCGGCGGCGCCGCGTCCGTACGAATTTCCCAAGGCGGCGTCGAAGACGCTGGCCAACGGGTTGAAGGTGTTCGTGATTGAGGATCACCGCCTGCCGCTGGTGTCGGCCGCGCTGCAGGTGCTGGCGGGCAACGCCTACGTGGAGCCGGCCAAGTCCGGGCTGGCGTCGATGACGGCGGGACTGCTGAGAGAAGGCACGGCCACGCGCAGCTCGCAGCAACTGGCCAAGACGATCGACACGGCGGGCGGGAACCTGTCGACGAGCGCGGGTGACGACACGGCGAGCGTGAGCATGACCTTCATGAAGTCGTTCGCGGAGCTGGGCTTCGAGCTGATGGCGGACGTCACGCGGAACCCGGCCTTTGCGCAGGAGGAGATCGACCGCCAGATGCGGCAGGCGCAGTCCGGGCTGGCGGTGGAGTACGCCGACGCCGAATACCTGGCGCCGCTGGCGGCGGCGCGCGCCATGCTGAGCATGCATCCCTATGCGTTTCCGGGCGGCGGCACGCCGGGGACGCTGAACACCATCAAGCGCGACGACATCGTGGCGTTCTACAAGGCGAACTATGCGCCGAACCGGGCGTGGATGGCCATCGCCGGCGACGTGACGCCGGAAGAGGGCTTCGCGCTGGCCGAGAAGAACTTCGGCGGCTGGAAGGTGGTGGGTCGGCCCGACGAGAAGCTGCCGGCGCCACCCGCGCCCAAGCCGCAGGTGCTGATCATCGACATGCCCAACGCCGTGCAGACGCAGATCGTGGTGGGCCACCTGGGCGTGCCGCGCAACGATCCGGACTATCTGGCGCTGCAGTTGGGCAACCAGATTTTCGGCGGCAGCTTCAATTCGCGGCTGAACATGAAGCTGCGCGCCAACGAAGGGCTGACCTACGGCGCGACCTCGTCATTCGAACCGAACCGCTTTGCGGGAACGTTCCAGGCGACCACGTTCACCCGGACGGAGAAGACCGCGGCGGCCATCGGCATGCTGGTTGATTTGTTGAACGAGTTCAAGCAGAACCCGGCGACGGAAGCCGAGTTCAAGGAAGCGCAGGCCTACATGACGGGCTCTTTCGGCATCGCCACGGAGACGGCCGGCGCGGTGGCCGGGCGCGTGCTGGCGGCCGAGGTCTACGGCCTGGGCGCCGGCTACTGGCCGGCCTACCGGCAAAAGCTGCAGGCGCTGACGCGCGAGCAGGCGTCGGCGGCGATTCAGAAGTTCCTGCAGCCCGACAAGCTGTCGATCATCGCCGTGGGCAACGCCAAGGAGTTCGCCAAGGAGCTGGAGAAGTACGGGCCGGCGCGCGTCATCAAGAGCGACGACGTGGACTTTATCGCGCCGGACCTGCTGAAGGCGAAGCCGAAGGTGGCCGCCACGCCCGAGGGCGCCGCGAAGGCCAAGGCGCTGGTGGCGAAGGCGCTGGAGTCGATGGGCGGGCGCGAGAAGCTGGCCGCGGTGAAGGACATGACGACTGCGGGCAAGCTGAAGCTGACGCTGCCGCAGGGCGCCATGGAAGCGGACACCACCGAAGAGGTGCTCTACCCGGACCGCTTCAAGATGGTGATGAAGCTGCCGATGGGCGTCATCACGCAGACCTACGATGCGGGCGCGGCGTGGATGGGGCAGGGCACGATGGTGCGGGACCTGCCGCCCAACATGGCGCCGGAGCTGGCCAAGAGCGTGCCGGCGGCGTCGGGCGGCATCGGCATGCTGCTGGCGGCGGCCGGCGGCAAAGCCGAGGCGCAGTTGATCGACGACTCCACGGTGCTGTGGAAGTCGCCCGAGTTCGAAGCCACTCTGGGCTTCGACGCAGCCACGGGCCGGCTGGTGAAGATGACCATGAAGACGCTGGGCATGACCGGCCCGGCGGAGGTCCAGACGACCTTCGACGACTTCCGCGCCGAGGGCGGGCTGACGCTGCCCTACAAGGAATCAATGGCGCAGAACGGCCAGCAGGTGGGCGTGCGGACGATCACGGAGCGGAAGGTGAACTCGGGGCTGAAGCCCGAGTCGTTCGGCAAGCCGAAGTAGGCGCTTCAGTCCAGGCAGTAATCCGGCGGCATCTCGAACGGCGGGGGCTGTTTGCCGTCCACGTCCGTGAAGCCGTACTCGCGGGCCAACCGGCCGGCAGTGAGCACCTGGCCGGTGTGCCTCATCACGTCCGCGTCCTGCGCCAGGTGGACCACGGCGCGGCCGATGTATTCGGGCGACTCGGTGATGGACAGATCGAAGGGGTGGCGGGCGTGGGCGGCGAGCACGGCTTCGGTGCGGACGAAGCCGGGGGCGAGAGCGACGGCGGCGATGCCGTGCGGCTTCAGCTCGAGCGAAAGCGCGTAGGCGAAACGCACGGCGGCCTGTTTGGCGAGGTCGTAGTAGAGATGGCGCAGGTACTTGCCGCCGGCCCAGGCGATGGTGTTGACGATGAGGCCGCGCCGGTGCGGCAGCATCAGGGGGATGGCGAGGCGCGAGGCGGCCAGCGTGGCGCGCACGCCGCGGGTGAACATGCCGTCCCATTCGGAGAGCGGGAGTTTCCAGAACGGGTCCATGCCGAGGCCGTTGGGATGATTCTCGTAGCCACCCCAGACATTGTTGACGAGCAGGTGGAGCGCGGGGATCTGAGAGAACGCCGCTTCGACCTGCGCGTCGTCGGTGTGGTCGCAGCGCAGGGGGAAGGCGCGGCCGCCGCGGCGTTCGATCTCTTCCGCGGTGGAGTCGAGGCCGGCTTGCGTACGGCCGGTGAAGTAGACATCCGCATTCGTTTCCGCCAGCGAGAGGGCGATGCCGCGGCCCACGCCGCGCGAGGCCCCGGTGACGAGGGCGATCATGCCTGGAAGGCCTCCCGCTTCTCGACCTTGGCGGGGTCGAATTCGATGCCGAAGCCGGGCGCGTCCGGCAGTTCGATGCGGCCGTTGACGACGGGCAACTGGCGCTGCTCGAAAAAGTAGTAGCTGCGCATTTTGGTGATGAGGTATTCGACCAGCGGGCAGGTGGCGGGCGACTGCGAGGCGACCACGTGCAGGGCGGCGTGCAGGGCGTGGCCGTGGGGGATGACCTGCGCGTCGTAGGTGGAGGCGATGTTGCAGATTTTGACCAGCTCGCTGACGCCGCCGCACCATTCCGGGTCGGCCTGCACGACGGTGATGGCCTGGGCGTCGAGGAAGCGCCTGGCCTCATAGCGGCCGTAGAAGTGCTCGCCTGTGGCGACGGGGATGGAGGTGGAGCGGCGCAGGGCGGCGAAGGCTTCGAGCTTATCGGGCGGGAAGGCCTCCTCGATCCAGCGCGGGTTGAACTTCTCGGCCTGTTTGGCCCAGGAGACGGCGAAGTCGAGCGACCAGCCCATGAAGGCGTCGAACATCAGGTGGACGTCGTCGCCGACCGAATCGCGGAGGACGCGGACGAGGTCGACCGACTTGCCGATGCCCGCGGGCCCGTCGCCGGGGCCCCAGGCCATGAACCACTTCTGGTGGCGGAAGCCCTGCTGCTTGAGTTCGGCGGCTTTTTTCGCGGCGGCGGGCAACTCGACGGAGAAGCCGAGACAGGAGCCGTAGGCCTCGACGGAGGCGCGCGTAGGGCCGCCGAGCAGGCGGTAGACGGGGGCGTTGAAGACGCGGCCGCGGAGGTCCCACAGGCAGTTGTCGACGGCGGAGATGGCCATCATGGGGTGGGAAGAGCGGAAGTGGCGGTTGGAGCGGTAGAGCTGGTCCCAGACGGTTTCGCCGGCCAGGGCGTCCTTGCCGAGGAGGAAGGCGCGGAGCTGGGAGTGGATGACGAGGGCGGCTTCGCGGTCGATGGGGCCGTAGACGCCGTGGGAGCCCTGGTCGGTTTTGATGGTGAGATAGATGGCGCTGGTGGGGACTTCGCGCGGCGGCTGCGGGTTGTCGTGGTAGGGCTTGGGGCGCAGCGCCTCGTAAATGTGGTTGGGCTGGGCCTGGTATTGTCCGTCCTGGCCGGGCGTGGCCTGCCGGCGGCCGGTGAGGCGCGTGAGCTCGACGGCGGTGATCTTGTGGGGCTGGGGCGGGGCGGCAAGTGCGGGCAGGGCGGTGAGCGTGGTCAGGAAGTTTCTTCTTTGCATAGGACGAGGCAGATCCATTCCTGCCGGGTGAGGGTTTCGACGGTGGCGCAGCCGCAGGCGGCGAGGGCGTCGGCGACGCGGGGGCAGTGGCGGTCAGGGAAGCCGGAGAGGATGAGCGTGCGGCGGCAGAGGCGCGCGTATTCGCGGGCGAGGGCTTCGTGGGTGACGGCGTTGATGTTGGCGACGAGGACGTCGATGGAGGCGGAGCGCACGGCTCGGGTGGAGCCGGTGAAGAGCAGGGGCGGGACGGAGTCGTGGAACAGGTTGGAGCGGGCGATGGAGACGGAGTGGAAGTCGATGTCGCAGCCGATGGCGCGGCGCGCGCCGAGCAGCACGGCGGCGGAGGCGAGGATGCCGGAGCCGGTGCCGATGTCGAGCACGGTGTCGGATTCGCGGAGCTGCGCTTCGAGCGCTTCCAGGCAGAGCTGCGTGGCGGCGTGGGCGCCGGTGCCGAGCGCCTGGCCGGGATGGATGGTGAGCCGGAGGCGGCCGCGCGGGGTGGGGTTCTCGTCCCACTCGGGCGCGAGGTAGAGGCGGCGGCCGAGGTTGAAGGGCTGCCAGGCCTGGCGGCAGGCGGCCTCCCAATCGATGACTGGCTCGGACTCGAGCCGGGGGTGGAAGGGGGCGAAGCGCTGGAGCAGCCCGGTGGGGTCGTCGAACCAGGCGCGCAGGAGGCAGCGGGAGCCGGGGAGGGGATCCTCCTGAATGCCGGTGGCGCCCTCGTCCCAGAGCTCGGCCGAGAGCAGTTCGGCTTCCTGTTCCGGGCATTCTAGAAAGAGCGAGTACATGATGCGCTTCAGGGCAATCAGCGTACCTTGTTTATCAGACGCGGCGGGCCCGTGCAAGCCGGAAGGGATCAGACGGCGGCCCTGGCGGCCTTGTAGGCGTCGCGGGCGGCGCGAATCTGGCGGGCGTGTTTTTCGGCGTGCTCGGCGTAGATGAGCAGCAGGTCGCCGAGCGAGACGGGACCACGTTCGTTGTGGGTGCCGGTACGGGACCACGCCGCGGCCGGCTGGTCCTTGAGCAGTTCGTGGTTCTCGCCGCGGATGCGGCGAAAGGTTTCCAGCGCCTGCGAGAACTTGCGCTTGCGGTAGTCGAGTTTCTCGGCCCAGGCGTCCTGGTCGTAGCCGATGATGGTGGGGTTGTCTTCTGCGATGACGCGGGAGAAGCGGTCGCGGCCGACGATTTCGGAGTCGGCCAGGTGGCAGACGATCTGCCGGACGCTCCACTTGCCGGGGGCGGGGGAGAAGTCGAGCTCGGCGCCGGCGGCTCCGGTGGTCATGACGGCGACGAGTTCGGCGCCGCGGCGGAAGCGTTCGAGGAGGTCCTGGATTTCGTTGGGTTCGGGCATGGGGATGTCAGTAATAGTCGGCGCAGCTCATGTAATAGCCGCAGCGCTGGCAGAACAATTTGCACTTTCTTTGTTCCAGGCGCAGGGAGCAGACGGGGCACCAGAGCATGGGTTCGTCGGGGACGGAAGCGGCCTGCGATGCCGGTGCTGCCTGCTGCGCCCCCTCTGCTGGCGGCGGCAAGTCGGGCTGCATGGGATCAGTGTAGCGCTAATCGAGGCGGCGGATGACGGTGCGGACGACGCCCTGGATGACGAGGTCGGCGCGCGGGAAGAGTTCCGGGTAGGCGGGATTTTCGGCCTTGAGGAACCAGGTGTTGCGGACGCGCACCAGGCGCTTGAGGGTGGATTCGCCGTCGATGAGGGCGGCGACGATCTGGCCGGCGCGCGGCGAGGGGTTGGGCTCGATGACGACGGAGTCGCCGTTGAGGATGCCGGCGTCTTTCATGGAATCGCCGCGGACCTTCAGGACGAAGCAGCCTTCCTTGGGCCGGAAGCCGAGGACGGCTTCGTCGAAGACCGGAGTGGATTCGGCTTCGGTGGCCTGGAACTGCTGCGGGGGGCCGGCCGGGATGCTGCCGTAGACGGGCAGGGCATGCAGGCCGGCGGGCGGGATGGGGGACTGGCCGGGGACGTCGATCTGGCGCGAGCCTCGCTCGGCGCGGCGGATGACGCCCTTGGCTTCGAGGGCGTGGAGGTGGCCGGCGACGCCGTTTGGGCTGCGGATGCCGAAGTGGTGCTGGATCTCGGGGATGGAGGGGGAGCAGCCGTTGTGGCGGCGGAAGTCGAGGATGAAATCGTAGATCTCGCGCTGCCGCTGGGTGAGAGGCATAGTGTAATTATTTACAGGTTGCAGGCGGGAGTCAAGGGGGCACGGCAGAGCGTGATCGAGATATGATGCGTGAAACGCAGACGTGGGCTGCGCAGATCGACGTTAGGAGTAACGGGGATGGTTCGCGCAACGGTGGTGTATCAATATACGGACGGCAAGCGGTTCGACATGGAGTACTACACGCAGAAGCACCTTCCGCTGGTGCGGGAGGTGCTGGGCGGCATGCTGAAGGGCATGGCGGTGGAACGGGGCCTGAGCGGCGCGGGGCCGAACACGGATCCCCTGTTCGCGGTGCTTTCGCAGTTCGCCTTTGACACGTTCGACGATTTGCAGGAGGCGCTGGCGACGCGCGGTCCGGCCCTGATGGCGGACCGGCCGAACTTCACGGACATCACGCCCGTCATCCAAGTGAGCGAGGTGCTGGTCTAGCGGGCCGCCCGTCAGGCCAGCAGATCACTGGCCACGGAGCCGCCGACGTCGGTCAGGCGGAAGTGGCGGCCCTGGAACTGGTAGGTGAGCTTCTTGTGGTCGATGCCGAGCAGGTGCAGGATGGTGGCCTGCAGGTCGTGGACGTGCACCGGGTTTTCGGTGATGTTGTAGCAGTAGTCGTCGGTGGCGCCATAGGTGAGGCCGGGCTTCACGCCGCCGCCGGCCAGCCACACGCTGAAGCAGCGCGGATGGTGGTCGCGGCCGTAGTCGTCCTTGGTGAGGCGCCCCTGGCAGTAGACGGTGCGGCCGAACTCGCCGCCCCAGAAGACGAGCGTATCGTCGAGCAGCCCGCGCTGCTTCAGGTCCAGGATGAGCGCCGCCGAGGGCTGGTCCGTCTGCCCGCACATCTTCGGCAGGCCCTTGGGGAGGTTGCCGTGGTGGTCCCAGTCGCGGTGGTAGAGCTGGATGAAGCGGACGCCGCGCTCGGCCAGCCGGCGGGCCAGCAGGCAGTTGTAGGCGAACGTGCCGGGCCTGCGCACGTCGGGGCCGTACAACTCCAGCGTGGCGGCGGACTCCTTCGACAGGTCGGTCAGCTCCGGCACGGAGGACTGCATGCGGAACGCCATCTCGTACTGCGCGATGCGCGTCGAGATTTCGGGGTCGCCCGTCTCTTCGAGCTTCGCCTGGTTGGCCTGCTTCAGGGTGTCGAGAAACAGGCGGCGGTTCTCGGGTGGGAAGCCTTCGGGCGAAGATAGGTAGAGCACCGGGTCCCCGACGGAGCGGAACTTCACGCCCTGGTAGCGCGTGGGCAGGAAGCCGCTGCCCCACAGTCGGTCGTACAGCGGCTGGCCGCCGCCGCCGGCGCCGGGTGAGATGAGCACGACGAAGGCCGGCAGGCTTTCGGTCTCGGCGCCGAGGCCGTAGGAGATCCACGCGCCCATGCTGGGCCGGCCGGCGATCTGGAAGCCGGTCTGGAAATACGTCACCGCCGGGTCGTGGTTGATCTGCTCGGTGAAGAGGCTTTTCACGAAGGTCAGGTTGTCGGCGATCTTCGCCGTGTGCGGCAGCAGTTCGCTGACCCACGCGCCGGACTGGCCGTGCTGCCGGAAAGAGTAGCCGGACGGCACGATGGGAAAACTGGACTGCGAGGCCGACATTGTCGTCAGGCGCTGGCCCTGGCGCACAGACTCCGGCAGGTCCGTGCCCTGAAACTCCTTCAGACGCGGCTTGTAGTCGAAGGTCTCCATCTGCGACGGGCCGCCGGACTGGAACAGGCAGATGACGCGCTTGGCTTTGGGCGCATGGTGCGGCAGGCCGGGCAGTCCG
>DAHVTI010000186.1 GCA_027324255.1 Bryobacterales bacterium | reverse complement strand
ACCCGCGCTCCTCTACCGCATCTGGCTCAACCACACCGTCCGCGCTCTCACCGGACGCTCCCTCGCCTCCATCAAGGCCGACGCCGCCCAGACCGCCTTTGCCGCCACCGGCCGCGGCATCCTCTGGGCCGTCGCCGACTCTGGCATCGCCCCCCACTCCCACTTCGACGCCCACTCGAACCTCGCCCTTCCCCCTGGCATCGAACACCGGGACTTCACCGGCGGCCATTCTCCCCTCAGCGACGACTTCGGCCACGGAACCCACGTCGCCGGCATCATCGCCGGCGCCGCCGCCCCGAATGCCCTCTGGCCGGACAACGATCCCAACGCCCGCCCCCGCTCCGTCGCCCCCCACGCCTCGCTGCTCTCCCTGAAAGTCCTCGGTCCCGACGGCGCCGGCGAGGTCTCCGACATCCTCGCCGCCATCGACTACATCCAGCAGGTCAACGATCACGGCCGCCGCCTACGCATCCACGGCCTCAACCTCTCCCTCGGCTACGAATTCGATCCCGAATGGTTCGCCTGCGGCGCCTCGCCCCTCTGCCAGGAAGTCGACCGCCTCGCGCTGTCCGGCGTCTCCGTCGTCGCCGCCGCCGGCAACTCCGGCTACGGCTACCAGAACTCCCTGCACACCGGAGTCACGCCCACCTGCCTCGATCTCACCATCAACGATCCCGGCAATGCCGACCTCGCCATCACCGTCGGCTCCACACACCGCGACCGCCCCCACACCTACGGCGTCTCCTACTTCTCCTCCAAGGGCCCCACCGGCGATGGCCGCCGCAAGCCCGACCTCATCGCCCCCGGCGAACGAATCATCTCCTGCGCCGCTCCCTCCAAAGCGCCGCCAGGCCCAGGCAACGCGCCGCCAGGCTCCGGCTGGCGCACCGCCTACGTCGAGGACTCCGGCACTTCCATGGCCGCTCCCCACGTCTCCGGCGCCATCGCCGCGTTTCTCTCCGTCCGGCCCGAGTTCTGCGGCCGGCCCCAGGCCGTCAAGGACATCTTCCTTGCCTCGGCCACCGATCTTCGCCGCGATCCCGACTTCCAGGGCCGCGGTCTCATCAACCTTTTCCAGGCCCTTCAGGAGCGATAACCATGAATACCTTCCGACTCGACTACGATGCCGCCGGCGGTCTGCTGAACCCCTCCGGCCGCGACCTCTTTCTGGCGGCGCTGAAAGCCCGTCCGGATTCCGACATTCTCTTCGTCGCCCACGGCTGGCTGAACGACCGGCTCGCCTCGCAACAGCTCTTCAACTTCTTTGCCCAGGGCCTCGCGCCCAAGCTGGTCTGCGGCGTCTCCTGGCCTTCGCACCCCTGGAAATCGAATGCCGCCGGTCTCGTGAAAGGCGGCGCCGAACTGGCTTCCTACTACCTCATGAAAGAGCGTGCCGCCAAAGTGGGCGCGGCCTTCGCCGGGGATCTGCGCAGGCTGCACGCCGAACTGCCCGATCTGCGCATCCACCTCGCCGGCCACTCCTTCGGCGCGCGCCTGGTCACCGCCGCCGCCCAGGCCTCCGCGCCCGACGGCGCCGCGGCTTTCATCGCCTCCATGACGCTCGTCCAGGCGGCGTTCTCCCACAACTCCTTCGCGCCCGAAGGCGGCTTCCGCGACGTCCTCTCGCGCCGTCTCGTCCGCGGGCCCATCCTCGTCACCCACTCCACGCACGATCGGGCCATCGGCCAGGGCTATCCCCTCGCCTCGCGCCTCAAGAAGCAGAACGCTTCCTCGCTCGGCGACGCATCCGACCCTTACGGCGGCCTCGGACGCAACGGCGCGCTCGGTCTGACCCCCGCCGAATGCATGCATCTCAATCTCGGCGACCTCCAGGTCCTGCGCACCTTCCTCGCCTATCCCGTCATCAATCTCAACGCCGACCGCGTCTTCCAGGGCCACACCGACATCGAGAAACTCGAGCTCCTCGAGACTCTCAAATCGTTATGGTGCCCCGCAGATACAGCACTGCCGGACCCGCAATCCTGACGCGTCCGCCCTGCAGTTCGCAATCCAGCTCGCCGCCCCGCGGGGACACCTGCCGGGCGGCGAGCTTCGTCCTGCCCAGCCGTTCCGCCCAGTAAGGAATCAGCGTGCAGTGCGCCGAGCCCGTCACCGGATCCTCCGGCACGCCGTGCTCGGGGGCGAAAAACCTCGAAACAAAATCGACGCCCTCTGTTCCGCCCGGCGCCGTCACGATCACCGCGAAGCGGTCCAGCCCGCACAGCCCCAGCATGTTCGGCCGCAACGCCCGCACCTCTTCCGCCGTCGCGTACGTCACCATGTAATCGCGCGCCGCCCATACTTCTTCGGGCTTGCCACCCAAGGCTTCCAGCAGTCCCGCGCACGGCTCCACGCGCGCGGGCGGCCGCGACGGAAAGTTCAACGCCAGCAGCCCGTCTTCCTTCGTGACGATCAGTTCGCCGCTGCGCGAATCGAACTCTACGCGCTGCCGCCCCGGCTCAAGAATCTCGAAGATCACGTGCGCCGAAGCCAGCGTGGCATGCCCGCACAGGTCCACCTCCGTGCCCGGCGTGAACCAGCGCAGCCCGTAACGGTCGCCCTGCTTCACGAAGTACGCCGTCTCCGCCAGGTTGTTCTCCATGGCGATGGCCTGCATCACCTCGTCCGGCAGCCACTCCTCCAGCGGCACAATGGCCGCCGGGTTGCCCGTGAACACCCGCTTGGCGAAGGCGTCCACCTGGTACATCGTCAGTTCCATTTATCCAATCTACCGCCCCCGAACGAACGCCATCACGTGGCCCTGCGCCGCCGCCAGCCGCGCCGCCGCCACCAGCCCCTCGTAGCGCGTCCTCAACTCCTCCTCCTCCGTTTGAGCCAGCTCGCCCTGCGCCGTGACGACGTCCAGGTTCGTCGCCAGCCCCGCGCCGTAGCGCATGCGCGACAGCTCCAGCGCCTCGCGCGCCGCGCTCGCCGCTTTCGCCGCCGATGCCTGCGCGGCCTGCGCCGCTTCGCGCTCCAGCGCCGCCTGCGCCATCTCCTGCTCCACCTGCAAGGCCAGCGCGCGCTTCTCCTGCTCCCATTGCTCCAGCCTGTGCCGCGCGGCTTTCACCGAGTTCTCGATCCGCCCGCTGGTCCACACCGGCACGTTCACCGCTACGCCCACCGCATACGTGCTCACCGCGTTCGACGGGTCCTGCCCCAGCGCGCCGTAGTCGCCGAACGCCGACACCTTCGGCCACCGCTCGCGCTCCGCCGCTTGCAGTTCCAACCGCAGCACGCGGCCCCGGGCCTCCAGCGCGCGCATCTCCGGACGGGCTTTCAAAGCCTCTTCCACCGCCACCGGCGCAGCCCCCGCCTCCGCCACCGGCGTCACCTCCAGCGCTGCCGTCTGCTCCGCGCCGATGGTCCGCTTCAGCATCGTCACCACGGCCGCCTTGTCGCGCTTCAGTCCGATCAGCGCCGCCCGCTCCGTCTCCAGCCGCTGCGATGCTCGCGCCACGTCCAGCTTGTTGCCCGTGCCTGCCTGCTCGGCCTCCACGGCCTGCTTCAGCACCGCGCCGGCAGTCTCCACGCGCGCCTCCGACGCCCGCGACCGCGTCTCCGCCAGCAGCGCCTGCAGGTACAGGTCGATCACCGCCAGCCGCGTCTTCTCCGCCACCGTCGCGGCCTCTTCCCGCACCTGCCCCGCGCGCGCCCTCTCCGCCCGGTAGCGCGCCAGCAGGCTCAGGTCCAGCACCGTCTGCGTCAGCTTCGGCCGCGCGTCCATCACGCGGTACGGCCCGATGCGCGACGGAATCCCCGGGAACGTCAGCCCGATGCCCTGCAGGTTCGACGTCTGGTAGCTCTGCGACATCGTCACGCTCAACTGCGGCCCCAGTCCCGCGCGCGTCGCCAGCGCCTGCGCCTCCTGCTCCAGCGCCCGCAGCCGCGCCTGTTGCACCACCGGACTCGCCTGCTG
>DAHVTI010000170.1 GCA_027324255.1 Bryobacterales bacterium | reverse complement strand
GTTTCTGCCCGGGCGCCTGTTCGCCGTCTATCTTTCTGTGCCGCTGATCGGGCTGGCCATCGCGGCGGCGTTCGCGGCGGAGCGCGTGAGGCCCGTGTGGGTGGCCGCTTTCTTCGCCGTATGGATCCCGGCCAACTACCTGGTGCTGCGGCAGCAGCGCGGGGTGACGCTGGCCGCCGCGCAGGAGGCGCGGCCGTACGTCGAACAGATCGGCGCCACGCTGGGCGCGCATCCGGAGTGGAACAGCATCGTCTACGACGGAGCGCCGCGGTCGCTGGAACGATGGGGGGTGCGGGCGGCGTTCTTGCTGCCGCGCGGCGGAGGAGACAGGAAGGTGGAGCCGCTGGATTCGCCCGAGGGCCGCGCGATGCTCCAGCAGGCGGCCGTGCAGACGGCGGCGTGGAATGCGGGGCGGAGGAGGGTGGAATGGCAGGCGCGGGTGCCGGGCGCTCCGGAGCCGTCCTACATCGACATGGCGCGGGGCAATCCGGCCTGGCTGTTCGGCGCCGGCTGGTATGGGGTGGAAGCCGGGTACCGCTGGATGCAGGCCGAGGCCCGCGCGGTGCTGCAAAGGCCCACGGCGGCGCGCAAGTTTGCCGTGCGACTGAACTTCGGCCCGGTGCAGTTCCGGGACCAGGGGGAGATCGAACTGGAAGTGCTGTTCGACGGCCGGTCGCTGGGCACGCGCCAATACGGGGAGCAAGGCTGGCACGAGCGGCGGTGGGCGCTGCCGGCGGGCGCGGCAGGGCCGGTGACTGTGACGCTGCGGTCGCTGCGGCCCTACCGGCCGTCCAACGGCGACCCGCGCCTGCTGGGCGCCGCCGTGGCCGCGTTCGGCTTCGTCGAATGAGGGGCTGCGGTATCCTGGGTTTTCCGGCAACAACGCCATGCTCAGTCAAACTCTGCGAGAAATGGGCGTCGTCGGCGCAGGCGGCGCCGGCTTCCCCACCGAGGTGAAGGCGAAGTCGAAGGCCGAGTTCGTGCTGGCCAACGGGGCCGAGTGCGAGCCGCTGCTGCACAAGGACTTCGAGCTGATGAAGCGCTATCCGGCCGAGATGGTGGCCGGCATGAAGCGCATGATGGAGGCGGTGCAGGCGACCGAAGGACGCTTCTGCATCAAAGAGAAGAACAAGGAAGCGGTGGCGGCGGTGGAGCCGCACGCGCGCCAGGCCTCCATCGGCCTCACGCTGCTGGGCGACTTCTACCCCTCCGGCGACGAGTACGAGATCGTGTACGCGGCCACGGGGCGGCTGATTCCGGCCGCGGGCATCCCGCTGCAGGTGGGCTGCGTGGTGAACAACGTGGAGACGCTGTACAACGTCGAGATGGCAATGCAGGGCCAGGCGGTGACGCGCAAGTTCGTCTCCATCAGCGGGGCGGTGCGCAAGCCGTGCTCGTTCTGGGCGCCGCTCGGCTCGACCTATGCCGACCTGCTGGAAGTGGCCGGCGGCGCGACGCGCGACGACATCGGCGTCTTCGTCAGCGGCATGATGATGGGCCAGTTGACCTTCGACCTGACGGGCGTGGTGACGAAGACCACCTGCGGGCTGATCGTGCTGCCGCGGGAGCACCCGCTGGTGGAGCGCAAGAGCAAGCCGAAGGAGGCGATGGCGCACATCGGCAAGAGCGCCTGCGACCAGTGCAGCTACTGCACGGAGTTCTGCCCGCGCTACCTGCTGGGCTACGACGTGCAGCCGCACAAAGTGATGCGCACGCTGGGCTTCACGCTGGCGGGGAAGGAAAACTGGAGCCAGTGGGGCGAGCTGTGCTGCGCCTGCGGGCTATGCACCTTGTACGCCTGCCCGGAAGACCTGTTTCCGAAAGAGGCCTGCGACCAGGCCAAGTTCGACCTGCGCACGGCGGGCATCAAGTACACGCAGACCAAGCCCGTGCGCGTGCACCCGATGAAGGAATACCGCCGCGTGCCGCAATCGCAACTGCGGCAGCGCCTGCAGGTGGAGCAGTTCGAAAGCCACACGCCGTTTGTGAGCAAGGAGCCGAGCCCCGGGCGGGTGCGCATCCTGACCAAACAGCACACCGGCAAGCCCGCCACGCCGTGCGTGGAAGTGGGCGCGGCGGTGCAGCGCGGCGCGGTGATCGCGCGCCTGAAAGAGGGCGACCTGGGCGCCTTCATCCACTCCAGCATCGACGGCCGCGTGGCGCGCGTCGCCGCCGACGTCATCGAAATTGAAGCCTGAAGCAGAGAGGAACGCCGCAGTGGCCCGCAACTCCATCGGATTGATTGAACTTTCGAGCATCGCCGCCGGATTCCAGGTGTGCGACGCCATGCTGAAGGCGGCGGACGTGGAGCTCGTCCTCAGCCGCACCATCTGCAGCGGCAAGTACATGGTGCTGGTGCGCGGCGACGTGGCCGACGTCAACGCGGCCGTGCAGTCCGGCTGCCAGACGGGCGACTTTTCCATCATCGACACGTTCGTGATTCCGAACGTCCACGAGGATATCTTCCCGGCCCTCAGCGGCACGGCCAACGTGACGCAGTTGGAAGCCCTGGGCGTGATCGAGAGCTTTTCGGTGGCCAGCCTGATCGAGGGCGCCGACGCGATGGCGAAGACGGCCAACGTGCAGTTGATCGAAGTGCGGCTGGCGATGGCGCTGGGCGGCAAGGCGTTCGCCTCCTGCACGGGCAGCGTGGCGGCGGTGCGCAGCGCGGTGGACGCCGGCGCGCAATCCATCGCGAAGAAGGGACTGCTGGTGAACAAGGTGGTCATCCCGCAGCCGCGGCCGGAACTACTGCGCGAGATGATTTAGCGGAATATCCGGCCGCCCGCATCGTCTAGTCTGATGATGCAGGATGCGATCATCTCCACGCGCGGGCTGACACGCCATTTCGGCGGGCGGCCGGCGGTGGATTCCCTCGACCTGGACGTACCCGCCGGCTCCGTCTACGGATTCCTCGGGCCGAACGGCGCCGGCAAGACCACCACCATCCGGATGCTGCTGGGGCTGCTGCGGCCCACGGCCGGGAGGCTGGCCCTGTTCGGCCGCGAAGGCAACGGGCCGGACAACCGGCGGCGGATCGGCGCGCTGGTGGAGGCGCCCTCGCTCTATCCGCATCTCACCGCCGAAGAGAACCTGCGGCACACATGTATCCTCAAGGGAATTCCGCGCCGCGACATGGCCCGCGTGCTGGCCGTGGTCGGTCTGGCCGGCGACGCCCGCCGCCTGGTGAAGACGTTCTCGCTGGGCATGAAGCAGCGCCTGGGCCTGGCCTCCGCGCTGCTGGGCAGCCCCGAGCTGGTCATCCTCGACGAGCCCACCAACGGCCTGGATCCGGCGGGCATCCAGGAGATGCGCTACCTGCTGCGCGATATGCCGGCCGCGCACGGCATCACCGTGTTTCTCTCCTCGCACCTGCTGGCCGAGGTGGAGCAGATCGCCGGCGAGATCGGCATCATTGCCGCCGGGCGGCTGCAGTTCCAGGGCACGCCGGCCGAGCTGCGCTCCCGGCGCCGGGGCTGGCTGCGCATCGGCATCGACCGGCCGGCCGTCGCCGCGCAGCTCCTGCAGCAGCAGGGTTTCGAGGCGGAGGCGGAGCCGCCCGACACGCTCCGCCTGCCGGCCTGCGACGGCCGGCAGGCAGCCGCCATCAACCGCCTGCTGGTGGAGCGCGGCTTTGCCGTGCACGCCATCTCGCTGGCTCAACCATCACTTGAAGAAATGTTCCTGGACGTCACGCAAAACTAATGATCCTCGCCGACGTTCTCTCCGCCGAACTGCTGAAACTGCGCCGCACGCTGGCCTTCTGGATGGTGCCCGCCGCGCCGCTGGTGGTGCTGCTGCTGACGTTTCTGCTGTTCCACCAGCGCGCGGCCACGTTCGCCAAAAGCGGCAAGCCGCTGTGGGACAGTCTGCAGCGGAACGCGTTCGTGTTGTGGGCGGTGCTGATGCTGCCGCTCTACATCGCGTTGCAGACCGCGCTGCTGGCCGGCCTCGAACACGCCGAGGACCGCTGGAGGAACCTGCTGGCCCTGCCGGTGCCGCGCTGGGCGCTGTACGCCGTCAAGCTGGCCATCCCGTGCGCCATGGTCTTTGCCAGTTCGCTGATCCTGAATTTCGGCGTGCTGCTGGAAGGGGCGCTGCTGGCCCGGTTGAAGCCCATTCTGCTCTTCCCCGCCCCGCTGCCGTGGGCGCAGGCGTGGCAGAACACGCTCTTCTGCCTGGGGTCGTCGCTGCTGATGATCGCCGTCCAGCAGTGGGTGAGCCTGCGCTTCCCCGCCTTCGCCGCGCCGGCGGGCTTCGGCATCGGCTGCACGGTGGCGGGCTTCGTCCTCATCAACTCGCAGCAGTACGGCCCGTGGTGGCCGTGGTGCCTGCCCGCGCAGGTGTTGGCGGCAAAGCCGGACGCAGTCGCACACGCGCTGTGGTATTCCGGCGTGGGCGCGGTGGTGGCCGCGGTGGCCGGCGGCATCGAGTTTTCGCGGCGCGACGTGCACGGTTGACGTCTCCGGATATACTGGGGCCATGCTCCGCACCGCTCTCGCCCTGCTTCTTCCCGCCGCCGCCTGCTTGGCCCAGACGGCGCCCGCCGCCGGTCCCGCGCCGGAGGACTGGATCCAACTCTTCAACGGTAAGGACCTGACCGGCTGGACGCCCAAGATCTCGGGCTATGAAGTGGGCGAGAACTTCGGCAACACGTTCCGCGTGGAAAACGGCGTGCTGAAGGTCAGCTATGACCACTACGACAAATTCAACAACCGCTTCGGACACCTCTTCTACAAGGACATCTTTTCCTACTACCGGCTGGTGGTCGAGTACCGCTTCACCGGCGAGCAGTGCCCCGGCGGCCCGGCCTGGGCGCTGCGCAACAGCGGCGCGATG
The DNA here is from genome assembly GCA_027324255.1 of Bryobacterales bacterium. GTDB lineage: Bacteria > Acidobacteriota > Terriglobia > Bryobacterales > Bryobacteraceae > Paludibaculum. The sequence continues at coordinate 5,977 of DAHVTI010000170.1, read as the reverse complement.
ATCCACGGCCAGCCGGCCAGGACCATGAAGAAGGACCAGGATTTCCCCATCTCCATCGAAGTGCAACTGCTCGGCGGGAACGGCAAGGACCCGCGCACGACGGCCAACCTGTGCACGCCGGGCACCAACGTGGTGCTCAACGACAAGCTCTTCACCACGCACTGCCTGAACTCGAAGTCGAAGACGTACCACGGCGAGCAGTGGGTGCGCGTGGAGGTGGAAGCGCACGGCGACGGCACCATCAAGCACATCATCGACGGCGAGCCGGTGCTGGCCTACGAGATGCCGCAGATCGGCGGCGGCAGCGTCAACAACTTCGACCCGCAGGTGAAGCGCGACGGCGTGCTGCTGCGCGGCGGGTCGATCTCGCTTCAGTCGGAGAGCCACCCGGTGGAGTTCCGCAAGGTGGAGCTGCTGAACCTGGCCGGCTGCATGGACCCCAAGGCGGCCAACTACAAGCCGTGGTACATCAAGGCCGATAACGCCGGCTGCACGTACACGAAGTAGCCCCGCGGCAGGCGGGTTGACGGGCCGAGCGCGTCCCTGTATATTTCGATCATCGAGGTATCGAATATCTATGGAACGCGGAGACCCGGTAACGCTGGACCTGTTGCGCGGCACGCTGGACATGCTCGTGCTCAAGACGTTGTCACGAGGGCCGCTGCATGGTTACGGCATTGCACAAAGGATCAAGCAGAATTCGAGTGATGTGCTGCAGGTGGGAGAAGGATCGCTCTACCCGGCGTTGCAGAGGTTGTTGCTGCAGGGGTGGGTGACGGCGGAATGGGGGACCTCGGAGACGAACCGCCGAGCGCGGTTCTACGGTCTGACAAAAGATGGCCGGCGGCAGTTAGCGCGCGAAACGGATGAGTTCCGGCGCATGGTGGCGGCCATCGGACAAGTGATGGAGTTGGCGTAATGCGGCGGCTCTGGCGTAAGCTCCGGGCCCTGCGGCGTCACGACGACATGGCGCGCGAACTGGACGAGGAGATCCGGTTCCACCTGGAAATGATGGAAGCCGACGGGGCCGGGCGAGCGGAGTTCGGCAATGTGGCGCTGGTGCGCGAGGCCTCGCGGGAAAGCTGGGGGTGGCCCGCCCTGGAGGGTTGGCTGCGGGATTTACGCCTGGCGCTGCGCAGCCTGCGCCGCACGCCGGTGGCGAGCGCGGCGGCGGTGGTGTCGCTGGGGGTCGGGATTGGCGCGGCATCGGCTGTCTTTTCGATCGCCGACGCCATTTTCTTCCGCACGTTGCGGGTGCCGGACGCGGACGCGCTGGTGAGCGTGTATCAGCGCAGCGACGACCGGCGCGCCATGTTCAGCAGCCACGCCTGGCCGCACTACGAGATGCTGCGGGACCAAGCCGGGTCGTTCCAATCGCTGGCGGCGTACTCGCGCATCCCGGTGAACGCTCGGCTGGGCAGATTGACGGAGCGGCTGATCACGGAACTGGTGAGCAACAACTACTTCGAGATGCTCCGGGTGCAGCCGAAGGTGGGGCGCGCGTTCCGGCCCGACGACGGGCAGGTGGCGATTCTCGGGGAACGGCTGTGGCGGGAGCGGTTTGGCTCAGATCCGGAAATTCTGGGCCGCACGCTGGTGCTCAACGCGCAGGCGTTCATGGTGATCGGCGTGCTGCCGGATTCCTTCCAGGGCGTGGTGCTCGATTGGGGCAAGCCGCCGCAGTTGTGGATTCCGGCCACGGCGCGGGCGGTGTTGCCGGCGCTGCCGTTTGAAAATGCGGGCAGCCACTGGATGCTGGTGACGGGGCGGCTCCGCCCGGGCGCCACGGTGGAGCAGGCGCAGAGCGAGGCCGAGGCGGTGTCGACGCAGTTTTATGCGCAGCATCCCGTGGACGGATGGAAATACCGGCCAGTGGTGCTGCCGGTGCAGCAGGCGCGGTTCTTTCCCGCGTACCGCGCGTCGGTCGAAAACTACATCGCGCTGCTGGCGGCGGTGGCGGGACTCACGTTCCTGATGGCATGCTTCAACGTCGCGAACCTGCTATTGGGGCGCGCGGCGCAGCGGCAGAGGGAGTTCGGCATCCAGGTGGCAATGGGCGCCGGGCGGGCGCGGCTGGCGCGTACGCTGTTGCTGGAGGCGGGGCTGTTGGCGTGCGGAGGCGTGGCGGCGGGGCTTGTGATGGCATCGCTGATGACCTCGGCGCTGAGCCGCTTCGACGCGCCGTTCGGTCTGCCGCTGAACCTGGACCTGAGCGTGAACCCGCGCGTGGCGGGCTTCGCGGCGGCGGCAGGAATCCTGACGGCCTTGCTGGCGGGACTCGCTCCGTTGAGACAGGCGTGGCGCAGCGACGTGCTGGGGCTGATTTCGGGCGGGATGCGCGCGGGCGGCGGGCGGCGTATGCGGCTGGCCGATGTGCTGGTGTCCGCGCAGGTGGCCATCTGCCTGGTAGCGCTGACCGGGGCGAGCCTGTTTGAGCGGACGATGGAGCGGATCCAGACATCGGACCCCATGTTTCGCGCCGGCCACGCGTTGATGGCCGAAGTGGACCTGCTCTCCCGAGGCTATGACGAAGCGCGCGGCCAGAGGATGCTCAACGAGTTGCTGCGACGCGTGCGCGAGTTACCTGGCGTCGAGGAGGCGGCCTACGTGAAGACGGTGCCGCTGGGCGGATTCCGCGGGGCACGCGATGTGAAGGTGAACGGCGCTCAGGTGAACGTGCAGGTGAACACGATTTCTCCACGGTACTTCGCGGCGGCGGGCCTGCCGCTCCGGCAGGGGCGGGACCTGCGGGACGGCGAGGCGTCGTCGGTGGTGATCAATGAACAGATGGCGGAGCGCTTCTGGCCGGGACAGAGCGCGCTGGGGCGCGTCATCGAACTGCCGCGCACGAAGCAGCAGTTCACGGTGGCCGGCGTGGTTCGCGACGGACGGATGCGGAACTTCCGCGAGGCGCAGATCGCCCCGTGCGTGTATCTGCCGCTGGAGGCCGACTACCAGAGGATGATCACGCTGTACGCCCGGACGGGGCCGCCGCCGGAGGCGCTGCTGGGCGCGGTGCGGGCGGCGTTTCAGGACGTGGACCGGGAGCTGCCGTTCGAGGCCGGGACGTTGGAGAAGCACCTGGAGCGGGCGCTGGCGCGGGAGAAGCTGGCCGCATCATCGATGAGCGGCCTGGGTGCGTTTACGGCGCTGCTGGCGGCGGTGGGGCTGTACGGGCTGATCGCGGTGACGGTGAGCCGGCGGTCGCGCGAAATCGGCATTCGCATGGCGATGGGCGCGCGGCCGGCGGGCGTGGTGGCGGAGGTCCTGAAAAGGTTCGGGTGGCTGCTGGCAGCGGGCGCGGCGGCAGGGCTGGCGGCGTGCGCGGCTCTGTCTCGATTCGCGGAGGCGCTCGTGTTCGGCGTGCGTGCGACGGACCCCACGGCGTTCCTGATGGCGTGCGGGCTGATGGGCATCATCGCGGCCCTGGCATCGGCGGCGCCGGCGTGGCGGGCGGCGAAGACGGATCCGTGGCAGGTGCTGCGGCAGGATTAGGTCGTGTGGATCTGCCGGACGATGTCGCAGTTCTCCGCGATCTCGTCCTTGAACTTGGGCCACATTCCGACGATGGCGGCGTCGCCCGGCTTGATGTTTGAGTAGGCGAACTTGAACGCCGCCTCGATCTGCTCGCGAGCATCGCCCGCGCGCCGGCGCCCGGCAGTTTGGACTTCAGGCACGGCTTGCCAATCTTACGGATCATCGTCGTCATCCGCACCGCAGTTCTTCCTCCTCCGTCGTCCGGCGGATGCGATTAAGTCCACTACTGTCCAAGTTGGCCACAGCAGACTGGTGTTGGATCACTCCTGTGCGAATTAAACCCCAGCCACGGGCCTGAGGCGTAGGTAGGCGGGGGGGAGTTCACTCTGGTAAGTTGGCTCAGGTTTCCGGCAAGAAACTGAGACGCCCATCAGGGAGCCCCCGCCTTGAGTTCGAGGCCGCCGTTCGCCAGCACAAGGCCGAGCGGCATGCCCGCGGCTTCACCTGCTGGCAGCAGTTCATCGCGATGATGTTCTGCCAGCTTGCCTATGATCAAAACCTCCTCGAAATCTCCGGCGGCCTGGCCGCTCTCGAAGGCAAGCTTCGCCATCTCGGATTGCAGGTCTGCCCCAAGTGCACCACGCTGTCCTACGCCAACGCTCATCGGCCCTGGCAGTTGTACGAAACACCGTTCTAATCAGACCCTGGCTCGCTGCCAGGCCGAAGCCGCTCTCCGGACCCGGCGAAAGTCCCGGTTTACGCACAAACTGCTCAGTCTCGATTCGACCCTCATCGAACTTTGCGCCGAGACCTTCGACTGGGCGCATGATAAGCGCACCAAAGGCGCCCTGAAACTGCACGAAGGACCCAACGTGCGGTTTGGGGGCTCTCCAGGCGCGTCAAGAACCAGGCAGCCCCGCCGGCACCGCCCTCAGTCGCCGTCCAGGATGGCGGGAACAAAAGTAAATTAGGACAAGTGGGATGGGGCTATTGACAGACTCACTCACGCGCGCTAGAATCCCTTCGTCTGTCATATTGACTCACAGAGAACTGCACAAATGAGGAAATGCAATAGAATATCCATCCTTTTCTTCATCTCGGCTATGGTCGTACTTGCTCAGCCACAGCCCCCAGGGCCGATCGTCAGTTATCAAGGAGCCATGATAGACGGGAGCGTGACCCCCGGCAAGATTCCTGATCTGGTCGCTTGGCGAATGTTGTTCATCGTGCTTGCCGATGGTCCGCACGCTCAGTCCTACTCGCGCCGCGCCGCGCACTTGCGCGGCACGGGCCTTTCGGACCTGGAAATCAGCCAGTGCATCCAAGCCGCAAGCGTCGCGGCTAAGCGTCTGTCTTCTGGCGAGAAACAGGTTCAAGCGTCCTCAATGCCCATGGATGAGAAGACACAGACCCTGAGGATTCAGAGGGACCGCATCATCCAGGAAGTGGTAAGTGAGCTTGAGAAGCGTCTTGGATTCGCCTCGGCTTTGAAGCTCCAAACCATTTTGCGGGATCGCGTCAAACCTCGCATCCGCATGACAGCGGAGCAATAACCCATTGATTGCCGGAAAAGGTATTCGGCCATGACATCAGGTTTCATTTCGCGAGGCCTTTTCAGATTCTTCTTCGTTCTACTAATTTTCGGGTTGTCCCCGGCAAGCGCCACAGTTGTCTATGTCGCCGCGGTCGAAGACGGTCTGGACCTGATTGTAACGGCGGTCACGGACACGCAGTACGCCATGGCAGGTCAGCACACTGCCTTTGCTACGGCCTGGGCGAGTAGCCCCTCGGGCCGAACGGTTTCGGTCACTCAGTTTCAAGCCAATATTGTCCAAGCAATTGCGGTGTTGCCTATTGACCCGGAGGACGGTACATTTCAGATTGCGAATCTAGAGCCAAAGGAGTGGTGCCCCTTTTCCTTCGTCACAATGTTCTACAACCCCGATGTGCAGATGAAAACAGTGGGGCCGTGGGTGCAATTAGTGAGAACCAGCAAGTCGAAAGAAAGGTTACAGCGAACCAATGATAGCGCCGACGTCAACGCAGAGGTGAAAGCCTCCCCGAACTGCCTTGGCCAGGTCCAGCTTTGGACAGGCATGGGCAAGAACCCGACGGATATGCGGGCTAAGATCACGGCGCCGGCGCCGGATGGTGACAGAATTCCGCAAGAGTGGGGGGCGTACGCCACCCACAGTATCGTAGGAGGGAGTACCCACAACTTCGTCTTCAGGCTTGCAACTCTGACCGACAACACGAGGGCCGGCTCCATCAGCGCAACCGCGGATATTTATCAATTTCCTTCGATGTGCACGCCGAAGGGCCCTTCGGGCTCTTACACCAACACTCAGGTGCTCACCGTGGAATAGCTCGGCCCGAAGGACAAATACTCCTCCTCCCACTTGGTGGTTGCATATCGCTTCGCCTGCCGGCGCGGCAACACATGCCCTATCGGTGGGGACTGCGCACGGTGGGTCTGTCCCCTCTCCCCTAACTGGCGTGC
>DAHVTI010000157.1 GCA_027324255.1 Bryobacterales bacterium | reverse complement strand
GGCGGCGGCGGAGAACTCGACGTCGTGCATGCGCGGCTGAGGCGGGAGGCCGGGCGCAGCGGGGAAGCGGGAGAGGTGGTGGCGCAGGTCGAAGCGGAGGGCGAAGCGGCGATGCAGGACGGCCTCGAAGCCACCGCCATAATTGAAGCCGGGCTGGTAGTAGAGAGGGAGCTGGCGGCTGACGGAGGAGTTGGCCCGAGGGACGAAGCCGTTGAAATCGGCGCCCGCGGTGAGGAAGGGGCGTAGTTCGCAGCGGGCGCCGCAGAGGTAGACGAGGGCGTTGGCGGAGACCTGGTGGAGATCGACGGGAACGAGGGCGGAGGCGGCGGAATCCTGGAGGGACAGGCGGGTGGGCGCGAAGCGGTAAGAGAGGTCGAGGGCGACGGGGCCGGCGAGATCGCGGGTGACCCTGGCGCCGAAGGACGGGCCGTGGCGGAAGGAGCCGCCGGCGAAGAGGGCGAGGCGGGTGCGGCCGAAGGAGCCGACGGCCGCGGCGGGTGACGACTGAGCCGGGGCAGGGAGCGGGAGTCCGGCGGCGAGGAAGGCCGCCAGGCCGGCGAGGGCGGGCAGGCGATGGGAGGGTGAAGCCATGGCGGATCCTGGACAGGCCCACAAGGGGCCTCGGAGAAAAGACGGCAAGCCGGGTGCCATACCGGCGGGGGCGACTGCGGCAGGAGATGGGGGCAGCGAGTGGCGGCGGAGGCGGGGCGAAGGAGCGCATTTTTTCCGCAACGGTGTATTTCTTACCGGATTGGGACCAGGCCGGGGGCGCGGGCGGGCTGCAAGTGTAGGAAGCGGCGGTGCTGGCACGCTGATTGCGGGTTTAATGGCCGGAGGATGGCAACCATGACGAGATGGCGACATTCGACGGCAATTGCGCTGATCGCCGGCACCGTCCACCTGCTGATAGCGGACGGGGCGGTGGCAGCGAAGACCGGAGGCACGGGCGACGATGAAACGGCCGTGGTCCGGGAACAGATGGCAGAACTGGGCTCCGGAGCGGAAGTGAAGCTGGAGCTGAAGGGCGGCGGGAAGCTGAAGGGCGAGGTGGGTGAGCTAGGGGAAGATGGTTTCGGGCTGCAACAGTCGGGGCGGGGCAGCCGGACGATCGGGTATGGGGAGGTGGCCCGGGTGAAGCTGGCGAAGCTCAGCTACCGGGCGAAGGGGCAGCCGGACGGCCAGGCGGTGCGCCGGGTGGTCTGGTCGCTGGGGGCAGGGAAGCACGTGGCGGTGAGGACAGTGGGGGGGACGACCTACCGCGGGCATCTGCGGAAGATCGGCCGGGAGGAGTTCACGCTGCTGCCGGACCGGGCAACCCGGGAGACGACGATCGCCTACGGCGAGGTGACGCAGGTGGGCAAGAACCTGACGGCCGGAGGGACCATCGCGGTGCTGGCCGGAGTGCTGGCGGCGGTGGTGATTGTGGCGATGTTCCTGAACAAGGACGAGACGCCGAAGGTGCAGATCTGAGAGAGGCGGCGCGCCGGGCGGCCGGCGATGCGGCTAGAGTAGGGAGCAGGATTCCCGATATGAGGACATCACTGCTGGCCTTACTGACAATAGCCGTGTTCGCCGGCGCGACCATGCCGCAATCGCGGGCGCAATCGTGGCAGCCGCCGGCCGACGGCGGGCGGTGCCCTTCGAAGTGGGGGGCCGGCGATCAGCGCGGGTCGGGGAACCTGATGGGGCCGCAGAGCGTTCTGAAGGCGGCGCGGCTGATCCGCACGGGGAAGGTGTACGAGCTGGGGCAGGTGCTTTCGGCGTCGATGCCGCTGTTCGGGACGCGGAAGTTCGAGCTGACGACGAAGCGGACATTTATGAACCCGGGGACGAACCGGCGGGGGAGCAATGAAGAGGCCGTGTACTCGGAGATCGGACAGGTGGGGACGCAGTTCGACGCGTTCAGCCACCAGACGATCGGGGGGAGCCTGTACAACTGCTTTCCGCTGGAGGAGATTGCGACGCGGAACGGGTTCACGAAGCTGGGGGTGCAGAACGTCGGGATGCTGATGACGCGGGGGGTACTGCTGGACGTGGCGGCGGCGAAGGGCGCGGCGATGCTGGAGGCGGGCTACGAGATTACGCCGGCGGACCTGGAAGCCGCGCTGCGGAGGCAGAAGCTGGCGCTGGAGGCGGGCGACGCGGTGCTGATCCGGACGGGGTGGAGCCGGTGGTTGTGGGGCAAAGACAACGCGCGGTATGGGGCGAGTTCGCCGGGGATCGGGGTGGCGGCGGCGGAGTGGCTCGCCCAAAAAAACCCGATGGTGGTGGGCGCGGATAATCCGTCGGTGGAGGTGTCGCCGAACCCGGACGCGAAAGTGAGCCTGCCGGTGCACCAGGTGATGCTGGTGGTGAACGGCGTGCACCTGCTGGAGAACCTGAAGCTGGAGGAACTGGCGGCGGAGGGGGCGGGGGAGTTCGCGTTCGTGATCCAGCCGTTGAAGATGCAGGGGGCGACGGGATCGACGGTGGCGCCGGCGGCGATCCGTTAGAGCTGCGCGCTACTCGGGGCGGATGGCGACGACGGCGAGGCGGCCGCCGGCTTCGGGGCCTTCGGCTTTGAAGGGCGCGTTTGAGAAGCCGGAGAAGGCGGATTGGAACTGGAGGCCGGCGCGCTGGAGCAGGGTGAGGATTTGGGTGGGGGTGTAGCAGCGCCAGTCGGCGTGCTTTTCGCCGGAGCCGCGGGGGCCGTGCCAGTACCAGTTGAGGCGAGAGACGCCGGAGAGGGAGTCGAACTGCGCTTCGTCGAGGAAGAGAGTGCCGTCGGGGAGGCGGAGGGAGAACTTCGAGCCGCGGGCGATGAAGGCGCACATGAGGTCGCGGTGGTTGGTTTCGACGAGGACGCGGCCGCCGGGGCGGACGGCGTCGTGGAGGGTACGGAAGATGGCGAGGTCTTCGTCTTCGGTGCCATAGCCGAAGGAGGTGAAGACGTTCAGGGCGACGTCGAAGCCGGATTCGAGGAGGGGCTGGCGGAGGTCGTGGCGGAGATAGCGGAGGCGATCGGGCGGGAGGTCGCCGCGCCGCTGATCCGCCGTGGCGATCATGGTTTCGGATTGATCGACGCCGAGGACGACCGCGCCGAGCCGGGCGAGGGGGAGGGAGAGGCGCCCCCAGCCGCAGGGGGCGTCGAGGAGGCAGCAGCCGGGCTGGAGGCCGAGCATGGACCAGAGGGCGCCGGCCTGCGTTTGGTTGGTTTCGGCGGGGAAGACCTGATCCCAGATGGAGAGGTAGTCGTGGTCGAAGAAGGATTGCCACCAGGGGGACATGGGGAACTCCTCAGGGCGGCTCCATGGTACAGCAGGATGAACGCGGGGGGAATCCGCCCGAGCGAGCGGCACGGAGGACTTCATCGACGCGGTGAGGACGCGGGGTGCGACGATGGCGGACGCGGAGGTGGGGCACCGGACGACGTCGTTGTGCCACTTGGGGCGCATTGCGATCCGGGTGGGGCAGCGTCTGGAGTGGGATCCGGTGCAGGAGAGGTTCACGAACAGCGAGGAGGCGAACGGGTACGTGAACAGGCCGATGCGGAGGGGCTAAGACGAGCGGCGCGATTCGGCGCGGTAGCGGGCGGGGGGAAGGCCGAATTCGCGCTTGAAGGCGCGGTGGAAGGCGGGCTCGGATTCGTAGCCGCACTCTGCGGCGATGGCGCGAGGCTGGAGTGGTGGGAGGCGAGGAGGCGGGCGGCGAGGTGGAGGCGGCGGCGGGTGAGGTAAGCCATGGGGGACTGGCCGAGGGAGGCCTTGAAGCGGGCGGCGAGGACGGAGCGGGAGAGGCCGCATTCGCGGGCGAGGGAGGCGAGGGTCCAGTCTTCGGTGGGGCGGCGGTGGAGCAGGGAGAGGGCGGCGGCGATGGCGGGATCGCGGACGCCGGCGAGCAGGCCGGAGAGGTTTTCGGGGGACTGGCGGGAGTAGCGGCGGACGGTTTCGAGGAAGAGGGTCTCGGCGAGGCGGGCGAGGACGGCGCGGGAGCCGGCGCCGGTGGAAGCGGCCTGGGAGACGGAGAAGCGGATGGAGTTTTCGAGCCAGTGGCCGGAGGGATCCTGGCGGAGACTCACTTTGAGCATGGGGGGTAGGCCGGCGAGGACGGCGGGGCCGAGGCGGGAGTCGAGGGCCATGAAGCCGCAGACGACGCCGGTGGGTTCGCCGCCGCCACCGAAATGGGCGAGTTCGAGGCCGCGGGCGAGGACGTGAGCGAGCGTATCGCCGGCTTCCATGGGGCGGATATCCGGGCCATTGCCGAGGACGTGGGGGTCGCCGTGGGGGAAGGCGACGATGTCGCCGGGGGAGAGTGGGACGTGTGTGCCGCCGCGCTCCAGCCGGGCGTACATGGAGCCGGAGGTGAGCATGTGGAAGATGATGAGGTGGCTGGCGGCGGAGGAGAGGTGGGGGGCGTAGTCGCAGGACGGGGGGGAGTGGACGGTCCAGGGGGCGGTAAACTCGGCGTAGAAGAAGAAGGCGGAGTCGAGCTTGAGGTCTGCCAGGACCTCCGAGAGGAGATCGGGTTGGGGCCGAGCGGACATGGGGGTGCACCCAGAGATTTGCCTTCAGGATGGCAGAGATCGGGATGGGCTGCAAACGAAACCGGACGGGATGGTAAAGGATTTTGGGGCGATGTGGCTCATTGTGGAGAGCAAGGAGATGCAACGATGACCACAACGACAACGATGATGAAGCAACCGGGCGGCAGCCCGGCGAACGGGACGCTGAAGGCGCTGAAAGAGAAGCTGAGGGCGACGTGGATGGCGGGGAATTACGACTATTTTTCGCGCTACATGGAGCAGAGCGCGGTGGAGTTCCTGGACCGCATCGAGGTGCCGGCGGGGAGCCACCTGCTGGACGTGGCGTGCGGATCGGGGCAACTGGCGCTGGTGGCGGCGCGGCGGGGGGTGAGGGTGACGGGCGTGGATATCGCGTCGAACTCGATCGAGGCGGCGCGGGGGCGGGCGGAGCACGAGGGGCTGGAGGCGCGGTTCGACGAAGGGGATGCGGAGGAGCTGCCGTACGGGGACGGGAGCTTCGACGCGGTGGCGACGCTGTACGGGGCGATGTTCGCGCCGCGGCCGGAGATGGTGGCAGCGGAGCTGGCGCGGGTGACGAAGCCGGGCGGGCTGATCGCAATGGGGAACTGGAACGCGGAGGGGTTCATCGGGAAGATGTTCAAGGTGATCTCGAAGTTCATCGCGCCGCCGGGGATGCCGTCGCCGGTGCTGTGGGGCGACGAGGAAACGGTGCGGGCGCGGTTTGGGGACAAGGTGAGCGACCTGCGGACGACGAGGGTGACGTACACGTTCGACTATCCGTTTCCGCCGGCGGAGGTGGTGGAGCTGTTCCGGCGGTACTACGGCCCGACGAACCGGGGGTTCGCATCGTTGAGTGAGGGGGACCAGGAGGGGCTGAGCGACGAATTGGTGAAGCTGTGGGCGAGCCACAACACGTCGGCGAGCGGGAGGACCAGGGTGCCGAGCGAGTACCTGGAGGTGGTGGGAAGAAGGGCGTGAGGGGGGGCGGGGGAACCCGCCCTCTGCCACCTTCGCCAAGGCTCCGGCGGCCCAGCCGTTCGCGGGTCAGGGAGTGGGGAAGCCTTCGGCCTTCAGGCGGCGGCCCATGTCGCGGAGGAGTTTCTCCTGGGCGGGATGGACGGAGCCGTCGCCGAGGGGGCCGATGTTGAGGAGGAGGTTGGCGTCGAGGCGGCGGGCGCGGCGGAGCTCTTCCCAGGCCTCCTCGACGGAGAGGTGGGGGGCGTCGGCCTTCCAGCCCCAACTCCCTTTCTGGGTGGTCCAGCAGACCTCCATGGGGCGGCCGCGGCGGTTCTGGACGCGCTCGAGCTGGGGTTTTTCGGGGGCGAGGAAATCCTCCGAGCCTTCGATGCCCCACTTGTAGGAGATGAGGGCCTGGGGCTGGAGGCGGCGGATGCGGGCGTAGAGTTCAGGGCACTTGAATTTCGCGCGGTCGCCGGAGGCGGGGATGCCGGCGCCGTCGAGCCAGACGCCGGCGAGCGGGCCGTAGTTGGTGAGGAGTTCGGTGATGCCGCCGGCGGCGTAGTCGAGGTACTTCTGAAAGTCGTAGGATTCGCGGGGGGCGTACCAGAGATCGGGGGGATCGTAGGCGGGGCGGACGCTGGGGCTTTTCCAATCCCAGGGGGCGGGGCCGTGGGGGTGGCGCCAGTCAAAGCCGTGCTCGTAAAAGGTGAAGAAGCCGAGGCCGCGCTGGGCGCAGGCGGCGGCCATTTCGCGGACGAGGTCGCGGTGGGCGGCAGATTTGACAGAGTTGAAGTCCGTCATTTTGGTGTCCCAGAGGCAGAAGCTGTCGCAGTGCTTGGTGACGAGGTTGACGTACTTCATGCCGGCGTCGAGGGCGAGATCGCAGAGGGCGGCGGCGGCGAATTTCGAGGCGGTGAATTTGTCGGCGAGGCGGGCGTAATCGGCGGGGCGGATTTTTTCGCGGAACATGACCCACTCGTGGCGGCCGAGGAGGGAGTAGAGGCCGTAGTGGATGAAGAGGCCGAAGCGGGCCTGGCGGAACCA
>DAHVTI010000144.1 GCA_027324255.1 Bryobacterales bacterium | reverse complement strand
GCAGTAAGATGTTGTCGCCAAACCGACATCCAAGCCCAACGAACCCCACATGCAGCTTACCCCGCAACAAGCCCTCCTGCAATGCGCCCATGTCTTCCAGCAGCATCTCTTTCCTCAGTTGGAGGCCGAAGTCGGGCCGCTGAGTCCGCAGTTGCAGTTGCTGGGCGCCGTCATGAATCTGATTCCGCTGGAGGCTGCGTTGAGCGCGCGCCGGGCCTCGACGGGCCGGCCGCCTCGCGATCGCGCCGCCCTGGCCACGGCGTTTGTCGCCAAGTCGATCCTCAATCTGTCGACGACTCGCCAACTGATGGACCGCCTGAAGTGCGATGGCGCCTTGCGGCGCCTGTGCGGTTGGGCGAGCGTGGAGGCCATGCCGCACGAATCGAAGTTCTCCCGGGCCTTTGCTCTGTTCGCCGCCAGCGAATTGCCGCAACAGTTGCACGCTGCCGTGGTCGCGGCCACGCAGGGCAACCGCCTGGTCGGCCACATCGCGCGCGATTCCACCGCCATCGAGGCCCGCGAGCGGGTGCCGGAAGCGGTGCTGGAGCAGAAGCGCGCGGCCAAAGCCAAAAAACCCAAACGCAAGAAGGGCTCGATGCCGAAGGCCAAAGCCTCCGCACGAGGCACCCGCATCCAATGCCAGCGCCACCAGAAGCTCGAAGAGATGCTGGCCGGCCTGCCCCGCCAATGCGACATCGGGGCGAAGAAGAACAGCCAGGGCCACGAAAACTACTGGCGCGGTTACAAGCTGCACCTCGACGTGGCCGACGGCCAGATTCCCGTCTCGGCGCTGCTGACCAGTGCCAGCGTGCACGATTCGCAGGCCGCCATCCCGCTGATGACGATGACCGCGCAGCGGGTCGAGTCGCTGTACGATCTGATGGATTCAGCCTACGATGCCGACCAGATCCATGAACACAGCCGACAACTGGGGCACGTGCCGATCATTGCGGTGCACAGCCGCCGGGGGACGAAGAAGGTGTCCCCATTGAAGAAGGTGTTTCCAGCCAAGCCAACTCCGGAACTCACCTGGGCCCAGCAAGAGCGCTACAAAGAACGCACGATGAGCGAGCGGGGAATGCGCGGCTGAAGGATGAGTTTGGAGCGAGCCACATCCGCGTCCGAGGGGCGGCCAAGGTGATGGCACACCTGATGTTTGGGGCGCTGGCGCTGACGGTGGACCAGTGGCTGAGGCTGGCAGGCATTCAGACCTGAATCTCCAGGCTCTGGAAGTTGAAAAACAGCGGCCTGGCGGGCAGGCCGGGCGGAGCGGTGGCCAGAACGAGCCCTGGGGAGGGGTCAGAAGCCGCCGGCGAGGCCCGAGGCGACAAAAATGCCTCCGGCGGCCCCCGCGATGGCCTTGTTGCACACTCGACGCCCCCAGGTCAAGCCGTTTTCAACGGAGTTCTGCAAGTGGGTCACAGGAATTGAAGGACTATTTCTCCTCTGTTTTCAGCGAGTTAGAGAATCGAGGTCCGAACACGCGAGGGGCCGTTCCTAAGTTGTTCGCGGGCGGGGATTTTTACCCCGCTGGGAAGGAGCAACGAAATGGACGATCTCCCGATCATCATCATCTTCCCCCCCTGCCGTTAGGTGAGAGTATTCCGGGGTAAAGGCTACTGAATTAGGTGCGGAACGCGACCCCCTACTAAAAGTAGACCAAATTTAACATGCCCAATCGGGCAATCCTCTGGTATAGTGCCTAGGGGGTACTACAGATACTAGTACTCCCTCGGCCGACCAATTTCAGGCGGTATGGAAGAGCCGCCGATTCGAGAGAGTGGTTGGATGAAGCGCCTCGGTTTGATGACAGTGTGCTTGCTGGCAGTCCTGCCTCCGATGTCCGCGGGCAGCGGGCGGGAGTTGCGAAATGGCGGCTCGAGCGAAAGCGAGCGACTCGGACTGCGGGGAGTGGAGCAGATCCGCCGGATGCGCTTCAGCGAGGCGGAGGCGACGTTCGGGCAGGCGATCGCGGCAGCGCGGCGAGAAGGGAACGCGGTGAGAGCCGCGAAGTTCCGCAACAACCTGGGCGGAGCTCAGTTGTACCAATTCCACTACCGTGACGCGCTGGTGAATTTAGTGGCAGCGAGAGAAGCTGCGCACGAGGTAGGCGAGCGGGAGGTGGAGGCGGGGGCCTGGCTGAATCTGGCGAACATGTACACGATGCTGGGAGCTGGGGCGGCGGCGGAGCATGCGCTGGAGGAGGCGCTGAGGCTGATGCCGGCGGGCAGCCCCTACGTACCGAAGCTGATGAACCAGCGGGTGCGGGTGGCGGCGCGGCGGGGTGATTACGAGCGGGCGTTGGGGTATTGGGGAGACGCGCTGCGGGCGGCGCAGGACGGCGGGGACCGGCAATCTGAGCGGGATCTGTGGGACGCGCTGGCGATGATCCAGATGCTGCGCGGCGATCTGGAGGGGGCCGAGCGGGCGCTGGCGAACGAATTCCGTGTGGTGGTGCTGAACAAGCTGCGGAGCAGGGATTTTTTGTATGCGCGGATGGGACGGCTGCGGCTGGCGCAATCGCGGGCAGAGGAAGCGGTGGAGTGGTTCGAGCGGGCGCGGAAGGAACAGAAGGGGGCGGCGAGTCCGGCGATTCCGTGGGTGCTGGCGCAGGAGCGGGCGGCGGCGCTGGCCGCGGCGGGCAGGAAAAAGGAAGCGCTGGGGGCATACCGCGAGGCGTGGCGACTGGGGGTGGCGTGGCGGCAGGACGTGCTGCCGGTGCAATCGGCGGACGTTGCGGCGGACGTATCGCTGGCGGGGGTGAGCGAGCAGTTCGCGGCATTGTCGTTGACATCGCCGCAGGCGCGACACGCTGGGGCGGCCGTACGGGAAGCGTGGGCGGCGGTGGAGCAGGGGCGGGCGGCGGGATTGCGGCGCAGGATGCTGCGGCGCAGCGCGACGCTGGCGGGCCTGGATGCAGGCTACACGCGGCTGTTATCGAAGCTGCGGCGATCCGTGATTGAGGGGAAGACGGAGGGCCGGGCGGAGATCGAGGCGCGGTTGACGGAGTTGGAGGCGCGGGCGGGCGCCGGGTCGGCGGACGAAACGGCGGCAGGGACGGCCGGCGCGGAGGCGATGACGCGGGCGGTGCAAGCGGCGCTGGGGCGCGACGAAGTGCTGATCACGTTCCTGGTGGGGGAGCCGCGGAGCTGGGCCTGGTCGCTGACGCGGAACCGGCTGGACTTTGCGGTGCTGCCGGGGCGGTCGGAGTTGACGGAACTGGCGGACCGGTACCGCAAGAGCATCCTGGAGAACCGGAGCGACCTGGAGGGGCGCGCACGATTCCTGTTCAGGACCCTGTTTGGAGGCCTGCCGAAGGAGGCGCTGGCGCGGCCGAGATGGATTATCTCGCAGGACGACATTCTGTTCGAGTGCCCGCTGGCGGCATTGCGCGACACGGAAGCACCGGGTGCGCCCTACCTGGCGGAGACGCGGGTGCTGAGAACGGTCCCTTCGGCTCTATGGATGCTGCACCGGGGGAGGAAGGCGGGCTCGGAGAAGCTGCTGGCGGTGGGGGATGCGATCCACAACGGAGCGGACCCGCGGCTGCGGCTGGAACGGCCGAGTTACGCGCCGCTGTCGTTTTGGGTGATGCCGTGGCCGACGGGGAGGCCGGCGCTGCTGGACACGCTGGAGCTTCCGACGCTGGCGGGGAGCCGGGCGGAATTGCTGGCCGTTTCCGGGCTATGGCGGAAGACGGGCCGGCCGATGACGGCGCTGACGGGCGCGGAGGCGAGCCAAAAGAGGGTGGAAGCGGAGCTGGGCGGCGAGCCGGCGGTGGTGCACTTTGCGACGCACGTGGTGCCGGCGCCGGCGGACGACGACGCATTTCTGGTGCGGCTGAAGGCGGGGGCGGCGGCGCGCGCGGAGGCGGTATCGACGGCAGCGCCGGGCGATCCTCTGCTGGCGCTTTCGATCAACGCCAAGGGCTACCGGGAGGGGATCGATGCCGGGATTCTGGCCGGCTGCCAGACGCCGGGCGCGCTGGTGGTGCTCAACGGGTGCAACACAGGCCGGGGCAGAGTGCTGCCCGGCGCCGGGCTGGCCGGATTCACGGGCGCCTGGCTGGCGGCGGGAGCGCGGTCCGTGGTGGCGAGCCTGTGGCCGGTGAAGGACGACGGCGGAGGGCTCTTCACTAATTTCTACCGTTCCATGTTGAAGGGCCGCGCCACGGCCGAGGCCTTGCGGGAAGCGCAACTGGCCATGATCCGCAGCGGGAGCTGGCGGGCGGAGCCGCGCTACTGGTCCGCATACCTGAGTATCGGGAAGGAGTAAGAGACGATGCCCTCGCCGAATGAGCCGGCCGGACGCGATCCGAGAGAAACGGAGGCTCGGAGCCTGGCGCCTGATGCCGGCGGAGGAAGCGCGGTTCTGCCCACCGGGGAACTGGCGGAGGAACAGTCGCGCTGGCCGGCGCTGGTGGAGCGGATCCAGGCGAACGAGAACGAAGCGCTGGAGGAGCTGTACCGGATTTTTTCGAAAGGTATCCGGTATTACCTATGCCGGCACCTGGGGCCGCAGGAGCTGGACGACAAGGTGCACGACACGTTCCTGATCGTGGTGCAGTCGATCCAGAGCGGGGCGCTGCGGGAGCCGGAAAGGCTGATGGGTTTCGTGCGGACGATCGTGCGGCGGCAGGTGGCGGCGTTCATCGACCAGGCGGTGCAGTCGAGGCGGGAGTTCGCGGACCTGGAGGTGGGCGGGCGAGTGCCGGACCAGCGGCAGAACCCGGAGCAGGTGGCGATCCGCGAGCAGCGGACGAACCTGATGATCAAAGTGCTGCGGGGCATCTCGCAGCGGGACCGGGAGATCCTGACGCGGTTCTACCTGTACGAGCAGCCGCAGGAGCAGATCTGCGAAGAGATGAAGCTGACGGACACGCAATTTCGGCTGCTGAAATCGCGGGCCAAGGCGAGGTTCGGAGAGTTGGGGAGGCGGCGGCTGGCGACGAACCCGCTGACGAAGCTGTTCCGGAAGGCGACGGGGAGCGGAAGCTGAGGGCGGCGGGGAATTTCGGAATTCCCGCTCCGCTATCGCCGCCTAGTGACATGCCAGTTTGATATAGTTGGAGGAGAGTGCGCCGCGGGCGCCGAGCGCCGCCGCCAAGGCTGGCGAGGCGGCCGGAGAGGCCCGAGGCGGATTCGAAGCGGTTCCTCAACCAAGTCGCACGAACACACGGAGAATAGAATGAACTACGGCCTGAACATTCGCCCCGAAGGCGCGCTCGACTTTGTGAGCCTCGGCGCGCTGATCCACCGGCTCGATCCCGGCATCATCCCGTTCCGGAAGGCCACGGAGTGCCAGATCCACGTATCCGGCGGCGAGTTCAACTGCGCCGCCAACCTGGCGGACTGTTTCGGACTGAAGACAGGCGTCTGCAGCGCGATGGTGGACTACCCCATCGGCGACCTGATCGCGGAGCGCGTGAAGGCGATGGGGGTGAAGCCCTTCTACAAGCGCTTCAAGCACAACGGCGTGAACGGCCCGAACATGGCGACGGTCTATTCGGACCGGGGCCTGGGGGTGCGCGCGCCGGTGGTGTTCTACAACCGCTCGAACGAGGCGGGGGCGCTGCTGAAGCCGGGCGATTTCAACTGGCAGGAGATTTTCGGCGGGGGCGCGCGCTGGTTCCATTCGGGCGGCATCTTCGCGGCGCTGTCGGAGACGACGGGCGAGCTGATTGTGGAAGCGATGAAGGCGGCGAAGGCGGCGGGCGCGATCACGTCGTTCGACCTGAACTACCGGGCGAAGCTGTGGAACATCTGGGGCGGGGCGGAGAAAGCGGTGTCGGTGATCGACCGCATCGTGCAGAACGTGGACGTGCTGGTGGGCAACGAAGAGGACCTGCAGTTGGGGCTGGGCATTCCTGGGCCTGAGGTGCACTCGAAGTCGAAGCTGGATCCGACGACGTTCTTCGGCATGATCGACAACGTGATCAAGAAGTACCCGCAGGTGAAAGTGGTGGCGACGACGCTGCGCGAAGTGCACACGACGAACCATCATTCGTGGAGCGCGGTGGCGTGGATCGACGGGCAGACCTACACGGCGCCGACCTGCGAACTGACGATCCACGACCGCGTGGGCGGCGGGGACGGCTTCGCTTCCGGCTTCATCTACGGACTGCTGAACGGCGAGGAGCCGATGGAAGCGGTGAAGCTGGGCTGGGCGCACGGCGCGCTGCTGACGACGTTCCCGGGCGACACGACGATGGCGACGGTGGACCAGGTGCGGGCGTTCGCCAAGGGCGGGTCGGCGCGCATCCAGCGCTAAGCGCACGCGGGCACATAAACGAGAGGCTTCCGGCGCCAAAGCGGCGCGGGAAGCCTCACGTTTTATTGGGGGGAGCGGCTCAGGCGGCGGCGTCGATCATGGCCTTGAGGACGGCCTCGACTTCGATGCCGACGGGCTCGAGTTCGGGCGAGCCGAACAGGGCCATGAGGGCGGCGGGCAGGACGGTGGAGACGACGAGCCCGCCCTCCTTCTCGTAGACGGAGATGCGGCAGGGGAGCATGGTGGAGACGGCGGGGTTGGCCTCGAGGGCGCGCCTGGCCTGGTGGGGGTTGCAGACCTCGAAGACGGAGCACTGGCGGCCGTAGTCAACGCCTTTGGACTGCATGGTTTTCCGGAGGTCATGGACGTGGAGGACGCCGAACTTGTGGCGTCCGGCGGAGTCGCGGAGGGCGAGTTCGATCTCCTCCATCGTTTTGGACGACGGCTTTTCGTAGAGCATGGCAGAGGCAGGATAGCACAGCGCCGGAGGGGCGGGCGGGCCAGGCTTCGGGCTACTCTTCGGGGATGTCGAAGCGGATGATGTCCTTGCGGAAGCCGCCGGTTTTCCAGGCGCCGTAGACGACGCCGAAGGTGAGCCAGGCGAAGCCGGCGAGCTTGGCGAGAAGGCTGAGGCTGAACCAGAGGTAGAGGCAGACGATGGCTCCGACGGCGGGGGCGAGGAGGTGGGACCAGTGGCGGTCGCGGCCGCGGACGTAGTAGTGGACGAGGCTGGAGACGTTGACGCCGGTGAAGCCGATGAGAGCGCCGAAGTTGAGGAGCTCGGCGCCGGTCTGGTAGGAGATGGCGAAGGCGCCGGCGAGGCAGAGGACGCCCATGAGAAGGACGTTGCGGGAGGGGATGCGGCGGACGGGGTGGAGGTAACCGAAGAAAGATTTGGGGATGGCGTTGTCGCGGCCCATGCCGTAGAGGAGGCGGGCGCCGGCGAGCATGGCGCCGGAGGCGGAGCCGATGGTGGCGACGACGAGGGTCCAGGAGAGGACCTGGAAGAGGATAGCGCCGCCGGCGCGGCCGGCGATGTGGAGGTAGGCGGTATCGACGTCGGGGTAGGCTTCAGCGGCGGGCCAGACGAGCTGGCCGGCGTAGACTTCGATGGCCGAGAGGACGCCGATGATGAAGCAGGTGCCGACCATGGCGCGGAGGACGTTGCGGCGGGGGTCCTTCACCTCTTCAGAGAGCGTGGAGATGCCGTCGAAGCCGATGTAAGTCAGGACGGCGATGGAGGCGCCATTGGAGATGGTGGGCCAGGAGAAGCGCTGGGGATCGTAGAAGGGGGTGAGGAAGGTGGCGGGGCCGAGATCAGGCAGGAGGGAGACGTAGCGGAAGGCGGCGCCGAGGGTCCAGAGGATGACGGCGCCCATGGCGGCGGTGAGGAACTCGTTGGTGCGGGCGGTGGCCTGGATGCCGCGCAGGTTGAGGATGGTGAAGAGGACGCCGAAGGAGACGGCCCAGAGCGCGTAGGGGGTGCCGGGGAAGAGGCCCATGAGGGCCTTGGCGCACCAGATGACGCAGATGAGGGGATTGACGAGGTAGTCGAGGAGCATGCTCCAGCCGGTGAAGTAGCCGAGGGCGGGATGGATTTCGCGGGCGACGTAGGTGTAGGCGCTGCCGGCGCTGGGGTAGGCGCGGGCCATGCGGCCATAGCTGAGGGCGGTGAGCATCATGGCGAACATGGCCATGAGGACGGTGGTGACGACATGGCCGCGGGCGCCGGCGCTGATGGCGCCGAAGGGGGGCATGGGCGCGGTGGGTTGCACCATGATGACGCCCATGACGAGGAGTTGGAAGAGGCCCAGGGAGCGGGCGAGGCGGACGGGAGGTTGAGTGGAAGCAGCCATGGGCAAAGAACGATTGTGACATGATGGGACCAGCTTTATGCGCCAGTGGTGGCGAAAACAGCGAGCGGGCCTGAAAACGTGGATTGAGGGGCGGGTGCGCGAGCGGGTGACGCTGACGGGTCTGGTGTTCCTGACGGCGCTGGCGCTGGTGGGCTTTGCGGCGTTCGCGTCGGCCAACAACCTGCTGTTCCTGCTGCTGGCGGCGATGCTGGCGACGCTGATGGTGAGCGGGTTCGTGAGCCGGCTGGGGATTGCCGCGCTGGAGCTGGACATCCAGTTGCCGGACCACATATCGGCGCGGCGGAAGGTGCCGGCGAAGGTGCTGCTGCGCAACGAGAAGAAGCACGTGCCGTCGTTCTCGATCCGGCTGGTGGGTGTGGAAGAGAGCGTGTTCACGACGGAGCTGTACTTTCCGGTGGTGCCGGGCGGGGGGACGCTGGAGACGACGGTGGACATCCGCTTTGCGCGGCGCGGGCTGCACGCCGAGGAGTGTTTTCTGTTTTCGACGCGGTTTCCGTTCGGCTTTGCGGAGCGGCGGACGCGGGTGACGATGAAGCACGACGTGCTGGTGTATCCGGCGCTGGAGCCGCAGCCCGGCTTCGAGCACCTGGTGGCGGAGATCGCGGGCGACGCCGAAGAGCTGTTCCGGGGGCGCGGGCACGACTTCTACCGGATCCGGCCGTACGAGCCGCTGGAGAGCGCGCGGCACGTGGACTGGCGGGCGACGGCGCACACGGGGGCGCTGCAGGTGCGGGAGTTCGCGCGGGAGCAGGAGCAGTTGATCACGCTGTTCCTGGACCTGGAGACGCCGGCGGGGCAGGAGGAGTGGTTCGAGCGGGCGGTGGAGTGCTGCGCGTTCGTGGCGTGGCAGTTCGCGGGGCGAGGGGCGAGGATCCGGTTCCGGACGCAGGATTTCGAAGTGCTGGCGCCGGTGGAAGACGATGTATACGCTATCCTGAGGTATCTGGCGCTGGCGCAATGCCGCCGCCGCGCCGCTCCCCTCTGGAACCTGGAAGAACGAAGTGTCCCCGTCATATTCAGCGCGTCGGCCGAACGTCTCAAGAATTGTGGTTGGGACGGCGCTCGCATTCTGGATGCCGACAGCCTGGTGCTGGCAAAGTCCGGCGAATGAACCGGTCCGCACGACGGTGACGGTAACGGAGAGCCTGGAGGCGGAGACGCCGGCGGCGATCACGGAACTGGGGCGGAAAGAGGTGGAGACGCTGCCTGGGGTGAACGCCGACGACCGGCTGCGGATGGTGCCGGGGTTTTCGCTGTTCCGGCGGTCGTCGTCGGTGGCGGCGAACCCGACGACGCAAGGGGTGAGCCTGCGGGGGCTGGGATCGACGGGAGCGAGCCGCACGCTGGTGCTGTGGGACGGGGTGCCGGTGAACAGCCCGTTCGGGGGGTGGATCTACTGGACGCGAATCGCGCCGGAGAGCCTGGAGCGGATGGAGGTGTCGCGCGGCGCGTCGACGAGCGTGTTCGGCGACAAGGCGATGGGCGGGACGATCAACCTGGTGACAGGGCAGCCGGCGCGACGGGGGGGATGGCTGGGCTACGAGGGCGGCGACGCGGACACGCACCAGGTAGAGGGCGGCGGCACGCTGACGGCGGGAGCGCGGGCGGCTTTCTCCGGACACGCGCGGGCGTTCACCGCCGGCGGCTACTACATTGTGCCGGCGGAGGCGCGCGGGCCGATCGACACGCCGGCGGGCGTACGGTTCACGGCGGCGACGGCGCGGGCGGACGTGTTCAACGGGCGCAGCCGGCTGTTCGTGCGGGCCGACATGCTGGCGGAGGAGCGGGCCAACGGCACGTCGCTGACGCGCAATTCGACGGGCCTGGGCACGGTGGCGGGGAACTACTGGCGGGAGTTGGGCGGATCGACGGTGAACCTGCTGGCGTTCCACACGCGCGAAGAGTACCGGGCGGCATTTTCGGCGATCGGGGCGGGGCGGCAGACGGAGCGGCCGACATCGCGGCAGAGCGTGCCGTCGGAGGCGACGGGGGCGGCGGGCCACTGGCGGCGGCGGGCGGCGCGCTGGAACGTGCAGGCGGGCGGAGACTATCTGCGTTCAGAGGGCTATTCGAACGAGACGCTGTACCCGGCGGGCTTCCGGACGGGGGGCGGGGTGCAGCGGCAGTACGGGCTGTACGGGCAGGGCGACGCGTCGTTCGGGCCGCTGCGGCTGTTCGGAGGATTGCGGGGGCAGGACGCGGGCGGCGGGCGGGCGTTCTGGATGCCGAGCGGCGGCGCGGCGCTGGGGCTGGAGCGGTGGCGGCTGCGGGCGTCGGCCTACCGGGCTTTTCGCGCGCCGACGCTGAACGAACTATTCCGGCAGTTCCGGGCGGGCAACGCGGTGACGCTGGCCAACGCGGCGCTGCGGCCGGAGTCGCTCACGGGCGCCGAGATTGGCGCGGACCACGTGGCGGGCGGGCTGCGGGCGTCGGTGACGGCCTATTACAGCCGGATGGACGACCTGATCACGAACGTGACGCGGAGCATCACGCCGGCGCTGATCACGCGGCAACGGGACAACGCGGGGCAGGCGACGGCGCGGGGGCTGGAAGCGAGCGCGGCGCGGCGGTGGGCGGCTTGGACGGTGCAGGCGTCGTGGCTGCTGGCCGATTCGCGCTTCGCGGCGGGCGAGCGGATTCCGCAGGTGGCGCGGCAGCAGGGCTCGGCGCTGGCGACGTGGAACCAGCGGGGCTCGCTGGTGAGCGCGGGGCTGCGGGCATCGACGCTGCAGTTCGAAGACGACCGAAACCTGTACGTGCTGCCGGGGTACGCGGTGCTGCATTTTTCGCTGCGGCAGGCGCTGGGACAGGGCCTGGCGGCGGTGTTCGCGGTGGAGAACGCACTGGACCGGCGGGTGGTGGCGGGCTACAGCCCGACGCCGCAGGTGGGGGCGCCGCGGCTGTGGCGGGCGGGGCTGCGGTGGTCGAGGCCGTAGGGACGCAGGTCGAGAAGCGCAGCCCAGCCGCGGTTTGCGGAGAGAGGGCCAGTCGGGCTTGCGGCGGTCGCGGAGGGCGTGGACGCCTTCGCCGAAGTCAGCGGAGCGGAAGGTGCGGTCGCTGTATTCGGCGGCGAGGCGGCCGGCGGTTTCCCAGCTCATTTCGCGGCTTTTCTGGACGAAGTCGAGGCCGCGGCGGAGGGTTTCCTGGCTGGCGAGGGAGAGCTGGCGGGCGGTGGCGACGGCGCGGTCGTCGAGCTCGAAAGCCGGAGTGACCTCGTGGACGAGGCCGTACTGCTGGGCATCGGCGGCGGAGAAGACGCGGCCGGTGAGGGAGAGCTCGACGGCGCGGCGCTCGCCGATGGCGAGGGCGATGGCGCGGTGGGAGACGAAGGGCCAATAGCCGGCGCGGATCTCGGTGAGGCCGAAGGTGGCGCCCTGGGCGGCGAGGACGACGTGGCAGTTGGCGATGAGGCCGACGGCGCCGCCGAAAGCGGGGCCCTGGACGGCGGCGACGATGGGTTTGTGATAGTGCAGGCCGAAGGTGAAGAGGGCCTCCTCGACCTCGACGATTTCGAGGGCGTCGGGGAGGAGGAGCTGATCGAGATCGACGCCGGCGCAGAAGGTGGGGCCGGCGGCGTCAAGGAGGACGCAGCCGACGGCGCGGTCCTTGCCGGCGTCCTTGAGCGCGGCGACGAGGTCGCGGCAGAGGCGGTCTTGTAGGACGTTGTGGCGGTCAGGCCTATTGAGGGTGAGGCGGAGGACGCGTTCCTCGCGGGTGATCATCAGGTCGCTCATAAGAGTTCGGGTTCCTTGTCGATCTCCAGCAGCAGCAGGCGGCTGGAGAGGAGTTGGCCGCCGGGGTCGGGGAGCAGCAGCGAAGCAGGCTCCGGCAGGGCGCCGGCGAGCACGAAAATCAGGCAATGGAGGCGAGGCAGGTCGTAGCGCCCGACGAGGGCCGGGGCGCCGGAGCCGAGGAAGGCGCGGAAGCGGTCCACGGTGAGTTCACGGGCGAGGATAGCATATTCGGCCGGCCCCCAGGCGATGACGGCGAGAGTGAGCTGGCTGCCGGAGCGCGAGGCGCGAACATGGGCGAGATCGCCGAGGCGGGCCTTCACGAGAGCACCTCGAAGGCGAGGCTGGCGGCGCCGGCGGGTATGGGGCAGACGGAGTGGAGGACGACCTCCTCGACGCAGGGCGAGGCGGCGCCAGGGGGCACGATGGCGCCGGGCGGGCCGCGGCGGACAACGGCGGCGATTTCGCGGGCGGCGAGTTGGGCGGCGGCGGCGGTGGGGCAGGAGACGGCGGCGCGCCAGACCACCTCGCCGGCACCGGGGCCGGCGCCAAGGAAATCGCCGTGGATTCCGTCCACCTTCAGTTGGAGGAGCGAGGTACGCTCGCGGAGGAGGCGATCGGCGGCGTAGGCCTTTTCCAGGGCGGCAGGAGCCGGGTAGACGACGAAGGCGGTGACGCGCCAGCCGGCATGGGCGCGCACGGCTGCGAAGGCGGAAGCAGGCGGCAGGCCGAGGGCGCCGGAGACGGAGACGCGTTGGGGGGCGAATTCGCGGACGTCGAGGGCGGAGAGGTCGATACGGCAGTCGGGAGTGTCGAAGGCGCGCGGGTCGCCGACGGCGTCGAGGAGGGCTTCGAGGACGGAATGGCGGGAGACTTCGCCGCCGGAGGCGGGATGGCGGGTGATGGTGAAGGAGCCGTTGGGCTCGAGTTCGGCGATGGGGGCGTCGATGGAGGCGGGGGAGGGGAGGGTTTGCCAATCGACGCCGGCAGCGCCGCCGCAGGCGAGGGGACCGGCGGCGAGGATGTGGCCGGCGAGAGAGGCGCCGGCGAGGAGGGAGTGATCTGCGTGGGTCCAGCCGAAGCGGTGGAGGGCGGCGGCGGCGGCGAGGGATTCGGGCATGGCTTCCCCGGCGAAGACCACGGCGGCGCCGGAGGCGAGGGCGCGGGCGAGGACGGCGGCGGAGGCGAGGGCGCGGATGGAGACAAGGCCGGGAGGCAGAGGGACGCCGGCGGCGGCGAGGGCGGCGGCGGCCTGATCGAGGACCTGGCCGGAGAGGGCCGCGACACGGACGGAAGGATGAGCGGCGAGAAGAACTTCGGCGGCCTTGCGGGGCTGGCCGTCGTCGAGAGCGGCAAGGACGCTGACGCCGCGGCGGCGGAGCTCGGGCAGGAGGGCGATAAGGGTGTGGACGGAGTCGCGGCCGCCGGCGAGGAGGAGGCAGTCGAGCGGCCCGCCGCGCAGGAGAGCGGCGGGGACGTCGAGGGAGCAGGCGGGGGAGAGGCGCGCAAAGGCAAGGCGGATCATAGGTTTGCACTACGCGGCCGGAGTAATCCCGCGGATTTTTTCATTCCGTTCCCCAGTGTAAGACAAGCAGCAATAGGAGCGTTTCGGGATGAAACTTTACCAAAAAGGACGATTGAAGTTTTCGGAACCTTCTGCGATACTTGGGGAGTCCGTAGATGTAGCAGTTATACCCGCCACTCTGGATCTTCGGAAGTTTGCATCGAAGGGACTCCCACGTCGAAAGTCTGCGCGGGAGGGGTGTCGGGAAACGGACACGAGTAATAGGAGAAGTAGCTGTGAGAGAAAAAGGTGTCGTAAAGTGGTTCAACGCTGCGAAGGGCTACGGCTTCATCCAGCGGAATACTGGGGAGGACGTTTTCGTGCATTTCAGCGCGATTCAGATGTCCGGATACCGAACGCTTGACGAGGGGACCGAAGTCGAGTTCGAGCTGAAGACGGGGCCCAAAGGATTGCAGGCGGAGAACGTGACGCGCGCCTAAGGCGCAACGGCCTCGCTTCGACTCAGGCCATCTCCCGCGAGGGGGATGGCCTTTGTGTTTGGGGTGATTGAATAGTAAAGGGCCGGAATAGCGGAGGGCAGGACGAAAGGAGGGCTGTGCTAGGCTGATTCAGACATGGGTTCGACGGAGAGCGCGGCGGGGAGGAGAGCGTTGGGCTGGGCGATGCCTTCGCTGGCGGACCTGCTGGTGGCGGCGCTGGCGGTGAGGCCGTATTTCCTGGGGCCGGGTTGGGAGACGCTGCTGAGCGACGCCAACGCGGGGCTGCACATCCTGACGGGAGACATGATACGGGCGGCGGGGCGGGCTCCGGCGAGCGAGCCGTTCTCGTTCACGCTGCCGGCGAAGGCGTGGTTTGCGTGGGAGTGGCTGACGGCGGTGTCGGCGTCGGCGCTGCATTCGTGGGCGGGGTTGGGGGGAGTGGCGGTGGCGGCGGCGGCGCTGCTGGCGGCATGGACGGCGCTGGTCTACAGGAACTGCGTGGAGAGCGGGCGGCAGTGGATTCTGAGCGCAGTGCTGACGATGGCCGCCTGCCAGGCCGCGGCGAACCACATGCTGGCGCGGCCGCATCTGATCACGTGGGTGCTGCTGGCGCTGGCGGTGGGTTTGTGCCTGAAGGACCGGCGGGCCGAGGGGCGGCTGATTTGGATGCTGGTCCCGCTGAGCCTGGTGTGGGCAAACCTGCACGGCGGCTTTTTGACGCTGCCGGTGTACCTGGGACTGACGGCAGCGGGGTTGGCGGCGGAGTGGCTCATCACCGGGCGGGAGGCTGAGAAGCGGCGGGCGGCGGCGAAGTATGCGGGACTGGCGGGGGCGTGCCTGGCGGTGACGGTGGCGAACCCTTACGGCGTGCAGTTGCACGTGCACATCTTCGAGTACCTGCGGGCCGGGTGGCTGAAGGGACTGGTGCAGGAGTATCACGCGCCGAGCGCGAAGCTGGGCGAGCCGTATTACTGGTTCTGCGGGCTGGCGCTGGCGGCGGGGCTGGCGTGCGTCAGCCAACTGCGGCGGCGGGAGGTGGCGGGCCCGGCCGCAGCGCTGTTCTTCGGCTGGG
Source organism: Bryobacterales bacterium (assembly GCA_027324255.1). GTDB lineage: Bacteria > Acidobacteriota > Terriglobia > Bryobacterales > Bryobacteraceae > Paludibaculum. Next base: position 5,737 of record DAHVTI010000144.1, on the reverse strand, counting down.
CGGCGTTTCAATCCGCGCGGCACATCCCGGTGTTCCTGACGGTGGCGCTGCCGGTGGTGGCGGGCGAAGGGGCGCGGGCGCTGGAGTGGCTGGCGCGGCGGGATCCGCGGCGGAGCCTGGCGGCGACGTGGCTGCAGATGGACGCCCAGATGCTGGGGCAGGCGTCGCGGTTCAGCCTGCTGCTGCCGGCGTTTTTCGCGCTGGCGCTGGCGATGCCTGCGCGGCTGGGCGCGCCGGCGGATTTCCCGGCGCGGGACTTCCCCGCCCCGATGGTGCGGGCGCAGGCGGCGGCGCTGGAGCAGAGGCGGCTGTTCACGACCGATGCGTGGGCGGATTACGTGCTGTATCACCTGTACCCGCGGACGCGGGTTTTCGTGGACGGGATGAACGACTTCTTCGGACCGGAGATTGGGCTGGAGTACTTGGAGATGCTGGAGGCGGGGCCGCGGACCGGGGAGTTGTTCGAGCGCTGGGGGTTCGAGGCGGCGCTGGTGCCGGCGCGCGGGCCGCTGGCGCGGTGGCTGAAAGCGCAGGACGGGTGGGAGGCGGTGGCGGAGGACCGCCAGTCGGCGCTGTTCCGGAGGGTGAAACGGTGAAAACATTCTGGCTGGTTTTTGTTACGCTGTGGCTGACGGCGGCCGAGCCGCGGCCGCGGGCGCGCGAGGCGGGGATCGTGACGGGCATCCTGGAGCCGGGGCCGCTGAATGCGATCACGGACGTGGGGGGCGTCAAGGTGGGCCACGCGACGCTGGTGCGCGGGGAGCGCGTGCGGACGGGCGTCACGGCCATCCTGCCGCACGGCGGGAACCTGTTCGCGCAGAAGGTGCCGGGGGCGGTTTTCGTGGGCAACGGGTTTGGCAAGCTGATGGGCTCGACGCAGGTGGAAGAGCTGGGGGAGATCGAGACGCCGGTGCTGCTGACCTCGACGCTGAACGTGCCGCGCGTCGCCGATGCGCTGCTCGACTACATGCTGGCGCTGCCGGGGAACGAGAATGTGCGCAGCATCAACCCGGTGGTGGCAGAGACCAACGACGGCTATTTGAACGACATCCGCGGGCGGCACGTGGGGCGGGAGGAGGTGCTGGCGGCGCTGGGCGGGGCGAAGGACGGCGCGGTGGAGGAGGGCTCGGTGGGCGCGGGCACGGGCACGGTGGCGTTCGGGTGGAAGGGCGGCATCGGGACGGCGTCGCGGCGGGCGGGCGGGGCGATGGTGGGCGTGCTGGTGCAGACCAACTACGGCGGGGATCTCACGATCGCGGGCGTGCCGGTGGGGCGAGAGCTGCGGCGGGCGGGGCAGGGGTCGAAGGACGGCAGCGTGATAGTGGTGATTGCGACGGACGCGGCGGTGGACGCGCGCAACCTGAAGCGGATGGCGGCGCGGAGCATGATGGGGCTGGGCAGGACGGGCGCGGCGGGGTCGAACGGCAGCGGAGACTACGCGATTGCTTTCACGACGAACCGCGCGCCGGGGAAGCTGGTGGCGAACGACGCGATGTCGCCGCTGTTCGAAGCCGTCATCGAAGCCACGGAAGAGGCGGTGTACAACTCGCTGTTCAAGGCCGGGACGACGGAGGGGAACGGGCGGCGGGTGGAGGCGCTGCCGGTGCAGCGGGTGATCGAGATTCTGAAAGCGCGGGGCGCGATAGTGCGCTGAAGGGGGTCAGTGCGCGAGGGCGGGCACGGCGTGGAGGGCGACGGTGTGCTCAGTGGAGCCGCGGCGGCCGGTGGCGCCGATCTCGATGCGGTCTTCGAAGAGGCGGATGGCGCGGACGCTGGCGGGATTGGTGGCGAAGATGGCGGTGCGGACCTGGGTGACGCCGTGATCGCCCAGAGAGATTTCCTCGATGGCGTTGCTGTGCTTGTGGCCGGCGAGGACGAGGGCGACGTTGGGGGCACGGGCGAGGATTTCCCGGATAGGAGCCGAGGCGGGCGACTGGTCGAGGGGGATGTGGAGAGCGACGATGAGGGGGTCGTCGCCAGCCTGGCGGACCTGCTTCTCGAGCCAGCGCCACTGGGCTTCGGCGAAGGAACGGTCCTTGAGCGAGCCGTTGTCGAGGACGAGGAAGCGGTAGGTGGTGGAGCCGGCGCGGCGCTGGAAGGCGTAGTAGGTGCCATCGCGGAAGCAGGGGGCGGCGGCGCGCCAGGCGGCGCGGTCAGCGGCGGCGGAGGCATCGCTGCCGGCGGGCTTGGAGGCGGCGGCATCGACGGTGTAGCGCTGGACGTCGTGGTTGCCGAGGGCGAGATAGACGGGGACGGGGCCGCGGGCGATCATCTTCGCGAAGAGCTCGATCTGGCCGGCGCGGGTATCGCCTTCAGCGCCTTGGAAAGAGACGCCGTCGATGAGGTCGCCGGTGACGAGGACGAAGGCGGGGGGCTGGGCGGAGAGAGTGTCGAAGAAAGACTGGAGGTTCGCGGCGGCGGAGTGGAGGTGCCGGCGCTGGGCGGCGATGGAGGGGTGGACGCCGCGCGCGTCGATGACGTGGGTGTCGGTGACGTGGAGGAACTCGAGCGGGTCAGCCGCGGGGAGGAGGCCGCCTGAGGAGGCGAGCAGCAGGAGGGAGAGGCGGAGGGCGGAAAAGGTCATGGCCGCGTTATCCCGTCAGTATAGGGCAACGCGGCCATGACGAGGCGATCGGGGGCTTAGGGCTGCACGGTGCCGAGCGGCTGGCCGGTGCTGGGCCGAACGGGCTTGTTGAGCGGCGCGCCGGGGAAGGCCTGGATGGGCGCCTTGAGGTTGGTGGGCAGGACCGTGGTGCGGGTGCTGATGTCGAACAGCGTCCAGATGAGGAACACGGCGAGGAAGAGCAGGCCGCCGACGAAGATGACGGCATTGAACTTGTCGTGCCGCAGGTGCATGAAGAAGAGCGCGACGAGCGAGCCCTTGATGGAGGCGATGATGAGGGCGACGACGGTGTTCAAGGAGCCGAAGTCGACGTAGGAGGCGAGCACGGTGATGACCGTGAGGACGAGGAGAGCCGCGAGGACGGCGCCGTAGGTCTTGGGGCCGGTGACGTGGATGGCGTTTTCGCCGGTGTGTGACATGGTGAGTTTCGAAGCCTCCTCAGGAAATCAGGTACATCAGGGGGAAGAGGTAGATCCAGATGAGATCGACCAGGTGCCAGTAGAGCCCGGTGATGTCGACGGGCGCGTAGTAGTCGCTGGAGAAGTCGCCGCGGATGGTGCGGGCGAGCACCCAGATGATGGCCCCCATGCCCAGGAGGACGTGGATGCCGTGCAGGCCGGTCATCATGAAGTAGAAGCTGAAGAACATGAACTGGCCGGGGACGGTGTCGCCCTTGTGGGTGTAGTACTTGCCGGGGAGCAGGCCGTCGTGGAACTTGTGGCTGTACTCGAAGTACTTCACCACCATGAAGGTGCAGGCGCAGAGCAGGGTGATGACGAGGAAGAGGATGGTGAGCTTGCGGCGGTTGGTCTGGGCGGCCCAGACGGACATGACCATGGTGAAGCTGGAGAATAGCAGGACGATGGTGTTGAGGGCGCCCATCACTTTGTCGAGGTGATGGTGGGCGGCCATGAACGCCTCAGGATGCTTGGCGTGCATGATGCCGTAGCCGACGAAGAGGCCGCCGAACAGCAGGACTTCCGTGACGAGGAATAGCCACATGCCGATTTTGGAGGCGTCGAACTGCTGCGACATCTCGCGGAAGTGATGCTGCAGGAATTTCGGGTGCTCGTGTTCGGCCGGGACGGAGGATGTGACGGTGCTCATGATCGACTTCTCTCAGGGGATGTGAACTTAGTGCGCGAGCTCTTCCTGGCCGACCGGGGCGGGATTGGCGCGGTAGTCGTAGGGGCCGTGCTGGAGCACGGGCTGGCCCTCGAAGTTGTGCATGGTGGGCGGGGAAGAGGTCTCCCACTCGAGGGTGCGGCCGCCCCAGGGGTTATCCACGGCGCCTTTGGGGCTGCGGAAGGAGGCGAGCAGGTAGGCGGCGGTGAGGAAGAGGCCGGCGGCGAGGATCCAACTGCCGACGGTGGAGGCGACGTGGAGATCCTGGAACTGCGGCAGGTAGTTGTAGTAGCGGCGCGGCATGCCGCGGCTGCCGAGGACGAACTGCGGCAGGAAGGTGGCGTTGAAGCCGATGAAGATGAGAGCGCAGCCGATGGCGGCCAGCTTCTGGTTGTACATGCGGCCGTACATCTTGGGCCACCAGTAGTGGATGCCGGCGAGGAAGGCGATGAGGTTGGAGCCGGCCATGACGTAGTGGAAATGGCTGACGACGAAGTAGGTGTCGTGCAGGTGGACGTCGGTGGAGAGGGAGGCGAGGAAGAGGCCGGTGAGGCCGCCGATGGTGAAGATGAGCAGGAAGCTGAGGGCGTAGAGCATGGGGGCTTCCAGCGAGATGGAGCCGCGCCACATGGTGGCGATCCAGTTGAACACCTTGATGGCGGAGGGGATGGCGATGAAGAAGGTGAGGAAGCTGAAGATGGCGCCGGCGAAGAGGCTCATGCCGGCGACGAACATGTGGTGGGCCCAGACGAGGAAGCCGAGCAGGGCGATGGCGACGGAGGAGAAGGCGATGGCCTTGTAGCCGAAGATGGTCTTCTTCGAGAAGGTGGGGATGACCTCGGAGATGACGGCCATGGCCGGCAGGATCATGATGTAGACGGCAGGGTGGGAGTAGAACCAGAAGAAGTGTTGGAAGAGCACGGGGTCGCCGCCGAGCTGGGGATCGAAGATGCCGACGCCGAGCGTGCGCTCCATGACGAGCAGCAGGAGTGTGATGCCGAGCACGGGGGTGGCGAGGATCTGGATGAGGGCCGTGGAGTACATGCCCCAGCAGAAGAGAGGCAGCTCAAACCAGCCCATGCCGGGGGCGCGGAGCTTGTGGATGGTGGCGATGAAGTTGACGCCGGTGAAGATGGAGCTGAAGCCGAGGACGAAAGCAGCAAGGACCATCAGGCTGACGCCGCCGCCGGTGGTGGTGGAGTACGGCGTGTAGAAGGTCCAGCCGGTATCGACGCCGCCGAGGGCGAGCGTGGCGACGGCCATGGCGGCGCCAGTCCAATAGACGTAGAGGCTGGCGAGGTTGAGCCTGGGGAAGGCGACGTCCTTGGCGCCGATGAGCAGCGGCAGGGCGAAGTTGCCGAGGGCGGCGGGGATGGCGGGGATGATGACGAGGAACGTCATGATGGCGCCGTGGAGGGTGAAGACGCGGTTGTACATCTCCGCGGTCATGATGGTCTGCTTGGGGGTGAGCAGCTCCAGCCGGATGAGCAGGGCGAAGATGCCGCCCACCAGGAAGAAGAAGAGCACGGACCACAGGTACATCAGGCCGATGCGTTTGTGGTCGACAGTGGTGAGCCAGCTCCAGAGCCCCCTGGGATCCACCAGATAGTCGCCGTGGTGAGCTTCCTGGCCGGTGCCGTTGTGAGTGATTGCCTCTGACATGGATTCGTTCCCTCTCGCCTACTGCAGCGACTTGATGTACTCGATGGTGCCCAGGATTTCGCGCTCCCGGAGCAGGCCCTGGAAGGTGGGCATGATGGGCTCGAAACCCTGGACCACGATGGCCTGCGGCTGGAGGATGGACTGCCGGATGTAGTTGGCGTCCACGGTGTAGTCCTTGCCATCTGCGCCCTTGTGGGTTTTGCCCCAGATGCCTTTCCAGGAGGGGCCCTGGCCGCGGGTGCCGTCGAGCGAGTGGCAGGTGGCGCAGCCCTTGTTCTCGTAAACCAGATGCCCGAGGTCCTTGAGCGGCATCTTTCGGACCTGCTC
>DAHVTI010000080.1 GCA_027324255.1 Bryobacterales bacterium | reverse complement strand
CGTTTCTGGACTACGACCGGGACGGCCGCGCGGACCTGTTTGTCGCGAACTACGTGCAGTGGACGGCGCAGGGCGACCTGCGGTGCTCGCTGGACGGGGTCAGCAAGAGCTATTGCACGCCGGAGTCCTACAAGGGAGTTTTGTCGCGGCTGTTCCACAACCTGGGCGGTGGGCGGTTCGAGGATGCGACGGCGAAGGCGCGGCTGGCCGATGGGACATCGAAGTCTCTGGGGGTGGCGGTACTGGACTACAACTCGGACGGCTGGCCGGACCTTTTCGTGGCCAACGACACGCAGCCGAACAAGCTGTACCGCAACCTGAGGAACGGGACCTTCCAGGAGGAGGGCATGGCGGCTGGGGTGGCGTTCGGCGAGGACGGGACAGCGCGCGGGGCGATGGGCGTGGACGCGGGAGACTACGACCGCTCGGGTAGGCCGCATCTACTGGTAGGGAACTTCTCCAACCAGATGCTGGGGCTGTACCACAACGAGGGCAACGGGCTGTTCGTGGATGAGGCGCCGCGGTCCTCCGTGGGGAGAACGTCGCTGCTATCGCTGGCCTTTGGAGTGTTCTTCTTCGATTTCGATCTGGACGGGTGGCTGGACATCCTCGCGGCCAACGGGCACATCGAGGAAGAGATCGCGCGGGTACAGCCGAAGGTGCGGTTCGCGCAGCCGCCGCTGCTGTTCCGGAACCTGGGGCGGGGGCGCTTCGAGGATGCGAGCGCGAAGTACGGCGCGGACCTGGCGAAGCCGCGCGTGGCGCGCGGCGCGGCCTATGCGGACTACGACCGGGACGGCGACCTGGACGTGCTATTGAACGTCAACAACGGCCCGGCGGTGCTGCTGAAGAATGAGGCGCGCCCGGCGGGGAATCACTGGGTGGGGGTGAAGCTGGAGGGCGGGAAGTCGAACCGTTCTGCATTGGGAGCGGTGGTAAAGGTTATGGGTGCGGGCGGGCGGCAGTGGGCGACGGTGCATTCGGGCTCGAGTTACTGCTCGGCGCACGATCTGGCGCTGACGTTCGGACTGGGACGCGATGCCTCCGCAGTCTCGATTGAAATAGAATGGCCTAGCGGGGTGCGACAGCGCCTCGCCGGCGTTCCGCCGGATCGCTATCACGTCATCCAGGAAAGCAAGTAGCTCTCATGACTCCCAAACTCGAACTGGCCGCCATCACCGATGAATTTTCTCCCGACCTGAACCCTGCCGCCGCGGCCATGGCCGCCATCGGCATGACCGCGTGCGAACTGCGCGTGGTGTGGGGCAAGAACATCATGAACCTGACCGACGACGAGGTGAAGCGCGCGATGGACGTGCTCGGAGCGAAGGGCATTCGCGTGCTCGGGCTCTCGTCGCCGATTCTGAAGTGCACGCTGCCGGAGGGCGGGGACGTGGATCCGCGCTTCCAGCAGGACATCTTCGGCGCGACTTTCACGCTGGAAGACCAGCCGCGGCTGGCGGAGCGTGCGATTCAACTGTGCGAGATGACGGGCGCGAAGGTGGTGCGCGTGTTCTCGTTCTGGCGGACGCTGGATCCGGAGAAGTGCTTTGAGCCGGCATGCGCGGCGATTTCGAAGATCGCCGACCAGTTCAAAGCGCACGACGTGATCTGCGGCATCGAAAACGAGCATGCGTGCAACATTGGGACGGCGGCCGAGGCAGCGCGTTTCCTGAATGCGATGCCGCATTCGCACATCCAACTGGTGTGGGATCCGGCCAATGCGCTGGTGGCGGGCGAGGAGCCGTTCCCGCACGGCTACAACCTGCTGCCGAAGGGGCGCGTTGTGCACGTCCATGCCAAGGACTGCTCGATGGAAGGCCACAAGCCGGTGTGGGGCCCGCTGGGCACGCGGCACGTGGATTGGAAGGGCCAGATCGCCGCGCTGCTGGCCGACGGCTACCAAGGCGCCGTGAGCCTGGAGACGCACTGGCCGGGGCCGGGCGGCAACAAGTTCGAAGGCAGCGTGATTTGCGGGTGGAATCTGCGCGGCCTCCTGGCGGCGTGAATCGGCGGCGCGCCGAGCCGGGCTGAAATTGGTTTGTCACGCCCGTCTCTCTGCTGAATCCTAGGGAGACAGACAGGAGGCGTGTGAAGCCATGTCGCGGGTCGTAGTTCTCGGCGCGGGCGTGTCCGGCCATACGGCCGCCGCATTTCTGCGGAAATGGCTCGGCGAGCGCGATGAGGTGGTGGTGGTCTCGCCGCAGGCGCACTACAACTGGATTCCCTCCAACATCTGGGTGGGCGTCGGGCTGCTGCGGAAGGAGCAGGTGGTGTTCCCGCTGGCCCCGGTGTACCGGCGCGCCGGGATCGACTTCCGGCAGGCGCGCGCCACGGCGCTGTGGCCGGAGGGCACGGCCGAAAGCGCCGCGCCGTGCGTGGAGATCGAGTATACGGGAGAGGGCAAAGCGGGCCAGACCGAGCGGATTTCATACGACTTTCTGCTGAACGCCACCGGCCCCAAGCTGAACTTCGGCGCGACGAAGGGACTGGGCCCGGGCGGGCACAGCCTGTCGGTTTGCACGGCCGATCACGCCGAGGAGACAGCCGCCGTGCTGCGCGAGAAGATCGAGCGCATGAAGCGCGGGGAACGCCAGCATTTTCTGATCGGGACGGGACATGGCGGCTGCACGTGCGAAGGCGCCGCGTTTGAATATATCGTCAACCTGGAGTTTGAGCTGCGGGCGCACAAGGTGCGCGACCGGGCCGACATCACGTTCCTGACGAACGAGTACGAGTTGGGCGATTTCGGCATGGAC
>DAHVTI010000069.1 GCA_027324255.1 Bryobacterales bacterium | reverse complement strand
TCAGGAAGTCGAGACACTCGCGGCGGACGGTCCCGATCAAACGCTCACAGTGAGCATTCGCCTTCGGCGCCCGAACCGGCGTCTTGAGGACCCGGACACCGAAGCCCTTCAACTCGCAATCCAGACTCGCGGAGAAGATCGGATCGCGGTCGTGGATCAAATGTCGATACGAATGGTCGTAGGCGAGGCACTCCCGGAACTGTTGAAGTGTCCAGTCGGCTGTGGGATGCGCAGTAACGTTGGTGTGAAGAATCCGCCGAGACCCGACTTCCATGGCAACGAAGACGTACAAGAGCTGCATCGACGCCGTGACGGACACCATGAAGTCGCAAGCGACGATGCCCTTGGCGTGGTTCCTCACAAACGTGGCCCAACGCAGATTCGACGCGCGTCCGCCCCGAGGCCTCGACGAGACCAGATACTTTCCGACGGTGCGAGGGGAGACGCGGACACCCAGTTTGAGTGACAGTTCGTCTGCAATCCGCTCCTGACCCCAGGCCGGGTTGTCCGCCGCCATTTCCCGGATCAGTTCACGCAGGTTTCGGGGCAACGACGGGCGGCCACGCTTCCGCGACTTCCAACGCCAGAACGCGCGGAACGCCTGGCGGTGCCAACGGATGAAGGTTTCCGGCCGGACGAGAACCAGGGCGTCCTGCCAGTGGAATAGCCGCGCCAGGACAATCAGCGAGAGTTTGGTGGTTCGAGATGCCTTTCGTGGCCGGACCTTACGCTCCTGAAACAGTGCCAACTGTTTCCGCAGGAACAGGTTCTCCGCAACGAGGGCCGCACGGCCTGCCAGGAGGAGACGGAGGAGGGTGAGCAACTGCAATTCTATCGCGGAAGCGCCCTCCCGCTGAGCCAGCCCGAGAGGCATCCGCACCGGCGAACCAGTGCGTCCCTATGCTGCGTCGCGCACTTCCACCGTCATTTGCTTTCCGAGCATCGCCAGCGCGGCCTGAATCTTCTCCGCTTTGGTGGCGTGCTGCGGATCGAGCATGCGCCGGACGACACGCTCGTGCACTCCCAGACGGCGGGCCAGATCCGAATTGCTGACTTGCTGATCGCGCATCGCGATGAAGAGCGCCAGCTTTGGGGCCAGCCAAAGCGGCACCGGCACCAGACGCTGGCCACGCTTCGCGATTGAGGGCGCAGGGATTGGCTCGCGGCGGGACAAGCGGATGGAGAGTTCGGAACCGAGCGCGTCGATGGCTTCTTCCATGGCCTCTCGGGCATCCTTGCCATCGGTGGCGACGCGCGGCAAATCCAGAAACTCGACCATCACCCGGCCATCGTCGCAGGCCTTGAACTTCGCCGGATAACTAAACGACCACATCGGGCGGCCCTCCTATAGATCGCGCGGATCGATCTTCAGGTCCGCGCACATTTTGGCCAGCAGATCGCGGCCGATCTCTTTCTTCCGGTCCTTGAGAGTCGTGAACTCCTGGCCGAGGTACAGCCGGCCGTGGCTTCCCTTTCCCATGCCGGCAATGAACTGGCAAGGGAGTTTTCGGTCCCGCGCCAGTTTGCGAACTCTGCGCTCGAACTCCGAGCCCTTCACGATTCCAGTCTCGGACATTTCTGTCCGACCGTCAACCAAGTGGTGTCGAGCACCGGGGCCGCCGTTCCGTAGGTTCGGCCTATCCGTTGCTTGGGGGGTGCCAGCCGGGCGCTCGAAGGCGTCCGGGTGCGATTTACATAGGTCATTCACAATCAAGCACTTGCGGGCTCTCTCCAAATTCCACCACGGTCTTTGTTTGACTTGCGGATGCGAGTCGGCAGGTGGAGCGGCGCGGGAAGCCAACCTGAGTGCTCAGGTACTCGCAAGTTCTTGAATCTGCTGGAAAACCGCAGTGATCGCCGGCGGCGGGCAGGCCACGAAAGTTCGAAACGCATCCACGACGGGGAGCCAAATGCTCCCACCTCGGAATTCAAGTCCCCTGTTGTTAGCGTGATCGCCAGTGGTGTGCCCGCCGCGAGGTCGCGCGTTTTCCTCAACATAGCCAAACATTTACGCGTTGCGTTCTTTCGCCGCGCGCGCGGAGAACCGTTGGTAGTGCCCTGGAGGGCCCCTGACGCCACCCGTTGGGAGGTATTCTCCAAACTCTCGGGAGAGGTCCCGGCGTTATTTAACTCGGTCTGGCGCTCGGGCTGACAAAACGATCCGCCGTTCGAACTCAACCGGGCGGTTAACAGCGCCGTGCCCTATGATGGAGTCGTGGCCGATCGGCCCGTACCGCCGTCCGCGACAGCCGTCCGGTGCGCCATCTACACCCGCCAGTCCGTAGATTCCAAGAAAGACCTCTCATCCTGCCGGGTGCAGTTCGAGGCATGTCGTGCGTTCGTGCTCTCGCAAGCCGGTGCCGGATGGGTGGTGATCGAGGGTCGGAGGAACTCCGGGGCCACAATGTGGCCCTGACCATCGTCACCGCACCAATGCTCGGTGTGGCCGCGCTCGACCACATGATGCTGAACGTGATGGCGTCACTCGCAGAGTTCGAGCGGGACATGACCGCCTCGCGAATTGCCGAAGCGAGGGCGTACTTGAAGGCTAACGGACGCAGAGTGGCCGGCACCGTGCCGTTCGGCTATGCCGCCGATCCCCGAACGAAGCAACTGGTCGTGATTCCTGAAGAGGGCGAGATCGTCACGCGCATGTTCCAGTGGGCGGCATCCAAGATGACGCCCTCGACGATCGCGGCCGACGCCAACACTCAGGGTTGGCGCACCCGGAAGGGCCAGCCGTGGACCGCGCGCCAGGTGCTTTACACGCTGACGAACCACGTCTACGCGGGTTTGGTGGTCGATGGATACGGTTATCGCGATGGCTGCCGCCAAGCACTGGTCGAGAGGTCCATCTATCACGTCGTTCAGAACCTTCTCACGCTTCGGCGTAGCCGGACGCCAGGGCGAACGACCCCGCCGCTGCCTTGGCCGCTCCTTGGGCTGGTCTCCTGCGGCAGGTGCGGCCGACCAATGAGCACCCACACGATTCGGAGAGGATCTGTCAGGAGCCCGCCTACGGATGGGATTTCCCATGAACCAGAGACAGCGGCCAAGACACCGTGGACGACCTGGAGGTGCGTCAGTCACTTCGTCCATTCCTTGTAATGACCTACCGTCGCCGTGCGAACACGCGCAGGATCGCATCCAGCACTGCATCCAGATCCTTTGCGACGTCTTCGGCGAGAAAGCGCAGAACCATATACCCGTTCTCCTGCAGCAGTTGGTCCTTGCGCCGGTCACGGCGGTACGCAACAGTATCGCCGAGGTGCTGCGGACCGTCCAGTTCGATCGCCACGCGCTGCTTGTCGCACAGAAGATCGACCTCCATGCCGCCCGAGCCATCAAATGGGATCGGCAGGCTCGCGTTCAATCGAAAACGGTCTGCGGTGATCGCTAACGTCTGAAGCCTCCGGTACAGAAAGGCCTCGGTTGCGCTGCGTGCGCGATCCACGCCCTCTGCATCCGGAGCCAGCGGGCGCGCCGCATCAACGAACAACGTCGCGAGCGACCATTCGACACCATCCCGGACAAGCCTGCGTACGGTCGCCGCGTAATCGCGCTTCCACGCCGGGTCGACAGGTAGCGGAACATCAGCGGGCCATCCCGAAATCGCTCCGGCGGGCAGGACGATCGTGTATCCGACGGCCTCGTATCCGCGGCAACGCCGATCGAACATCCGCGCCAGCATCGGAACGTCGAGATCCGCGTAATCATACACCCGCACCTCGCGCTTCGATTCGTGGAACCGGTGGAGCCTGCCCACGTATTGCGCCACGGTCCCGCGCCACGATACAGGCAGGGTCACAAACAGTGTGTCGAGACGCGGATCGTCAAATCCTTCCCCGATGTACTTGCCGGTAGCGAGGAGGACGCGCTCCTCATCGGGCGGAATCCCTGTCAACCGCTCCCTGACGGCCTGGGTCTCCTTCTTCCCTATGCCACCCCGCAGCACGACCAGGTGGCGGACGCTCCCGGAGAGCAGCGCAGCAAGAGCGTCCAGGTGCCGATTGCGCTCCGTCAGAATGAGGGGCGAACGGGCCTCGCGCACAGCCCGGATCACGTCTTCGCAAATCAGGCGGTTGCGTCCCTCGTCCCCCGTCAGTTCCTTGGATAGCGACAGGAACTCGTTTCGCTGGTTGGGGTCCGGTCCGCGCATCGAGTGAAAGCCCGTGGGACGGACGACCACCGTGTGCTCGAACGGCCGTAGCGCCGCCTGCGCTTTCGCGTTCACACGGTAGCGCACCGGGCCGCATTGCATAAAGATGATCGGGTGATGGCCATCCTTGCGCGCGACGGTCGCCGACAGACCCACGACGAACCTCGCTTTGGCGCGGCGGGCGACCTGCTCGAAGCTCTGCGCCGACAGGTGGTGGCACTCGTCCACGATCAGGTGTCCATATTCCCCGACGCAGTCGTCTACAACTCCCTTCCGGACTAAGCTTTGGATGAGCGCGACGTCAATCGTCCCGCGGGGCTTGCGGCGCCCACCGCCGATTCGCCCAATGGCCGCGGCCGGGATGTTCAGAAACGCTGACAATCGCTCGACCCACTGCTCCAGCAGTTGCTGCCGGTGAACGAGGACGAGCGTATTCACATTGCGCCGCGCGATCAGCCACGCCGCAATCACGGTCTTTCCGAACGCTGTGGTGGCGGCCAACACTCCGGTATCGTGGGCGAACATCGCCTCCGCTGCCGCCTGCTGCTCCGGCCGCAGTTCTCCCGTAAACGCGAGGTCGATTCGCTGACCCGGGTTGCGTTCGTCCCGTACTGACGATTTGATCCCGAGGTCGGTGAGCAGTTGTCGCGCATCGTCCAGGCAGCCTCGGGGAAGGCCGATGTGATGCGAGTGCTCTTCGGCGCACGAAATAACTCGCGGTTTACCGTGGGTGGGCAACCGCATCGCCTGCGCCTTGTAGAACTCTGGATTCTGAAAGGCGGCTACGTGCAGCAGGCGATTTCTCAGGGCTGGCGGCAGGCCCTCTCTGGCAATATAGATCTCGTTCCCCAGCACGAGTTCCAGTCCGCGCGGCAACTCGCCTGCAATCGGGGGCTCTCTCCGGCGGCGCGATGGCGGCGTCGTCCAGGGCTCGGGCTCATCTTCCTCGGCGAGTGGAAACCGGACGCCAACCACATTCCCCGAGCGTTCGGCGTTGCGTACGAGGTCCTCGACTTGCTCACGGCCAGTCTTCCCAACCGAGGAGAGAAACGCCCATTGATCGGTGTGGGGATTGAAATCGTCATCGAGGAACAGACTGTTGCCCCGTTCACGCGGCTGCTTTTGCAGGGGCAACGCTATCAGGTTGCCGAATCCGCCCTGGGGCAGCGTGTCCTGGTTGGGGAAGAATCGGTCGTACGAATCAAAGCCGACGTCGGGCCGGTGCTCCATCGTTTCCGTGAGAATCAACGAGCCGAGCTTACGGGCCAGTGCGGCCGGAAGGGCCTCGTCAAAAAAGAGCCACACGTGCGCGCCGGATCCCGAGCGTGAGCGTTCCAGGGCGCACGGCAGATTCATGCGGCGGCACGTTGCTACAAAGGCGGCCGCGTCGTCGCGCCAGCCCTCCTTGTCGAAATCGGCGGCGAGGAGGAAACACGTCTCGTCAAGGAGCATTGGGTAGACGCCCGCGACGAAAGGTTGTCCGGTATGGTCGCGACCTGAAAGGTGCCACCGGATCACGTCATCGGTGACGGCGAGGAAACGGCGCTGCGGGCAATCTGCGCACTTGATTCGCGGTTTCTCGCAGATGCCGGGGACCCACTCGTTCCCGCATGCTGGAGCGTATCCGGACTTCCCCGTTCGGCGGCTTTCGAATCGACGCGGATAGACGTCGTCGCGTCCCCGGAAGAGCGAACGAAACAGCGCGATCTTGGCATCCGGTGAGGACCGGGAGTCGACGGGTTCCATCCAGCGTATGCCTATCATAGCGTTGACAGCCGGATCGGGATTCGGTTCAAGTCCTCCGGCAGCACTCCTGGTGAGTTTCGGGTTTGACGGCCTCGCATGAGGCGCGCATAATAGTTCAAGAAAGTTAAACTATCATGCGGAGGATGGACGGCCAACGGGGTCTCTACCAAATCGCTGAAGGACAAGGTGGCTATTTCACAGCGAAGCAAGCCGCACGCCTCGGCTACACCGCCAGCAAGCGAAACTACCATGTTGGAGCCGGCAACTGGGTCCGTGAACATCGCGGCATCTATCGACTCGCGCTCTTTCCGGCGCCCGCCCGACCCGATCTGATCCTCTGGTGGCTTTGGACGCGAGGGCGAAACGATTCCCCGCAGGGCGTGTTCAGTCATCACACGGCCCTGGCCCTTCACGAACTGACCGATGTCAACCCGGCAAAAGTCGATCTGACCGTGCCACCCGCCTTTCGGAAGGGCACGACGATTCCTCCTGTACTCCGGCTGCACTTCGCAGACGTCGGCACGAGCGAAATCGAGACGATCGATGACGTCCCGGTAACCAGAGCGCTGCGCACGATCGTCGATGTGTGGCGTGAGAGATCACTGCCGGAATCCTCGCTTCGGGAAGCCTTCGACGATGCCAAGCGTCTGGGCAAACTGACGAGGGGGCAGATTGCTCAGGCCCGTAGGGACCGCGGTGTCGCGCAGATCATCGATTCGCTGGAACGAGGACGGCGATGAAAACAAGTCGACAGTACAACTCCGGCGCCGCGCTTCGAACCTCACTGGAAGAGCGTCTGAAGCGAATCTCCCACGAAGAAGCAGTTGACCTGCAACGCCTGCGTCGCCAGGTCGCGTTTGACCGCTTGCTGGCCCGACTTTTCCGGCACGGACAAACCGACTGGGTCTTGAAAGGCGGGTACGCGATGGAGCTGCGGTTTCACGCAGCACGCGCCACCAAGGATCTTGATTTCACTGTAAGAGCGAAGCCCGCCGGAGTACTCGAATACTTGCAGGATGCCGGGGCCCTGAACGTTGGCGATTTCTTCTCGTTCCGCATCGGAGAAGCCATGATGGATCTCGACGGCGCACCTTACGGAGGTGCACGATATCCGGTCGGGCTGCGAGCAGCAGCTTCGAAACGGCAGGAAAACCCAGGACAGGCCGGGATCATCTCGACGTATTTTCAATTGCTTAGGCCGGCTCCCTGTTAACCAGTGGGTTCTCCATATGTCAGGTGAAAATTGAGCCAAATTTTTTCCCGCATACTTTTTTCCCCGCCCGTTAACGCCTTCCTCCCGCCCGTTGCTGGTTCAGCCGAGCAGCGACAGCGATCAGCAGCAGTCGGGACGGGGTATTGGCGGAATACAAGGCGTGGGAGGAGATTGCCGTCATGCCGGAGGCGACGCGTGGGAGCAAGTGAGACTCTCTGCTTCGCTCGCGGGGACGAATCCCGTCACTCGGCCTTCAGTTCCAGCGCCTTGTTCCTGGCCTGTTCCTTGAAGTAGTCGAGGAAGAGCTTCACGTCCATGGCGCCGAATTCGCTGCTGACCGCGTCGGCGATATCAAGCACGGTGCGTTTGCCGTCGGCGAAGGCTCGGGCTTCCTGCGCGCCCATACCGGTGAGCCGTGAGGCGCCCTGGTCACCGCCGCCGCGACTACCGCCGCCGCCGAAGCGCATCATGCCGCCGCTGGTGCCCGGCTTGGGGACGGGCACCAGCTTGGAGGCTTCCGCTTCGGTCCCGGTGAGCGGCTTGTCTCCTATGCCGCGCGCGGCGGCGTAGGCCTTGATGCGGGCCGTATCGGCGATGATTCCGGTTTCGGCGAACGTCGCCGCCATGGCGTCGATCTTCGCGGGCACGGTGGAGTCGTTGCCGGCGAAGACCTTGGCGGAGCGGATGGCGTCGGCTTCGCGCCCGTAGGTGATGCGCATGCGGTTGACGGCGCCGCGCACTGTTCCGCCGTCACCGAGCCAGCGCAGCGTATCGCCCAGCATGCGGCCCGCACGCTCCGCCGCGTAGCCGGAGACCATCTCCGCCACGCGCACGGCATCGGGGCCGAAGGTGCCGGCGGCCACGAGGCTCGAGGCCCAGGCGATGAAGCCGGCCCGCTTCAACTGCGTCGCGTCGGCATCGTACACGCGGTCCTCGTTCGTGTGGTAGGCGATATCCGGCCAATTGTTATAGAGCAGCGCCGGGATGCCCTGGCCCAGGTAGACGACGTGGTCGGAGGCGCCGTAGTGTTTCTCGATGTTGTAGTAAAACTGATCACGCGAGCCTTGGGGATCCAGGATCGGGTACTGGTAGGAGTAAGCGATACGGCGGTTGTTCACCTTTTCGCGGTTGGTGTC
The DNA here is from genome assembly GCA_027324255.1 of Bryobacterales bacterium. Lineage (GTDB taxonomy): Bacteria > Acidobacteriota > Terriglobia > Bryobacterales > Bryobacteraceae > Paludibaculum. Next base: position 24 of record DAHVTI010000069.1, on the reverse strand, counting down.
GCCGACGAATTCGAAGAACTGCTG
>DAHVTI010000050.1 GCA_027324255.1 Bryobacterales bacterium | reverse complement strand
GACAATATGACAGAAAACAAACGGCGGCGGGGAGGTCAGAAGCGCTTGAGGCCGCGCAGCATGCCCATGGTATTGGCGCCGCGCGCGAAGTCCACCGAATGGAGCGGCGCCCAGCCCTTGCCGTCGGGGCCGAGGCCCATGGCGCCGATGTAGTGAACGTCCTCCTGCTTGGTACCCATTAGGATGACGGCGTAGCCGCGCTGCGGATAGAAGAGGGCGCGGTACTGGAGTTCGCCGGAGTTGGGCTTCCAGTGGTCGCCTTCGGGGGGGCCGAGCTTGCGGAGGATGGAGAAGTAGTCGTCGTCGCGGTTGAGTTCGAGGTAGGTCTGGTCGCGGGCGATGAAGGTGGGCTTGGTTTCGGGCGTGAACTGGATGACGGCCCAGACCACCAGGACGAGGCTGATGAGTCCGAGGAAGGTCATGCCGATGAGGCGGGTGATGCGGGTATCGGTGCCTTCGCCGCTGATGCCCATCATGGCGCCGAGGCCTTTCGGCTCGTTGGGGCCGGGCGCGCTCTTCTGGCCGGGAGGCGGCTTGAGCGCGGGGGCGGGCATGGAGTAGACGGCGCGCTTGACGGGCCAGACGGCGCTCATGCGGTATTCGAGCTCCTGCTTGAGGCCGACGATCATGACGGGCTTGTCGGTTTCGGAGACCTTGCCGAAGTAGCGGCGGGGGATGGCGAGATCGAGATTTTCCTGGGTATTGGTGACGAGCATCTCGCTCCAGGTGGCCTCCTTGAGGCGCCATTCGTTGTTCTCCACGCCCAGGATGGGCGGATAGAAAGAGAACGGGCGGTCCAGCAGTTCTGCTTGAGGCGGCGCCGGAGGGGTGCTCATGAGTACTCCAACAGAATAACGGTTCCCGGAGGGGCTGAGGTTACCCTACCGGATTCCCGGCTGTTGATCCACAATAAAGTGGTGTATGAATGAAGAGGAAAGGAACCGGCGATGTCGATCCGGGATCAGGAAGCACTCGAATATCATTCGTCAGAACCGGCAGGCAAAGTATCGGTAGTCCCGACGAAGCCGTGCCGCACGCAAAGAGACCTCACGCTGGCGTACAGCCCTGGGGTTGCCATTCCGTGTCTGGAGATTCATAAAGACCCGTCGCTGGTCTACAACTACACGGCCAAGGGGAACCTGGTGGCGGTGGTCTCGAACGGCACGGCGGTGCTGGGATTGGGCAACATCGGCCCGGCCGCCGGCAAGCCCGTCATGGAAGGGAAGGGTGTTCTATTCAAGAGGTTCGCCGACGTCGACGTGTTCGACATCGAGCTGGCGACGGAGAACCCGCAGGAAGTGATCCGCTGCTGCCAGTTGCTGGAGCCGACGTTTGGCGGCATCAACCTGGAGGACATTAAGGCGCCGGAGTGCTTCGAGATCGAGGAAGAGCTGAAGCGGACCATGAAGATCCCGGTCTTCCACGACGACCAGCACGGCACGGCGATCATCTCCGGGGCGGCGCTGGTGAACGCGCTGTCGGTGGTGGGCAAGCGGATTGAGGACGCCAGGATCGTGTTCTCGGGCGCGGGGGCGAGCGCGATTTCCTGCGCCAACCACTACATCCGGCTGGGCGCGCGGCTGGAAAACATCCTGATGTGCGACACGAAGGGGGTGTTGTACGAAGGCCGCACGGCCGGGATGAACAAGTACAAGGAGAAGTTCGTCAAAAAGACGGACGCGCGGACGCTGACCGATGCCATGAAAGGCGCCGACGTGTTCATTGGCCTGTCGGCGGCCGACTGCGTGACGCCGGAGATGCTGCTGGAGATGGCGCCGAAGCCGGTGGTGTTCGCGCTGGCGAACCCGAATCCGGAGATCAAGTACGAGCTGGCGATGGCCACGCGCGACGACCTGATCATGGCCACGGGGCGTTCGGACTATCCGAACCAGGTGAACAACGTGCTGGGCTTCCCGTCCATCTTCCGGGGCGCGCTGGACACGCGGGCGACGGCCATCAACGACGAGATGAAGCTGGCGGCGACGCACGCGCTGGCGGAACTGGCGCGGATGGACGTGCCGGACGCGGTGCGGCGGGCCTACGGCGTGGAGACGATGGAGTTCGGCGCGGACTACATCATTCCGAAGCCGTTCGATTCGCGGGTGCTGACGTACGTGGCGCCGGCGGTGGCGAAGGCGGCCATGGAGACGGGCGTGGCCCAGCGGCAGCTTGACCTGAACGAGTACCGGGAAGCGCTGGAGCGGCGGCTGGGCAAGAGCCAGGAAGTGATGCGCATCGTCATCCACAAGGCGCAGCGCGACCCGCGGCGCGTGGTGTTCCCGGAAGGCACCGAGGACAAGATTCTGCGGGCGGCGCAGATCCTGGTGGACGAAGCGGTTGCGCGGCCGGTGCTGATCGGGGCGGAAGCGACCATCCTGGCACGAGCCGAGGCGCTGCACTTGCGCATCAGCGGGCAGGTGGACATCATCGATCCGGCGGCGAACCGCGAGGCCTTAGACCGCTATATCGAGGAATACCTGCGGCTGCGCCATCGCAAGGGCGTGACGCACGCCGAGGCGCCGCAGTTGATGATGAACCCGACGCGCTTCGGGGCGATGATGGTGCGCCTGGGTGACGCGGACGCGCTGATCGCGGGCCTGACGCAGCACTATCCGGACACGATCCGGCCGGCGCTGGAGGTGATCCCGACGAAGCCGGACACGCAGAAAGTGGCGGGGATGTACGTGATGATCACGCCAAAGCGCCAGATGGTGTTCCTGGCGGACACGACGGTGAACATCACGCCGGACGCGGAGGACCTGGCGGAGATCGCCATCATGTCGGCGGACACGGTGCGGAGCTTCGACATCGAGCCGCGCATCGCCATGCTGTCGTTCTCATGCTTCGGGTCGTCGCGGCACCCGCTGGCCGGCAAGGTGGCGATGGCCACGGAACTGGTGCGGCAGCGGCGGCCGGACCTGGTGATCGAAGGCGAGATGATGGCCGACGCGGCGGTGAGCCCGGAGATGCTGGGCGACTATCCGTTCTGCCGGCTGACGGAGGCGGCGAACGTGCTGATCGCGCCGAGCCTGGAGGCGGGCAACATCGCCTACAAGCTGCTGTGGCGGCTGGGCGGGTGCGAGACGATCGGGCCGATCCTGATGGGCTTCTCGAAGCCGGTGCACGTGCTGCAGCGCGGCTGCGAGGTGAACGACATCGTGAACATGACGGCGCTGGCGGTGGTGGAGGCGCAGGCGGTGAGCCCGGCGCCGCCGCAGGCGCCGTCGAGAGTGGCGGCGGACTGACCGCTGCCGGGGCACCAGCACGACAGGGCCGGCGATGGGTGCCGGTGCACGCGCCGCGGCGCGGCTGCGAGGTGAACGATATCGTCAACTTGACGGCGGAGGCGCCGGCGGTGAGCCCGGCGGGGACGGAGGCGCCGGCGGTGAGCCCGGCGGGGGCGCCGTCGAGAGTGGCGGCGGGCTGATAGTTCAATCGACGCCGAGACGGGTGAGCAGTTCCGCTACCTGCCCGGGCGCCACCACGACCGGGTCGCGCATGGCGGCGGGCGTCTGGCGCGCATCGAAGGCCTCGAAGAGAGCCATCTTGGCGACGGCATAACGCTCGTTGTCGGCCAGCGGGCGGCCGTGGGCCTGCTGCCAGGCGAGGAGGCCTTCGTCGGGCACGCTGACGGAGGTCTGGAACCAGGTTTTGCGGTCGCCGCTGACGGTGAAGAAGTGCAGGCGGGCGCCGGCGGAGTCGCGCAGGCCGTCGTAGAAGTACTCGTAGGCGTAGCCGCTTTCGGCGGCGTAGTTCTTCTGGCGGCGGACGGCGGGCACGGCGCGGAGAGGCTCGGAGACGCGCCGGTTCAGGATGCGGTCGAGCCAGCGCATGAGGCTCACCGCCTGGACAGGGGCCGGAGCTCGACCTTGCGGATGAAGACCTCGGCGGCCTCGCTCTGGATCTGGATATGGCCGAAGGTGTGGTCGCCGTCGAAGGCCTGGTTCACCATTCTGCCGTTGAGGTAGTAGGTCAGGTTGCCGCCTTCGGCGAAGATCTCGCTGCGGTTCCACTGGCCGAGGGGTTTTTCAACGTCCACGGGGCCGCGGTAGCCGAAGGTATCGGTCCACTTGATGTCGCGGCCGTACCAGTTGATGCGGCCGGAATCGCGGGTGACGCGGGGGGCTCCCTTTTTCCAGTAGAGCTGGCCGTCGGACTTCTTTTCGACCTCGGCGGTGACGCGGGGGCGGGCGGCGCCCTTGACCATGAGCATGTCGCCGGTGCCGCCTTCGATCATCTGGTATTCGATGGATTCAAGCCAGCCGCTGCCGGCGGCGCCGTCTTCGCCGACGCCGTGGAGGAGGATGCCGCTGTCGCGGGCGCGGCCGACGCGGGGCGGCCAGTTTTTGGAGCCCCACTTCCATTCGACGATGAGGTGGTAGTCGCGGTACTGGTCGTTGGTGCTGAGGGCGCCCCACTCTTCGCCGGAGATGTGGATGAGGCCTTTCTGGACGGTGAAGACTTTGTGCGGGTCCTCGCGTTTGGAGTCCTTGAGGAAGACATAGAAGTTCGTGAGGTCCTTGCCGTTGAAGAGCCGGAGCTTCTTAGCGGGGCGGACGGGTTCGGCACCGAGGGCGAGGACGGCGGGGATGAGGAAGGGCAACAGCCAGCGCATAGCTATATCATGCGGGAAGTGCGGGCCAAGTTGCAGCGGGGCATGGAACTGTTCAACACCGGCGCCTACTTCGAGGCGCACGAGGCGTGGGAAGAGGTGTGGATAGAGTGCGGGCGGGGGGAGCGGTACTTCGTGCAGGGGTTGATCCACTGCGCGGCGGCGTGGCACCACGCGCGGCGGGACAACTTCGAGGGGGCGGCGAGGCAGGCGGAGAAGGGCGTGCGGAAGCTGGCGGGGTACCTGCCGCGGAGACACGGGGTGGACACGGGGCGCCTGTATCAGGAGGCGCAGGAGTGGCTGGAAGCGTGGCGGCAGGGGCGGATGCCGGCGGGGCGGGCTACAATCGGCGTAACGGAATGAGAATCCTGGCCGCAGTGCTGACGTTGAGCGCGCTGGGCGCACAGGAGGCGCCGCAGGCGGCGGCGAGCCCGGCGCTGGCGCCGGCGGTGTGCGCGGACGCGGAGATCAACGAGTTCGGGCTGGAGTGCACGGCGGAGGAGCCGTGCCCGGTGTACCTGGAGTTGTCGGGGGTGGAGGCGGCGGGAGCCAGGATCTTCCTGACGGGGAACCTGCACACGACGACGGCGACGTTGTGGTCCGTGCTGGCGGTGAGCGAGGACGGGGGCAGGACCTGGAGCGAACCGCAGTCGAGGCTGAGGGGGGCGGCGCTGGACCTGATCCAGTTCATCGACGCGGACACGGGTTGGGCGGCGGGGCAGATTGCGGGGGCGCTGCCGAAGGACCCGTTTTTGCTGAAGACGACGGACGGGGGGAAGGCGTGGCGGCGGACGCCGGTGTTTGAAGAGTCGTCCTACGGGGTGGTGGAGCAGTTTCAGTTTGAATCGAAGACGCGGGGCTGGCTGGTGGTGAACCGGCGTGGGGCGCGCAACCAGCGGTACCAGAAGATGGAAACGATGACGGGCGGGGATTCGTGGATGCTGCGGGAAGCCTCGGCGGCGCCGATTGCGGTGGCGAAGGGGCGGGCGCCGGAGTGGCGGGTGCGGGTGGACGCGGCGGCGAAGCTGCACCGGATGGAACGGCGGCAGGAGGAGCGGTGGACGGCGGTGGCGTCGTTCGCGGTGCGGGGCGGCGAGTGCAGGCCGGCGCCGCCGAAGCCGTTGGAGGCGGCGAAGGAACCGGGGGCGAATTAGGGCGGCGCGGGCGGGCGCCGGGTTAGAATGGGAGCTTCGTGTCGAAGGAATCGTACCGCTTTTCGCACCGCCAATCGGTGGGCCTGGTTTTTCTGTGCACGCTGTTCGGCGTGACGGCACAGTATTTCATCAAAACCAGCGGGATGCAGATGTCGTCGTTCAGCCTGATGGGGCTGCTGACGAACGTGCACCTGTGGGCGGGGCTGAGCCTGTACGGCATCAGCACGGGGCTGCTGATCCTGGCGCTGCGGGACGGGGAGCTATCGCTGCTGTACCCGGTGATTTCGCTGACGTACGTGTGGGTGACGATTCTGTCGGTGATGGTGTTCAACGAGGCGCTGAACGTGTACAAAGTCAGCGGGATCGGGGTGATCTGCTCGGGCGTGGCGATGCTGGGAAAAGGGAAGAGCGAATGAACACGCCTCTCTCCTCGATTTTGCTGGTGTTTACGGCGAGCTTTATCGGCAGCTTTGGCGCGGTGTTCCTGAAGATGGGCGCGGGGCGGCTGCACCGGGAGCTCCGGTCGCTGCTGCTGAACTGGCGGCTGGCGGCGGGGGTGGCGCTGTACCTGCTGTCGTTCGTGTTTTATTTTCTGGGGCTGAGGGAGGGGGAATTGAGCGTGTTGTACCCGATGGTGGCGCTGGGCTACATCTGGACGATGGTGTGGTCGCGGATCTTCTTTGGGGAGCCGTTTTCGAGGCGGAAGGTGGGGGGGATCGCGCTGATCCTGGTGGGGGTGGTGCTGCTGAAAGCAGGTAGCTGACGATATCTGGACCCTTGACTCCTGGATGCGACTCTTTCATAGTCTGTCGAGGAGGCATCGTAGATGCGGGTATCGTTTTCCTTGGCATTGGCCCTGGCGGCCGGAATGAGCGCCGGGCTGGTGTCGTGCAGTTCCACGAGCGGGCCGCCGCCGCTGAAGCCGGGCACGCCGGCGTTTTTCTGGGCCGCGGCCAACACCGCGTACAAGCAGGGGGACTTCGCGGCCGTCATCAAGAACCTGGGCAACCTGACAGGGACGGAGAACGAATACCGTCTGAAAGCCCGGGTGTGGATGATGGTGGTGGATGCGGGCCTGGCGCGGGGCGACATGGAATGGGCGGACCTGCTGGAAGACGGCGGAAAGAAAGCGCGGACGAGGCAACTGGAGTTCCGCAAGCGGATGAACGAGGCCCGCAGCGCGGCGGCACAGAGCGCGATGCGCGTGGCGGACCTGTCGCACCGCATGATGCCGGAACTGAAGGAAGACAAGATCCCGGTGGCGTTCCAGGTTCCGGACGTGAACAAGGACAAGCCGGTGGAGGTGGAGAAGATTGTGAAAGGACTGCTGCCGCCGGCGGCGGAGGTGGAGGGCATGCGGTCAATGATGCAGAAGCGGGGTGTGCTGCTGAGCGTGGCGCGGTTCGGAGACGCCGGCGGCGACGTGGGCAAGGCCACGGCGGCGCTTTCGGCGCCGGATGCGACGGTGACGCGCGAGGCTTTCCAGACGTACCTGGCGGGCGAGTTCAGTGAACTGGCGACGGTGTTCGCGGCCAAGAAGCTGGACCACGCCAGCCGGGCGAAGATGATGCTGGAGGAGGGCAAGGCAGCGCTGGCGAACGTGGCGGCGTCGCCGGCGCGGACGAAGCTGCAGAAGAAGATCGACGAGCAGTTGAAGAAGCTGCCGAAGATGTCGAGCTAGAGCAGGCTGCTCAACCAAGCCGCACCCCGGCTCAAACCGATACAATCACTCGGTATGAGCAAGACGTTGAGAGCCGGGGTGTGGATTGCCGTGGCCGCGCTGGGCGCCTTCTGCCTGGGAGGCATCGCGCTGAAGCGCGGGGAGGCGATCAACAGCGCTTGGCTGGTGACGGCGGCGGTGTGCACCTACCTGGCGGCCTACCGTTTCTATGCATCCTTCATCGCGGCGAAGGTGATGGCGCTGGACGATGAGCGGGCGACGCCGGCGGAGCGGCTGCGCAACGGGCACGACTACGAGCC
>DAHVTI010000026.1 GCA_027324255.1 Bryobacterales bacterium | reverse complement strand
AGCTCAACCCGCCGAACCGCCCGGTACGGACCCGTACGCCGGGTGGTGTGACAGGGAAAGTTCGTGAGAACCTACCTATGTCGATTTTGCGAGAATAGGCCGCATGAAACTGCTGCTCCTGACTTTACTGTTCGGCGCGCCCATGTGGGCCGGCCAGTTGGAGGACTCGCTGATGGAGGCCGACCGGGCCTTCGACCGCGCCACGGCCGCCCGCGGGCTCGAGGGCTGGATGAACTGCTTCGCCGAGGACGCGCAGGCGAACACACACGGCGGAGTTTTGAAGGGCAAGGCGGCGCTTCGCGAGTACTACTCAGGCATGTTCTCGCGGCGGGCTTTTTCCATCCGCTGGAAGCCGCTGTTCGCCGAGGCGTCCAGGGACGGCGGCCTGGGTTACACGTTCGGCGAAGCGGAAACGTCGTTAAGGGACGAGAAGGGGGAGGTCCAGAAGCGGCCGGGGCGCAACGTGACCGTCTGGCGGCGGCAGCCCGACGGCTCCTGGAAAGTGGCGACGGACATCGGCAACTGAGGACCGGTCAGGGCGCTGGCGCGTGGTGGTTGACCGGCCCCGAGCCGTGCCCGAGCCCGGGGTTGGTCAGAATGGCCTGGGTGATGAAGGCCTTGCCTCGCGCCACGGCAGAAGGGATGTCGTAGCCCAGGGCCAGGGCAGCGGTAATGGCGGCGGAGTAGGTGCAGCCTGTGCCGTGGGTATGAGGCGTCTGGGTGCGCGGGGCGCTGAACTCGTGGACGGCGCCGGCGTGCAGCAGGATGTCCAGGGCATCGCCCGCGAGATGGCCGCCCTTGACGAGGACGGACGCGCCTGTGAGGGCCTGGATGCGGCGCGCCGCCTCGATCATGGATTCGCGGGAATCGACCGCGATGCCGGCCAGGGCGGCGGCTTCGTGAAGATTGGGAGTGACGAGGGCGGCGCAGGGCAGCAGTCGCGAAAGCAGGGCCTGGCGGGCCTCCTCGGCCATCAGCGGCGCGCCATGCTTCGAGATCATGACGGGATCGACGACCAGGGGAAACGCGAAACCGGCGGCGAGCGCCGCCACGGCCTCCACGATGGCCGGCTCGCCGAGCGCGCCAGTCTTGGCGGCTTGCGGCGGGATGTCTTCGACAACAGCGCGGACCTGCGCCGAAACGAAACCCGGCTCCAAACACTTCACTTCAAACACTTTCTGCGTGTTTTGAACCGTGAGCAGAGTGACGGCGGCCTCGCCGTAGACGCCGAACTGGTGAAACGTCTTGAGGTCAGCCTGGATGCCGGCCCCGCCGCTGGGGTCGGAGCCGGCAATGGTCAGAGCAACGGGCTTCACATCACCAGTGTCACTCAAAGCGCAGTCGGCCGGTCCGGCTGGAGCCCGCGGAATTGGCGACTTCCACCTCGACGCCGTCGAGTTCGGTGAAGGTGCCCGAGACCGGAAAACTCGCCCGCAGCGAGAATGTGCTTCCGGAGACCGACTTGTAGTAGTCGGTGAACGGAGCGGCGACATCGGCGTCGATCCTGCCGGGCGACGCGGCCTGGCCGTTCTTGAGGTAGAACGTGAACGAGATCCGCGAAACTGTCCGTGTGGTATCGAAACCGGTGAGCACCACTTCGGCCATGGCCGAGGACGAAGACGCCCGGGCCGCGGAGAGCACGACGGGTTCGGGCAGGATCCGCACCGCCCTCTCCTCCACGTAGGGCCCCAAGACGGCGGTGAGCGTGATGCTGCCGGCGGTGGTGCCGGTCTGGAAGACGATCTCCTGCGATTCGGACTCGCCCTCGGCGAACCGGACTGGCAGGGTCCGGACGGCCTGGGGGAGAAAGGCCACCGAGGAGTCGTTGGGCAGGCCTGCGTCGGGGGTGAACGAGAGGGTCAGGGCTGCCGTGTAGGCCGTGCGGGCCGGTTCGGACAGACGAACCGTAAGGCGAGCCTGCTGGGCGGTCTTCGGCTCGGCTGGAAAAACGATGGACGGACGGGGCACGGCGAAATCCGTGACCGTGGCGCGGAGAGAAAAGAGGCGGCCGCCTGCATCCAGCGAGGCGGAGGGGGCACCAGGTTTATCGGAGGAGAAAACGATGGTGTAGTCATTCACAGTTGCGCCGGGCTCCAACTGGAAGCCGTCACCTTCGATGCGCAGGGGCACGGCGGGCGTCATCCGGAGAGCCCGGCGGAGCGTGGCGCGACGTTCCACGGCGCCGAGGTCCACCGTGTCTCCCGCCCGCAGAGCTTGCCATCCCGAAGTGAGCTCGATTTCCACCACCGGCGCGGCTTCCGCTCCGGCGCTGAGCGCCACTTTGAGATCGTTCACGAACAGCGTGGTGGAGTACGCGCCATCGGACGGCGGCGAGAAGCGAACCGAAAAATCGGCAAAGCCTCCCGGCTCGAGATAGCGGGGCGGATAGAACTGGTCGAAGATCTTGAATGCGCCCGGATCCACGGAAAGGCGGTTGATCAGGATCGGCACCGTGGTGGGGTTGCGCAGGCGGAAGCGGGCCTCGGAGGACTCTCCGGGAGCGGCGGGCGGCAGGCTGAAGGCGCTTCCGACGGCCAGTTCGCTCTGTCCATCCCGATGGTAGAGCTGGAAGCTGACTGCCTCGGCGAGAGGGATCAGCACTGGATCGGCGCCGGGCCTCCAGGCCAACAGCGCATTGTCCCGCCGAAGGAGGTAGAGGTCCTCGCCGAGAGACTCAAGAGGCAAGGTAGTAGCCGCCTCTTCACGCCAGGGCTCCGGCGTTCCGAGCGACATGGTGCCGGCCATCCACGCGGCGGTCTGCCCCGCATCGGCGAACACAAAGCCCTCCAGTCTGCCACCAGAAGAATAGAGCGCGGCCGCCGAGCCAACGGGTGCCGGAACCACGGCCCACCGGCCCTCCGGATTCCGAACGAAGAGGTCCGCGCCGGCCTTGTACCACATCCACCGGCCGTTGTACCCGGCCGAGTCGACGCCCTGTGGGATGACAACAGGGGCAACCCACGCGCCCTCAATGCCTTGAAGGACTCGCAGCGCGCCGTGAGGATCGCGGAATATCCCTGTCACGGGCAATTCTTGCGCCCCGCACAACAGGGCGGCAGCGGCCAGAAGCAGGAGCCGGGACATCGTCATCGCTCCTTCCCGACTGGGCTGCCAGTCCCGGCGGAAAAGCTTTCCACCCATTTCAACAGATGGCGCGATCCCCGGGGAGCCATCAGAAAGCCTGCCAGCGGAAGACGCTGAAAGGGACTCAGCAGGACGGAGGCTGCCATGAGAAGAAAGAAGCTCATTGTGGCCTCCCGATGGTGATGGATGGAGCCCCGATGGAGGGAGGCGTCACCGGTGTGGCCACAACAGCGGAAGCGACTGGCGGCGAGGACCCGCCGCCGGCAACGGCGATGCCGGCGAGGGCCCCTCCGGCAGCAGCCACGAGAATCAGCCACTTCTTCGCCCCGGAGCGTCCGCCTACCGACAGGGACTGGCGGTCGGCAGCCGACGGGACCGCGGTGGTCGAGATCTCGACCGGAATGAAAGCCTCAGCGCGCTGGCCGCCGTGAGTTGCCGTGACCCGAATCTGCAGCCGGCCCGGGACTTCGCCCCACAGGATGCCGCGGACGTGCGCCAACCCCTGCTCGTCGGTCATCAGCGCTTCCGACCTCAAACCGCTCGAAAACGCGCCCGTGGGACCTTGCTCCGGGAGGCGAAAATTCACCGTCGCCCCGGGCAGGGGCCGCCCATCCGCGGTGCGGACCTGAACGGCAAAGCGCCGGGATGAGAGACTGCTCTGCGGGACTAACGCGCCGGAGCCCTCCTGTACGGCGATCTGCAACGTGGACGGCGACTGGGCGCGGCAGGCGAATACGATGAACGCCAGGGCGGCGGCGTGCCTCCAAAGAAGTGGCATAGCTCCCTTTCCGGCAGGGAACAAGCCGCTCAGTTCTGAAGGAGGACCACGGTGATGTTATCCGGGCCACCGGCTTGTCGGGCTGCCTCGACAAGTAAGTGGCCGCGCTCTTCCAAAGATATCGGACGAAGTAAGATTTCGCGGATGTTTTCCTGCTCCACGGGGCCATGCAGCCCATCACTCGAAAGCAGGATGACGCAACCGGGAGGCACCGCCAGGGGCCCGATCTGCACGCGAAGGGGCGGCGCAACACCCAGAGCCATGGTGAGTTGGTGGCGCCGGGGATGGGTGCGCAGAGCATCTTCGCTGATCCCCAGCGCGCGGCCGACTTCGTTCACCCAGGTCTGGTCGCTGGTCAGCAACCGGAGCGATCCGTCCTGCAGCGCCCACGCCCGGCTGTCCCCGACGTTGGCGAGGACAAGCCCCTCCGGACTGTCCAGGACACAGACCAGCGTCGTGCCCATGCCTCTCAGTTCGGGGTCGGACGCAGCCGAGAGGATGCACTGGTTTGCGTACTCAATGGCTTGAAGCAGGGTGGCTTCGTCGCGCAGGGGAGCACGGTGGAGGAAGTCTCTGATGGAGGAGACAGCCAGGCGGGAGGCGACTTCGCCAGCCTGGGCGCCGCCCATGCCGTCAGCGACCGCAAAGAGGCCGGTGGCGGAATCAACCAGGAAAGAATCCTCGTTGTTCTTCCGCACACAGCCGACGTCGGAGATTGAATAGGCGGTCAGCACGCTTCCCTGAATTATAGTTCGGCGGCGGGGGCGCGTGGAGACATTGCTCGGGGCTGCCGGCCCGTCATCCGTCCGTCAGCGCGGACTGCCCGGCCCAAACTGGCAGGACAGGTGGCAGTCCCACGGCCGAAGCGTTCGATTGGCCCCGTCTGCGCGTGACGATGATCGGTGTCTGACCAGGCCGCAGCTCACTCGATGGTCTTCCTGTAACTTGCTGACAGTTCGTCCCGCGCCGGGAAACAGCGAATCCGCCGGATCACCATCCCGCCCCGGCAGCAACTCCCAGGTCTCCGCCCATTCGGCCGGTTCCGCCGCTCTCCTCCGCATCTTCGCCAGCACGCCGCGGGCACGATGAATCAGCTTGCCGGGCGAGCAGAAGATCTGAAATCGCGGCCGCTTCGGCCGCGCTCGCCGGTAGTCCGCTTCAGGGCCACCCCCTTCAGCCCCTGTCAGCACAGGGTGCTCGATCACCGCCAGGCGCAGCCAGGCCGCATGGACCCCGAAGCGGGCGCACGGCATGAGCCCCGCTGCCACTCCAGCAACCGCTGGCCATCGAAGTCGCAGCGGTGGGTCACTACCGCGGAATGCCCGGTCAGCGCTCCGCCCTCAATCAGCCCGCGCTGCCGCTGTTTCAACGTCAGGTTGCGGCCAACGCTCTCCGGCTCCCAAACGAGCGAGCCGCTCGCACAGACAGCGGAATGCCGGTGCTGGCCTTCAGAACCTCCTCACCGGGTTGGCGATCCTACTCAACCGGCAGTGCACCTTCCGCGGGGCAGCGCTTCGTTCTCTCCGGCAGGCTCACCATCTCCCGCATGGCACTTTCGCACCTATTGGGTGAAACCCACGAACCAGGTCCCGGCCGGCTACGACAAGACCACCGCCCATACCATCGGCGTCTAAGGCGCCCGGAACCTGACCGAGTTCGAAATGGGCGCCAACGATGACGGCGCGGGCTACAACTGGGTGCCGGACGGCACTCCGGTGGCGGTGGTCCGCAACATCATCAACACGCAGAGCTGCGACAACTGCCACAGCGCGCTGGCGATGCACGGCGGAAGGACAACCCGGTGGACGTCAAGACGTTCAGACCGTGATCATCTACGCGCCGACCAGCGGCGCGGCGGTTCCCAGGCGTACTGTAGCCGCCAGCGACGACTGCAACAAGTGCCGCGACGTTCTGGAGTTCCACGGCGGCAACCGCAAGAACGCCCAGACGTGCGCGTTCTGCCACCATCCGAAACTGGCGGCGGGCAATCCGGCGGAAAGCTGGAACAACTCCACGATGATCCACCGCTTCCATGGCGAGGAAGTCCGCTATTTGGGCACCCTGCAGAACTGCGGCCAGTGCCATATAGGCAGCTTTCAGTTGCCGCCGGTGAAGAACGGCCTCGCGCCGATCAACCCGACGCCGCCGGCCACCAACGCCTGCCTCTCCTGCCCAACGAGACCCTGTCGTGGCAGCACGCCGCGGCCAACATCAGCACGCACGGCGAGAGTTGCCCCGTGTGCCACGGCGCCGGCAAGGATCTCGACGTCAGCAAGGTCCCCGCGCAGTAGCGCGTCACGTCTTTCCCCACCAGAGGCCCGCCCCCACCGGGGCGGGCTTTCTGTTTGAGTCCGCGGCCTTCCTTTGTGCCGGAGCGGGCCGGCGTGGTAAGACCGAAACAGGCCGCTTGCCCTGATTTCACAGAACAGAGCCCGCCTTTCGTTCGTCATAGATAGAAAGAGATGTGCATGCCATCGAGTATCACCGGGCCGTTTCGCGCCACCCTGCCCCTTACCCTCGCCTTCGCCCTCGTTTGGGCGCCTTGCTCCGCCCTGGCCCAGAATGCAGTGAAAATCGAGCCCGCCGCCGGGGGCGCGGGCTGGCTGACGCGCCCCTTCCAGGCGCGGTCGGTGCCGCAGATCCACCTCGGCAACAGCTCCCGCTTTGACACCCTGATCCGCGCCGGAAACCTCTATCTTTCGGCGCAGGACGTGGTGGCGCTAGCCATCGAGAACAACCTGGATGTGGAAGTGCAGCGCTACGCGCCTCTGCTGGCGCGGGAAGTTCTGCGCCGCGCCCAGGCCGGCGGCGTGCTCCGCAGCGTGGGCACGGGCGTCGCCCCGGGCCCGCAGAGCGTCAGCCTGCAGGGTGTCAGCGTCAACGCCGGCGGCGTCGCAGCCGGAGGCGGCGGCGTCACCTCCGGCGGCGGCATCCTGACGCAGTTGGGCCCCGGCATTCCATCCCTCGATCCCTCATTCTCCGCCTTCGCCAGCTTCGCGCACTCCACCTCGCCCCAGAGCAACACGGTGCTCACTGGGACCACCTCGCTGGTGACGGACACCCGGGCCTACCAGATGCAGTACTCGCAATCCTGGGACTTCGGCCTGAACGCCCAGCTCAGCTACAGCTCGCAGCGCATCAAGGTGAACAGCAACTTCTTCAGCCTGAACCCGTACACGACCGGCAACGTCGACCTGCAGCTCACCCAGAACCTGCTGCAGGGGTTCAGCCCGGCGGTGAACGGCCGCAACATCCGGGTGCAGAAAAACAACCTGAAGGTGACCGACCTCCAGTTCCAACTGCAGCTCATCACCACCGTGTCGGCGGTCCTCAATCTCTACTGGGACCTGGTCAGCTTCCACTACGACGTGCGGGCGCGGCAGCAGGCCGTCGATACGGCGCAGCAACTGCTCGACGATAACAAGCGGCAGGTGGAGATCGGATCCCTGGCCGAAATCGAGATCACGCGTGCGGAATCGCAGCTCTACGCCGCGCGCCAGGACCTGGTGGTGGCCCGCACCAACCTGCTCCAGCAGGAAACCATTCTGAAGAATGCCTTGAGCCGCTCCGGCGTGGCCACCGCCGAACTCTCCGGCGTGCGCATCGTCCCGCTCGATGCCATGGTGGTCCCCTCGGACGCCAAAGTCCCGCCGGTGGAGCAACTGGTGGCCGAAGCCCTGGAGCGCCGGCCGGAGATCCAGCAGTCGCGCATCAACCTCGAAAGCAACAAAATCAACCTGGTCGGCATCAAGAACTCCCTGAAGCCCAGCCTGCAAGCGTTCGCCCAGCTCTCAAACAACGGCCTGACGGGCGAATTGACGCAATACGGGCTGCTGGCCGGAGTCCCGGATGCGCTGGTGGGCGGATACGGAAACCTGCTGAGCCAGATAGCCCGGCGGCACTACCCGAGCTATTCGGCCGGCTTCTCATTGAACATCCCGCTGCGGAACCGGGCCGCTCAATCGGATTACGCCACCAGCCTGGTGGAGATCCGGCAGAACGAACTCACCCTGCAGAAGAACGTCAACCAGATCCGCGTGGACGTCCAGAACGCCGTCATCGGCCTGGAGCAGGCCCGGGCCCGCTACGAGGCCGCCCTGAAAGCCCGGGAACTGGCGGGACAAACCCTGGCCGCCGACCAGAAGCGGTTCAGCCTGGGCGCGGCGACGGCCTTCCAGGTGGTGCAGGACCAGCGCGACCTCGCCAACGCGCAGAGCGCGGAAGTGCAGGCCATGGCCAACTATAGCCACGCCCGGATCTCCTTCGACCAGGCCATCGGCAGGACGCTGGAAATCAACGGCGTTTCGGTGGAGGAGGCCATGAAAGGCTCGGTCAACAGCATTGTGTCCAAGCCAGCCCCGGAGGTGAAGCCGTGACGCTGCGGCGCCAGATTCTCGCGGCCGGCCTGTGCGGGCTCCTCAGCCTGCCGCCGGCTGTGGCCCAACAGGCGGGCATCGCCCCGCAGGCGCCGGACGCGAACGTGCTCCTGCGCCCTTACCTGCCGCAGACGGTGCCGCCGGTCCGGCTCGGCAACTCCCCGCGGCTCGCGGACCTGATCAAGGCCGGGCAGTTGTACCTCTCGCTCGACGACGCCATCGCACTGGCCCTCGAAAACAACATCGACCTGGAGATCGCGCGCTACTCGCCCATCGCCGCCGCGCTGCGCGTGACGCGCGCCGAGGCCGGCGGCGCCCTGCCCGGCGTGCCCAGCGGGGCTTCTCAGGCCGGATCCGTCGCCAGCGGGCAAGGCGTGCTCGGTAGCCAGGCCGCGGCCGGCGTGAGCGGCGGCGGCGGTGCGGGCGCCATCAGCCGCGGCACCGGTAATGCCGCTATCACCCAGATCGGCCCCATCACCCAGAACCTCGACCCGACCATCCAGCAGACCTCCACCTTCGGCCACCGCACCATCCCCCAGTCCAACGCCGTGCAGAGCCGCACCGCCGCCCTGGTCCAGGATCAGCGGAACTTCACCACCACCGTTCAGCAGGGCCTGCTGAGCGGCGGCAACGTTTCGTTTAGCTTCCGCGCCAACGACCTGAAAGAGAATTCTCCCAGCAACATCCTGAACCCGTCCGTAGCCACCAGCCTGACTCTGACGCTGCAGCACAACCTGCTGCAGGGAATTGGCCGCGCCGTGAACGGACGCAACATCACGGTGTCGCGGATCAACCTTCGCACCGCCCCGCTGACTTTCAAAAACCAGGTGATCGCGGTGGTCAACAGCGTCCTGAACGCTTACTACGCCCTGGTTGGTGCCGTCGACGACGTGCGCGCCAAGCGGTCCGCGCTGGAGACCGCCGAACAGTTCCTGAAGGACAGCCAGCGGCGCGTCGAGATCGGGACCCTGGCCGGGGCGGATCTGATTCCCGCCGAGAGCCAGGCGGCGGCCGCGCGGCGAGATCTCGTGATCTCGGAAACCGCTCTCAGCCAGAACGAACTGCGGCTGAAGAGCCTGCTCAGCCGGAACGGGATTGCGGAGCCTCTCCTGGCGGCCGCCAGGGTGATTCCGACCGACCGTCTGAGCCTGCCCGAGCGCGAAGACCTGCCGCCCATCGAGGCCATGGTGGCCACGGCCATGGCCAATCGCGGCGACATCGCCCTCCGCAAGGCGAGCCTGGAGTCGGCCGAAGTCTCCGCCCTGGGTACGCGCAGCGCGCTGCTGCCGCGGCTGGTCGGCTTCGCCTCTACAAGCCAGCAGGGTCTGGCGGGCACGCCCCGCGCGAACGGCTCCGGACCCGACCCCTACTTCATCGGCGGCCTCGGCACAGCCATGGGCCAGAGCCTGCGGCGCAACTTCCCCTCGGTGAACGGAGGAGCTTTCTTCCAGGCCCCACTGGGGAACCGCCAGGCCTCGGCCGACCAGGCCATCGACCAGTTGCAGCTCCGGCAGAGCCAGCTCAGCGTCCAGAAGGATGTGAACCAGGTCCAGGTGGACCTGATGAACGCGGTAGTGGCCATCGAGCAGGCGCGGGCGCGCTACCAGGCGGCCGCCAAGAACCGCGAGCTCGCCGCCCTCCTGCTGGATGCCGAACAGAAGAAGTTCCAACTGGGCTCCTCCACTCCCTTCGACGTGGTGCAGCAGCAGCGCAGCCTCACCGCCGCGCACGCCTCGGAGACCGCCGCCCTGGTGGCCTACCGCGATGCCAGGACGGGGCTGGAGCAGGCCCTCGGCACCACCCTGGAAGCCCACAACGTGTCCATCGAAAAAGCGGCCGAAGGCCGCTGACGCGAAGCCGGCGACCGGCCGGGGGCCCGGTGGCGGCATCCGGCCGCCGCGTCATGTAGAAAAACATTTTCGAGCGATTTTGTTTGCACCTATCCCCGCTTGCGGCTATACTGATCCTGCCGGGAATACAGCAATCATCTATTCACTCTCCTAGATTGGGGCCCACTCCGCCTCATCTTCTTCTAGCCAGCCGGCCGCTGCAGCCATAACAGCGGCCGGCTTTTTTCTTTGTCCGGCGGCCCCCGGCGGACGCGCTGTCCTCAACGGGTCTGCGGATCCGCAGCCGTGGCGTCGGAGTCCTGCCGCAAGGCTTCCACATGGGCGAGAACCGCCTTCGCCAGGCCGTCGAGGTGGTAGCCGCCCTCCAGAATACTCACGATGCGGCCCTGCGCCCAGCGGCCGGCGATCTCGGCCACGATCTCCGTCAATTCCCGGAAGTCCTCGTCGCGCAACAGAAACCGGCCGAGCGGGTCGCCGCGCCGTGAATCGAAACCGGCTGAGAGAATGACCAGCGCGGGCCTGAAGGCATCCATGGCCGGCAAGAGCTTCCGGCGGAAGGCTCCGGCCACTTCCGCATGTCCGGCCCCGGCGCGCAGCGGGCAATTCAGCGTGCGGCCCTTGCCTGCGGCGGCGCCGGTCTCGCTGGCGGCGCCGGTGCCCGGATACCACGGCCACTGGTGAGTGCTGAAGTAGTAAACGGACGGATCCTCGTAGAAAATGTCCTGCGTGCCGTTGCCGTGGTGGACGTCCCAGTCGGCGATCAGAATGCGGTCCACGCCGTAAGCCTTGCGGGCGTAGCGGGCGGCCAGGGCCGCGTTGTTGTAGACGCAGAAGCCCATGCCGCGCGTCAGCGTGGCGTGGTGGCCCGGCGGGCGGACCGCCACGAAGACGTTCCGTTCGCGCCCCGTCATGACGGCGTCGACCCCGGCCAGCGCGGCGCCCGCGGCCAGGCGGGCTACCGCTTCGGTATGCGCGCCCAGAGCCGTATCGCCCGTGCTGAGCATCGGCGCCTTCCGGGCCATGTCGTGCTTCACCGTCGCCAGGTAGGCGCGAGTGTGGCAGAGGTGCAGGTCGTCGTCGGTGGCTTCGCGGACCGGGACGCAGCTCAACCGCTCCATGAGGCCGCTGCGGCTCAGCGCCATCTGGAGGGAGCGGTACCGATCGGGTGACTCGGGATGGCCCGCGCCGGGGTCGTGGCGCGTAAAGGCCGCATCGAAGACCAGACCCGTGCCGGGGCCGCCGGGAATCTTGCCCGCGATCGACATGGCTGACCCCATTGTGCCAGAACGGCTCCTCGCATCCCGGCTCCGCGGGCCGGCAGTGCGGCACCGCGTTCCGGCAGGCAAACCGGCGGAACATCCCGCCCGGGTCAAGCGTAGTAACTGTTTGAAGGTCATTTTGCGGTGAGCGCCATCCTCGAGCCAGAGATCGTCAGCACACTGGGGCGCCGGCCCGCGCTGCCGGCCGCCCGGCGCCGCCACCGAACCATGCACCCCGGCGAGATGTTCGTGGACCTGGCCCGTCAGACCTTCGCCAACCTGCACCGCAACAAGCTGCGCAGCTTCCTGACGCTGTTCGGCATCGCCTGGGGCATCGCCTCGCTGGTGCTGATGTCCGCTCTCTCCGACGGGTTCCGGCAGGGGCAGCGGAAGAACATGGCGCAGATCGGCGACAACATCGTCTTCGTCTTCGGCGGTGTGACGGAGGAGCAGGCGGGCGGGCAGCGGGCCGGCCGCCGCATCCGGCTGGCCGAGCGGGACCTGGATATCATCCGCGAAACCTGTCCGGCCGTGGCCGTGCTCTCGGCGGAGCACAAGACCTATGACGTGCCGGCGCGCAGCGCCTTCAACTCCGGCCGTTTCCTCACCCTGGGCGTCAATCCCGAATACCTGAAGCTCCGCAACCTGCCGGTGGAAAAAGGACGGAGCGTGAGCGAGGCCGACGTGCGCGAGGGCCGCCGTGTGGCCGTGCTCGGCGCCAGCGTCCGCAAGCAGCTCTTCGAGAAACGCCCGGTGGCCGTCGGCGAGCGGATCTATCTCAAAAACTACCCGTTCGAAGTCATCGGGCTGATGGGCGAGAAGGAACAGAACAGCTCCTACGATGGCTGGGACAACGACAAGATCCTGGTGCCCACCAGCACGCTGCTGCGCGACATGCCGGCCGACCGGCTGGTCTACGCCGAGGACCGCGTCAACGGCTTCCTCTACCGCCCGGTGGATGTGGCGCGCTGGGAGGAGGCTCAAACGCAGGTCCGCACCGCGCTGGGCCGGGTGCACGGATTCCTGCCACGGACAAGGGCGCGCTGCGCCTGTTCGACTCCATCGAGAGCGCGCAGATGTTCGATTCCATCTTCAACGCCGGCGAGATCTTTCTGGCCGTCGTATCGCTGGTGACGCTCTCGCTGGGCGGCGTCGGCGTCATGAACACCATGATGATGGCGGTGGCGGAGCGCACCAACGAGATCGGGCTGAAGAAGGCCCTTGGCGCGACGCGGCGGCGCATCCTGCTCGACTTCTTCCTGGAGGGCGTCTTCCTGGCCGCTCTCAGCGGCGTGGGCGGCCTGCTGCTGACCCTCGGCCTGGCATCGGCCGTGAACTCCCTGCCGATGCCCACGATGTTCGCCGGGCTGCCCATCCACTGGCCGATGCTGGTGTTCGCCACCTGCGCCCTGGGCGTGGTGGCGGTGCTGTCCGCCCTGCCGCCCGCGCAGCACGCCGCGGAGATGACGCCGGTGGAAGCGCTGCGGTACGAGAGGTAAGCCATGTCGTGGAAGTTCATTTTTTCCGAAAGCCTGGCCGCCTTGCGCTTCCATCGCCAGCGGACTTTGTTCACCACTCTCAGCCTGGCCTGGGGCGTCACCTGCTTCGTCATCCTCATCAGTTACGGCAACGGCTTTGAGCGCGCCCTGGTGAAGGCCTTCACCGCCGTGGGCCAGGACCTGGTGCTCACCATGAGCGGCCAGACGAGCGAACAGGCGGGCGGCCTGCGCACGGGCCGCCGCATCCGCCTGGAATACGCCGACGCCACTATGGTCAAGGAGAGCGTGCCCCTGGTGGAGCACCTCTCGCCCGAGATCATGCGCAACGGCGTGAAGGCCCAGTTCCGCGGCCGCGAAAAAGAAGTGTCCCTCCGCGCCGTCTGGCCCGAATACTCCATCGTCCGCAACATCAAGATCGTGGACGGCCGCTGGATCAACGAGGACGACCGCCTGCGCCAGAACCGCGTGGTCGTGCTGGGCGCCACGGTGGCCAGGGAACTGTTCGGCGGCGCCCCGGCCGTGGACGAGGACATCATCCTCAATGGCATCCACTACACCGTCATCGGGGTGATGGACAACAAGCTGCAGATCGCCAATTACAACCGCCAGGACAACCAGTGCGTCTTCATGCCCTACGAGAGCTTCAGCGTCTTCGGCGACACGAAGTACCCGTGGTTCCTGGTCTGGACGCCCGCCACGCCCGATTCGCGCGAGCGCGCCATTCAGATGGTGCGGGCCAAGCTGGCCGAAGTGCACCGGTTCTCGCCGACCGACGAGAAGGCCGTAGAAGTCCTGGCCTTCTCCAAGTTCATGCACATAGTCACCGGCATGAGCCTGGCCGTGAAGCTGCTGCTGGGCTTCGTCGGCGCACTGACGCTGGCCATCGGCGGCGTGGGCCTGGCCAACATCATGCTCGCGTCGGTCATCGACCGCACCCGCGAGATCGGCATGATCAAGGCGCTCGGCGGCGTGCGCGGCATGATTCTGAAACAGTTCCTGGTGGAGGCGTGCCTGGTGGTGGCGGCCGGCGGCTTCCTGGGGATGGTGTTCGGCGTTCTGGCCGCCCACATCATCGGCGCGATGCCCTTCCTCGGGCCCGCCTTCCGGGACACTACCGGCACGGGCGACATCCACCTCACCGTCAGCCCGCTCTCCATCGCCGTCTCGACGGGCGTGCTGCTGGTGGTCGGCCTCATCGCCGGACTGGTACCGGCGATGAAGGCCTCGCGCCTGGACCCGATCGAAGCCCTGCGCTACGAATAGCTACTTCGCGTCCTGCTTCCAGCCCCACGCCTGCAGCATGATCTGGAACAGCCGCGTGTTCGGCATAAAGCCGCGCACACGCTCCGCGCCCGGCCCCTGCGCCGCCGCCACCACTTCCTCACCCGTGTGGCTGTGGCCCACCCGCAGCGCCGGGATGCGGATCTCTTCCTTGGACGTGTGGGACTTCTGCCATTCGTCGAGGCCCTTCAACAGCGGCTCGCCCTGCTTGCCGCCGACGCTGCGCAGGTCGAAGGAGTGATCGGCGGTGAACAGCAGCAGCGTATCCTTCATGTCGGGCCGCGACGCGATTTCGCGGATCAGCTTGTCGAGGGCCACCAGGCTGTCCAGGCCCCTCCGCGGATTGTCGGTGTGCGAGTCCCACTCGACCATCAGGAAGTAGCCCTGCTTGTTCTTCGACAGCAGGCTGATGGCCCGCAGCGAAGCGGCGCGCACGTCGACGTTGCCGTCCTGCACCACGATGGGCCGGGTGTCGGAAACCGGCGCATCGGCCAGCCTGGCATAGATGGCCCGGCCTGCCTGCCGTGCCGCCTGCTCCACGGCCTGCGGATTCGATCCCATCACGTTCTTGCGCCCCGCTCCGATCACGACGTCCGGGCCGTCGCCGAAGCGCGGCTTGAAGATCTGCAGGAAGAGCTCGTTCTGCTTGGCCCGGTCGTTCGCGTGTCCGTAGCAGGCCGCCGGCGTCGCGTCGCCGATGGACATGTCGGTGATCACTCCGGTGGACAGCCCGCGCTGTTCGGCGTACTCCAGGATCGTTTTCAAAATCCTGCCGTCCTGCTTGCCGCGCACCGT